>NZ_JBIDDQ010000041.1:0-55644 GCF_043195415.1 Streptomyces sp. Y7
TTTTGGCACGCTGTTGAGTTCTCAAGGAACGGACGCTTCCTTTGTACTCACCCTCTCGGGCTTTCCTCCGGGCTTTTCCCTTCGGTCTTGCGTTTCCGACTCTATCAGATCGTTTTCCGATCCGATTCCCTGTCGGGCGGGATTGCCTTGGGCTTTGGGCTTTCGCCCGTCGGCCTTTCGACATTCACTACGTTAGCTGATTCCCCCGGCCGATTCATAATCGGGTTCCGCGGATTCGAATTCGGGCATGCGGGCACGCCGGAATCGACCCCGCTGAGGGGGTGTAGCAGGTAGTGGGTTGGCCGCTCCGGCTGCTGACTTCGCAGTACCCGGTTCAGCGGCTCGGGCCACGTTACGCGTCTCGTCATGGCGCGTCAACTTGAACGACGCTTGGGGACGTGGGCCCGATAGGGGCTGACCGTAGGGTCGTTGGCGATCCAGTAGCGCCAGGGATGCATGTCGCCGTTGCCTCCGTCACCTGCCACTCCGGTCCGTGGACCGTTCCGTACCTGGTCGGAGGGGACCGGAGTGCCGGTGAGGATCCTCAGCGGGGTCTCGCCCGAGGCGCAGGCGTCCGTGCCGTCCAGGGCTCGGTCCACGCCCAGAGCGGTGGCGAGACGGGCGGGGCCTTTGGCCAGTTCCTTGTCGTTGCGGGCCGAGAGTCGACGGGTACGGGCGAGCTCGGCGCCCTCCACGATCTCGCCGGCGCGCAGCAGGACCGCGCTCGCCCGGCCTTCGGGACCGCACACCAGGTTCATGCAGTGCCACATGCCGTAGGTGAAGTAGACGTACACGTGTCCGGGAGGACCGAACATCACGTCGTTGCGGGGGGTGCGGCCGCGATAGGCGTGCGAGCCCGGATCGTCCGGGCCGTCGTAGGCCTCCACCTCCGTGAGGCGGATGGCGATCGGACCGTCCGGGGTCGTACGTACGAGGATCCGGCCCAGGAGGTCGGGGGCCACCTCCAGGACGGGGCGGTCGAAGAAGTTCCGGGGAAGGGGCGTACGGTCGGGGGTCGCGATCATGCCGTCCGAGGGTAGTGGAGACGGGTGGTCGCGACGGGGTGGTCAGGAAGCCTGCGCCTTGCCAGGGTGGGGCGCGGAACCGGCCACGGCCGGATCGCGTTTGTAGGGATCAGGGATCCACTCTGAGAAGAGGAGAGTCATGGCGTTCAAGAAGCTGCTCGCGAGCCTGGGGGCCGGCGGTGCTTCGGTCGAGACGGTGCTGACCGAGGTCAACGTCGTTCCGGGCGGTGTCGTCCAGGGCGAGGTGCGGATTCAGGGCGGGTCCGTGAGCCAGAACATCGAGGGCCTGTCCGTGGGTCTTCAGGCCCGTGTCGAGGTCGAGGGCCAGGACTCGGAGTACAAGCAGGACATCGAGTTCACGAAGATGCAGCTCGGCGGGGCCTTCGAGCTGCAGCCCGGGGCGGTGCACGCGGTGCCGTTCGGGCTGGAGATCCCGTGGGAGACGCCGATCACCACGATCGACGGTCAGACGCTGCGCGGCATGAACATCGGTGTGACGACGGAGCTGGCGATCGCCCGCGCCGTGGACTCCACCGACCTGGACCCGATCAACGTGCACCCGCTGCCGGCGCAGAAGGCGATCCTCGACGCCTTCATCCAGCTGGGCTTCCGCTTCAAGAACGCGGACATGGAGCGTGGCCACATCCGCGGTACGCGGCAGAAGCTGCCGTTCTACCAGGAGATCGAGTTCTTCCCGCCGCAGCAGTACCGCGGGATCAACCAGGTCGAGCTGAGCTTCGTGGCGGACGGCAACGCGATGGACGTCGTCCTCGAGATGGACAAGAAGCCGGGGCTGTTCAGCGAGGGCAGTGACACCTTCCGTTCGTTCCAGGTGGGTCTGCACGACTTCCAGGGGACCGACTGGGCGGCGTACCTCAACCAGTGGCTGTCCGAGGTCGGCAGCAAGCGCAACTGGTTCTAGGCTCGGAACTGCTGATTCCACTGTTTCGTCAGGAGGTATCGAAGTGACCGAGCTCAAGCGGCGGCCGCTGCCCCACGACTTCCATCCGCCCGTGCCGTCCTTCACGGTCACGAGTGAGGACGTCGAGGCCGGCGGGACCCTCAAGGACGCTCAGGTCCACGCGGCCGGCAACACCTCGCCGCAGCTGCGCTGGGAGGGTTTCCCGGCCGGGACCAAGAGCTTCGCCGTGACCTGCTACGACCCGGACGCCCCCACGGGGAGCGGGTTCTGGCACTGGGTCCTCTTCGACATCCCGGCCTCCGTGACCGAGCTGCCGGCGGGTGCGGGCAGCGGCAAGTTCGAGGGGCTGCCGGAGGGTGCCGTACAGGCGCGCAACGACTACGGGTCGAAGGACTTCGGTGGTGCCGCGCCGCCGCCCGGGGACGGGCCGCACCGGTATGTGTTCACGGTGTACGCCGTGGATCAGGAGAAGCTCGGCCCGGACTCGGACGCGAGCCCTGCCGTCGTCGGCTTCAACCTGCGGTTCCACACGCTCGGGCGTGCCCACGTGATCGCCGAGTACGAGGTGCCCGCCGAAGCCTGACGTTCATGGAACGTTTGCCCGCCCCCGGTCATGGAAGTGATCGGGGGCGGGCATTTTTTATTTCGTTGTCCATCTCGGCGTGCCCGGCCAGAGTTGATCCCAGCCCGCCAGGGGGTGGGCAGGTGCGCACGGGAGGTGGGCTGCAATGCGGGACACGCTGGTACTGAACGCGAGCTTCGAGCCGCTGTCGACGGTGACGTTGAATCGAGCCGTCGTTCTGGTGCTCCAGGACAAGGCCGTCGTCGAGCAGGCCCACCCCGAACTGCGTATGCGCGGAGCCGAGGTCGACATACCCGCGCCCCGGGTGATCAGGCTGTGCAGATACGTACGGGTGCCGTTCCGAAGACAAGCGCCGTGGTCGAGGCGGGGTGTTCTGGTGCGGGACCGGCACCGGTGCGCGTACTGCGGGCGCCGGGCCACGACCGTGGACCACGTGGTGCCGCGGTCGCACGGCGGGCAGGACACGTGGCTGAACACGGTCGCCTCGTGTGCGGAGGACAATCACCGCAAGGCGGACCGGACGCCTGAGCAGGCGGGTATGCCGTTGCTGCGGGAGCCGTTCGAGCCGACTCCTGCCGATGCGATGTTGCTGACGCTGGGGGCCGAGGAGTTCGCCGCGCTGCCGGATTGGCTGGCGACGGACGCGGCCTGACCATTCGCCGTGGGCCCATCGGTGGTTCGTGGGCCGCGGGTCCGTTGTGGTTCGTCGCGCAGTTCCCCGCGCCCCTGGAGGCGTTGAGGCCCGCCTTCGTGGAGAAGGCGGGCCTTTTGCGTACGACAGCTCTCAGTCGATCGACGGCTTTTCTCGGCGTTCCGTCGCCTGGCCGGGGATGCCCGGGGATCCGCCGTTGCCCGAACCGCCGCCCAGGCCGCCGAGGTTGCCCATGGCGCCCGACAGGCCCTTGAGGGCGTCGCCGATCTCGCTGGGGACGATCCAGAGCTTGTTGGCGTCGCCCTCGGCGATCTTCGGGAGCATCTGGAGGTACTGGTAGGAGAGGAGCTTCTGGTCCGGGTCGCCGGCGTGGATCGCTTCGAAGACGGTACGGACCGCCTGGGCCTCGCCCTCGGCGCGCAGGGCGGCCGCCTTGGCCTCACCCTCGGCGCGCAGGATCTGGGACTGCTTCTCACCCTCGGCGGTGAGGATCGCGGCCTGACGCGTACCTTCGGCGGTGAGGATCGCGGCGCGCTTGTCACGGTCGGCGCGCATCTGCTTCTCCATCGAGTCCTGGATGGAGGTGGGCGGTTCGATCGCCTTGAGCTCGACGCGGTTGACGCGGATGCCCCACTTGCCGGTCGCCTCGTCGAGGACACCGCGCAGGGCCGCGTTGATCTCCTCGCGGGAGGTCAGGGTGCGCTCCAGGTCCATGCCACCGATGATGTTGCGGAGCGTGGTGACCGTGAGCTGCTCGATCGCCTGGATGTAGCTGGCGACTTCGTAGGTCGCCGCGCGGGCGTCGGTCACCTGGTAGTAGATGACGGTGTCGATGTTCACGACCAGGTTGTCCTGGGTGATCACCGGCTGCGGCGGGAACGGCACGACCTGTTCACGCAGGTCGATGCGGTTGCGGATGGTGTCGATGAACGGGACCACGATGTTGAGGCCCGCGTTGAGTGTCCGCGTGTAGCGGCCGAAGCGCTCGACGATGGCCGCGCTCGCCTGCGGGATGACCTGGATCGTCTTGATCAGGGCGATGAAGACCAACACCACCAGAATGATCAGGACGATGATGACCGGTTCCATCGTCGTTCCCCGTATCCCTTCTCCGCTGCGGCAACTTCGGCAGATCTTATGCTTGTTGAAGATCTTGCTGGTCGAGTCTGACAGACCGTCGCGTACCTCGTGGCGCGTTCGCGCCAGATACGTCGTGCGAGGTCACATGACGATGGCCGTGGCCCCCTCGATGTCCACGACATCCACTTCCTGGCCCACTTCGTAGGCGTGGCCGGTGTCGAGGGCCCGGGCGGACCAGATCTCCCCGGCGAGCTTGATACGGCCGCCGGAGGCGTCGACGCGCTCCAGGACGACGGCCTGTCTGCCCTTCAACGCCTCGATGCCGGTGGCGAGTTGGGGGCGCTGTGCGCGGTGCCGGTTGGCGATGGGCCGGACGACGGCGATGAGTGCGGTGGAGACGACGACGAAGGCCGCGACCTGGACGACGGCGTCACCGCCGAAGACACCGGCGGCCACCGCGGCCGCGACGGCACCGACCGCCAGCATGCCGAGTTCGGGCATCGCGGTGATCACGAGCCCGATGCCGAGCGCCGCCGCGCCGATCAACCACCATACCCACGCGTCGATTTCCACATGGTCATGGTAGGACCGCGGACCCTGTCACCGACAGGGCGCCGATCGTTCGAAGGGCCTTCTTACCGGGGTTCTCCATCAGGGTTTCGCGTGGTGGAGGAGCGGGTCAGGAGAGCGGGAGGCCCTGTGCCGTCCAGCGGTCGCCGACCTGTTCGACGACGAGGGGGAGGCCGAAGCAGAGGGAGAGGTTGCGGGAGGTGAGTTCGAGCTCCATGGGGCCGGCGGCGAGGACCTTGCCCTGGCGGATCATGAGGACGTGGGTGAAGCCCGGGGGGATCTCCTCGACGTGGTGGGTGACCATGAGCATCGAGGGGGCGATCGGGTCGCGGGCGAGGCGGCCGAGGCGGCGGACGAGGTCCTCGCGGCCGCCGAGGTCGAGGCCGGCGGCGGGCTCGTCGAGGAGCAGCAGCTCGGGGTCGGCCATCAGGGCGCGGGCGATGAGGGTGCGCTTGCGCTCGCCCTCGGAGAGGGTGCCGAACTTCCGGTCGGCGTACTCGGTCATGCCGAGGCGGTCGAGGAAGGCGAGGGCGCGCTGCTCGTCGACCTCCTCGTAGTCCTCGTTCCAGGTGGCGGTCATGCCGTAGGCGGCGGTCAGCACGGTCTGCAGGACGGTCTGGCGCTTGGGGAGCTTCTCGGCCAGGGCGATGCCGGCCACGCCGATGCGCGGGCGCAGCTCGAAGACGTCGGTGCCGGGCTTGCCGAGGGTCTCGCCGAGGATGGTCGCGGTGCCCTTGCTGGGGTAGAGGTAGCTGGACGCGACGTTCAGGAGGGTGGTCTTGCCGGCGCCGTTCGGGCCGAGGATGACCCAGCGCTCGCCCTCCTTGACCGACCAGGAGACCTGGTCCACCAGAGCCCGGCCCTCACGGACCACGGATACGTCCTGAAGCTCCAGAACATCGCTCATGAGCGCGTTGTCTCCCCTTGCAGTGTGACCGGTCTCGGCGTCTCGGTGGTCGCGTGCGCCTGTGGGCGCAGCCCTCAACGAAATCTACGCCACCGGTCCACCCCTTCATTCCATCGGTCCGGTCCTTAGGGTGGGGGCATGCTCTCGGAACCACGTTCAGGACGCCTTGCGGCTTGGGGAAATGCCCTTTTGGCCGGACTTGTCTCGCCGGATGACGCTGTGCTGGAGATCGTCGGCGACGACGCCGTCCACCGGGTGGAGGGGCTGCCCGGCGAGTCGGCGCCCGTGGGTCTCACGCTGGGGCTGGGGCGGCTGCGCACGCTCGGGGTGAGCGGGCTGCGGGTCGCGCTGCCCGCGCCGGGGCATCCGCTGGGGCTGAGCGGGCCGCCGGAGTTCAACGCGCGCGCGATGGACGCCGAGGAGGCGGTGATCTGCCACGGTGCCGCGTTGGGACTGGTGCCGGAGGTGTACGAGGCCGGGCCGGACGGCGATGTGCATGTCGAGGTCGTCTGGCAGGTGCTGCCGGTGCGCGAGGCGCCGCCGGCCGACGTGCCGTCGCTGGGCGAGGCCGAGCGAGAGCTGGCGGAGGGCCTGCGGGAGGCGACCGAGGTGCTGTCCCGGCTGGATGTGGCCGGTTCGGGGCCGGTGGCGGAGGCGGCGATCGACGCGTACCGAGCGCGGGCGGAGCGGGGGCGGGAGGTGCTGGCGCCGGGGTATCCGCCGCGGGCCGTGCGGGTGCTGGAGCTGGCGCAGCGGGTGGGGCTGCTGATCTCGCTGGCGCGGGAGAACGGGCACGGGGGTGCGGTGAGCTCCGCGGAGATGGGGGCTCGGACGGAGGCGTTGCGTCCGGTGGAGCGGGTGGCTCGGCGGGCGCAGGTGGCTGCGTACAACGCGTATGTGGAGGAGCGGGAGCGGGGCGTGCGCTGAGCGGTGGCCGCCGGGTGCGGGCGTGGGGGTGACCGTCCCTGAGGGCTCTGCCCTCATGCGCCCGTATCGGCCCTGACCGTGCCTCGTCCGCGAACGCCGGACGGGCCGGCAGCGCAACAGACCGGCCTCCCGGGGGAACCCGGGAGGCCGGAGGTCACTGCCTGTCCTGGGGGGTCGTCACTTGTTGACGGCCAGGTTGCCGAAGGCGGGGTTCAGGATGCCGACGACGTTCACGCTGTTGCCCGAGACGTTGACCGGGATGTGGACCGGGGCCTGGACGACGTTGCCCGAGACGACGCCCGGGGAGCCCACGGCCTGGCCGTCGGCGTGCGCGCCGTCGGTGGCGGAGGCCATTCCGGCACCGGCGGCCAGCAGGCCACCCGCCACCATCGTCACGGCCGCTGCCTTCTTCAGGTTCTTCACTTCTCAGTCCTCCTTGCGATGGCCGCGGCAGTCGCCGCAGCACGCACTGGAGAACGGTGGAGATCCACGAAGGATGCGCCATCCGGGGGACATTCCCACGACGGTATGAATCTCAGTCCGGAGCGGAACCCTCCGTATTGCCGTCCGTCACGCCCTGCGGAGAGCGTTTCAGCCGGTCACGCCATGGCGCACGGCCCACAGGGCGGCCTGGGTACGGTCCGCGAGATCGAGCTTCATCAGGATGTTCGAGACGTGCGTCTTGACGGTCTTCTCCGACAGGACCAGGGCCCTGGCTATCTCCCGGTTCGAGCGGCCGTCGGCGATCAGGCCGAGCACCTCGCGCTCCCGCTCCGTCAGTGACCCCGCTCTTCCCAGGCCCGAGTTGGCCTCCTCCTGGGACAGCAGGGCGCCCGCGACCTCGGGCTGGAGCAGGATGTGGCCGGCGTGGACCGAGCGGATGGCTCCGGCGAGGGCGTCCGGGTCGACGTCCTTGTACACATACCCGGCGGCGCCCGCGCGCAGGGCCGGGATCACCGTGCGCTGTTCGGTGAAGCTGGTGACGATGAGCACGCGCGCGGGGTTGTCCAGCTCGCGGAGCCTGCGCAGGGCGTCGACGCCGTCCATCCCCGGCATCTTGACGTCCATGAGGACGATGTCCGGCTTCAGCTCCTCTGCCCGGGCCACCCCTTCGGCGCCGTCCGCGGCCTCCCCCACGACCTCGATGTCGTCCTGCACTTCGAGGAACGTGCGCAGGCCCCGGCGGACCACCTGGTGGTCGTCGACGAGCAGCACCTTGATTGCGTCAGCCACCAGGGACCTCCATCTCGATCACGGTGCCCTTGCCGGGCGCCGATTCCACGGTCAGCGTGCCGCCGACGCCGCTCGCCCGGTCCCGCATGGAGACCAGGCCCAGATGGCGTCCCGCGCGGCGTACCGTCTTCGGGTCGAAGCCGCTGCCGTCGTCCGTGATCCGCAGGACCGCTCCGCTGCCGCGTCGGTCCAGAGCGACGTCGACGTGCTCTCCCCCGGAGTGCCGCAGCGCGTTGTGCAGGGCCTCCTGGGCGACGCGCAGCAGGGCTTCCTCCTGGGCGGAGGGCAGGGCCTTCACGCCGCGGCCGGCGAAGGTGACGCGGGCGGTGTGGGCGCGGTCGAGGACCTGGATCTGGGTGCGCAGGGTGGCGACGAGGCCGTCCTCGTCGAGGGCGGCGGGGCGCAACTCGACGACGGCCGCGCGCAGTTCGTCGGCGGCCTCGGCGGCGAGCGCGGCGACCTGGTGCAGCTCGCCCTTGGCGCGGGAGGGGTCGCGGTCGATCAGGGCGGTGGCGGCCTGGGCCGTCAGGCGCAGTGAGAACAGCTTCTGGCTGACCGCGTCGTGCAGTTCGTGGGCCAGACGGGAGCGCTCCTCGGCGATCGTCAGCTCGCGGCTGCGCTCGTAGAGGCGGGCGTTGGTGAGGGCGATCGCGGCGTGCTGGGCGAGGATCCCCAGCAGTTCCTCGTCCTCCTCGGTGAAGCCGCAGCTTCCCTCCGGCTTCGGGCAGTTCTTGTTGGCGAGGAACAGGGCGCCGATGACCTCGTCGCCGTCGCGGATCGGCAGGCCCAGGAAGTCGGACATGTCGGGGTGCGCCGACGGCCAGCCCTCGAAACGGGGGTCCTTACGGACGTCGGCCAGGCGCTCGACCTTGGCGTCCTGGAGCATCGCGGCGAGGATGCCGTGCTGGCGGGGCAGCGGGCCGATGGCCTTCCACTGCAGGTCGCTGACGCCGTCGACGACGAACTGGGCGAAGCCTCCGTGGTCGTCCGGCACGCCGAGTGCGGCGTACTGCGCGTCGAGCAGTTCGCGGGCGGAGGCGACGATCGTCTTGAGAACGTCGCGCACCTCCAGATGCCTGCTCATGGCCAGCAACGCGGAGCTCACCGCGGCGAGGCCGGACCTGGGGGCTTGACTCATGCCCTCACGGTACCGGCGGGGTGTGACAGCCGGATCGGACCTGAGGCTGCGGTCGGCTGGGGCGGCGGTCCTAGTCCCTTGGTCCCCCGGTGAGCGGCGTAGGGCGAACGGCCCCGGGTGCGCGGCCTAGGACGAAGGGCCCCGCGAGGTTGCGGCCCGCGTCCGAGGCGGCGGGTAGGGCGCCGTTCCTACGTTGAGGGCACCGCCGATCCGAGGCGGCTGGGACGAGGGGACGGTTGTCATGCCGGTAGCGATCATCACGGGGGCCTCGAAAGGGCTCGGGCGGGCGCTCGCCGAGGCGCTGGCCGCGCGCAGCTGGGATCTGGTGCTGGACGCCCGGACGCCGGAGGTTCTCCAGGAGGCGGCATCCGGGCTGCGGGACGCGCACGGCACGCGCGTGACGGCGGTGCCGGGGGATGTCACGGACGCCGGGCACCGGGCCGCTCTGGTGGCGGCCGCCTGGAAGCTGGGCGGCGTCGATCTGCTGGTGAGCAACGCCAGTGCGCTGGGCGCCGAGCCGCTGGTGCGGCTGGACGCGCTGCCGGTGGAGGGGCTGCGGCGGGCGCTGGAGGTGAACGTGGTCGCCGCGCTGGCCCTGGTGCAGGAGGCGCTGCCGCTGCTGCGGGCGGCCAGGGCGGGCGCCGTGATCACGGTCAGCTCGGACGCGGCCGCCGAGGCGTACGAGACATGGGGCGGGTACGGGGCGTCGAAGGCGGCGCTGGACCATCTCGCGGCGGTGCTCGGGCAGGAGGAGCCCGGGCTGCGGGTGTGGGCGGTCGACCCCGGGGACATGGCCACGGACCTGTATGCGGCGGCCGTACCGGACGACGACGATCCGCGGCCGGCTCCGGCGAGCGTGGCACCGGCGTTCCTGCGGCTGCTGGACGAGCGTCCGGCGAGCGGTCGCTACGGCGCTCCGGCTCTGCTGGAGGGGCGACGATGACGCTGGCGGTGAGGGTGCCGGAGGAGCTGTCGGCGCGGGTTCCGGCCGAGCAGCGCGGGGCGGGACTGGGCCGGGACGCCGTACGGCTGCTGGTGTCGCGGGGCACCGACGTGTCGCATCACGCCTTCCGTGAGCTGCCCCGGCTGCTGCGGGCCGGGGATCTGCTGGTCGTGAACACGTCGCAGACGCTGGCCGCGGCCGTGGACGGGCGGGTCGGGCACGCACGCGTGGTGGTGCACTTCTCCACGCGCGGGGACGACGGGCGGTGGGCGGTGGAGCTGCGGGATCCGGACGAGCGGGGCACCACGCGCGCGTATGTATGGAGCAGTGCGCGAAGCGCTCACTGGAGGGGTGGTGGCGGGCGACGGGCGGGAGGGCCCGCGGGAACCGAGGTGCGGCTGCCGGGCGGGCTGCGGCTGCTCCTGGAGGAGCCGCTGAGCCCGGGCAGCGGGCGGCTGTGGTGGGCACGGGTCACCGGGCCGCTGGAGGGCAGCGGGCACGCGGACGCCGGGATCCTCGGGCTCATGCGGGAGCACGGGCGGCCGATCCGCTACTCCTATACCGAGCGTGATCAGCCGCTGTCCGTGTATCAGACGGTGTTCGCGCTGCCCTCGGCCGATGGTGCGGGCAGTGCGGAGATGCCGAGCGCGGCGCGGCCCTTCACGGTCGGGCTGGTGACGGAGCTGGTCAGCAGGGGGGTGCAGATCGCGCCGATCAGCCTGCACACCGGCGTGGCCTCGGCCGAGGCGCACGAGCCGCCGTATCCGGAGCGGTTCGCGGTGCCGGAGGCGTCCGCCCGGCTGATCAACGCGGTGAAGGCCGGGGACGGCCGGGTCGTCGCCGTGGGCACGACGGCCGTGCGGGCCGTGGAGTCGGCGGCGGACGCCGACGGGGTCGTACGCGCGCGTGCGGGCTGGACGGATCTCGTCGTGACGCCGGAGCGCGGGGTGCGGGTGGTGGACGGGCTGCTGACCGGGCTGCACGAGCCGGAGGCGTCCCACCTTCTGATGCTGGAGGCGGTCGCCGGGCGGGCCGCGATCAGCCGCAGCTACGACGAGGCGCTGCGCGGGCTCTACCTGTGGCACGAGTTCGGCGACGTGCACCTCATCCTCCCGGCGGAGAACCCTCACACAGTGCATTGCTCCAGCAACTGCTGGTGAGACTGGCACCCGGCCGATGTGAGCCCGCGCATAGGGTCCACATCACGTACGAAAGTCCGTAGTAGGCAGTGACGTCCCTTTTGAGCGGGACAGACGGCCCTGTCTGTCCTATTTTGCCCTTCCCGGCTCCACTATCGAGGATCGTACGTCACACCTTTGCCAGGCATTTTTGCGGCCGCTAACAATGGCTCACGTCGCTCAGCGCCGTGGGTTCAGCCCGCGGCGTTTGTGCCGGAAGCACCCGTGTCCCGTGTCGGACAGCGAGCGACCTCCGCGCTATTCGAAGAGGTCCCACTGCCATGCTCAAGAACACCAAGAACCGTGGTCTTAGTCGTTCCATCAACAAGCGTCAGAAGATCGCGATCGCAGGTGTCACCACGCTCGGTGCCGCCGCCCTGGCCATCTCCGCCGTACCTGGAAACGCTCAGACGACCACGGCCGAAGCCCCCGCGGGCAAGGTGGCCTACAGCAGCGAGCAGATCAAGGACGTCAAGGGCAGCGTCACCGACCAGCTCGCCGGCGAGAAGGTGAAGGCCGAGGCGATGGCCGCCCAGCACAAGGCCGCCGTCTCCGCCGCGAAGCACCGGGCCGCCGTGGCTCACGACAAGCACGTGGCCGCCCAGGCCGCCGCCAAGCAGCGGGCCGCCAAGGCCGCCGCCGCGAAGAAGGCCGCTGCCGAGCGCAAGGCGAAGGAGGCCGCCAGCCGGTCCGCCAAGCGCGCCGCGGTCAAGCCGGTCGCCGCCAAGACCTACGCCAACAACCTCGACGGCTGGATCCGTGAGGCCCTGGACATCATGAAGAAGCACGACATCCCGGGCACCTACCACGGCCTGCACAAGAACATCATGCGTGAGTCCTCGGGCAACCCGAACGCGATCAACAACTGGGACATCAACGCCCAGAACGGCGTCCCGTCGATCGGTCTGCTCCAGGTCATCAAGCCCACCTTCGACGCGTACCACGTCCCGGGCACCGCTCACAGCCAGTACGACCCGGTCGCGAACCTCACCGCCGCCGCCAACTACGCGGCCGACCGGTACGGCTCGATCGACAACGTCAACAGCGCGTACTGAGCGAGGTAGGCGCGGGCCTCTGATCCGTACGCCGAAGGGCGGCACCCTCCTGACGGGGTGCCGCCCTTCGGGCGTCTCACGGTGACCGCTACTTGCGCATGACCTCGGGCTCGTGGCGGCGCAGGAAGCGGGCCACGAAGATGCCGCAGATCACGCCGAGGACGATCAGGGCGATCATGTCCATGGCCCAGACACCGACGGTGTGCTCCCACAGCGGGTCGTTGCTCTCGCCCTGACCGGGCGGGCTGATCTTGTTGAAGTCCAGCGTGGCGCCCGCGGCGGCCACCGCCCAGCGCGACGGCATCAGATACGAGATCTGGTTGGCGCCGATGGAGCCGTTGAGGGCGAAGAGGCAGCCGGTGAACACGACCTGGATGATCGCGAACATCACCAGCAGCGGCATGGTCTTCTCGGCCGTCTTCACCAGGGCCGAGATGATCAGGCCGAACATCATCGAGGTGAAGCCGAGCGCCATGATCGGCACCGACAGCTCCAGCAGCGTCAGCTTGCCGAAGACCAGGCCCTCCTCCGGGATCTCCCGGCCGGCGAAGCCGATGACGCCGACCATCAGGCCCTGGAGCACGGTGATGAAGCCGAGCACGAAGACCTTGGACATCAGGTACGCCGAGCGGGACAGGCCGGTGGCGCGCTCCCGCTCGTAGATGACGCGTTCCTTGATCAGCTCACGCACGGAGTTCGCGGCGCCGGCGAAGCAGGCGCCCACCGCGAGGATCAGCAGCACGGTGGTGGCCGTGCCGTTCGGGATGATCCGGCCCGTCTGCGGGTTGGCGGGGTTGGGCAGCAGGCCCTTGCCCGAGTCGATCAGCAGGCTCACCGCGCCCAGGACGCCCGGCAGGATCACCATCAGGGCCAGGAAGCCCTTGTCGGAGACGATCACCGAGACGTAGCGGCGCACCAGCGTGACGAACTGCGACATCCAGCCCTGCGGCTTCGGCGGCTTCATCGCCTGCATCGGCGGCATCTGTACGGACTGCGGAGCAATCGCGTCGATGTCCGCGGCGTACATCTGGTAGTGCTGCGAGCCCTTCCAGCGTCCAGCCCAGTCGTAGTCGCGGTAGTTCTCGAAGGCGGAGAAGACGTCGGCCCAGGTGTCGTAGCCGAAGAAGTTCAGCGCCTCCTCGGGCGGGCCGAAGTAGGCGACCGCGCCGCCCGGCGCCATCACCAGGAGCTTGTCGCACAGCGCCAGCTCGGCCACCGAGTGGGTGACGACGAGGACCGTACGGCCGTCGTCGGCGAGGCCGCGCAGCAGCTGCATGACGTCGCGGTCCATGCCCGGGTCCAGACCCGACGTGGGCTCGTCCAGGAAGATCAGCGACGGCTTGGTCAGCAGCTCAAGGGCCACCGAGACGCGCTTGCGCTGACCGCCGGAGAGGGACGTGACCTTCTTGTCCCGGTGGATGTCCAGCTTCAGCTCGCGCAGCACCTCGTCTATCCGGGCCTCGCGCTCGGCCGCCGTGGTGTCGGCGGGGAAGCGGAGCTTGGCCGCGTACTTGAGGGCCTTCTTGACGGTCAGTTCCTTGTGCAGGATGTCGTCCTGCGGGACCAGACCGATGCGCTGACGCAGCTCGGCGAACTGCTTGTAGAGGTTCCGGTTGTCGTAGAGGACGTCGCCCTGGTTGGCGGGCCGGTAGCCGGTGAGCGCCTTGAGCAGGGTCGACTTGCCGGAACCGGACGGTCCGATGACCGCGATGAGCGACTTCTCCGGGACGCCGAAGGAGACGTCCTTGAGGATCTGCTTGCCGCCGTCGACCGTGACGGTGAGGTGGCGGGCCGAGAAGGAGACCTCACCGGTGTCGACGAACTCTTCCAGACGGTCGCCGACGATCCGGAACGTGGAGTGACCGACGCCGACGATGTCGGCCGGCCCGAGCAGCTGCGAGCCGCCCTTGGCGATCGGCTGACCGTTGACGTACGTGCCGTTGTGGGAGCCGAGGTCGCGGATCTCCATGCGGCCGTCGGGCGTCGAGTGGAACTCGGCGTGGTGGCGGGAGACCTGGAGGTCGGAGACGACCAGCTCGTTCTCCAGCGCACGGCCGATACGCATCACGCGGCCGATGGAGAACTGGTGGAACGTGGTGGGGCTGCGGTCGCCGTAGACCGGCGGCGCCCCCGCGCCACCGCCGGGACCCTGCTGCTGCGGGATGTGCGCGGCCTGCTGCGGCTGCTGCCAACCCTGCTGCTGGGGCTGCTGCTGCGGCGCCGGCTGGGCGGGGGCCTGTTGGGCCCAGCCCGCCTGGGCGCCCTGCGCGGCGTACGGCTGCTGGTGCGGCTGGGCCTGCGGCGTGGCGACGGAGGCCGCGGTGCCGGAGAGGTTCAGGCGCGGTCCGTCGGTCGCGTTGCCCAGGTGCACAGCCGTGCCCGGGCCGATCTCCAGGTGGTGGATCCGCTGGCCCTGCACGAACGTGCCGTTGGTGCTGCCGTGGTCCTCGATGACCCAACTGCGGCCGCTCCAGCTGATCGTGGCATGCCGCCAGGACACCCTGGCGTCGTCGAGCACGATGTCACCCTGCGGATCGCGTCCGAGGGTGTAGGACCTGGACGGGTCGAGCGTCCAGGTCCTTCCATTCAATTCCAGTACGAGTTCCGGCACTCCATGCCCCACTGAGTAGTCCCCCGAGTTACCCCCATCACAGGGAGTCTAGGGATGTCGAACATCGTCGGGAACTATTTCAGGCTCGGCCCCCTGACCGAAAGCCGGGCCTTGTGTCGACCACGCCCGCGCGCTTCGACTGGTTCCGTTGACGGGGTTGAAACCAGCCCGGAGAGTGGTAATCCACGCGAGGGGGACATGCGCGGCGAACGGCCGCGCCGCGGATCGGGGGGTCTGCCATGAGTGCGTCCACGTACGTCGGCACCTCGAAAGACGCGAGGCTGCCCTGGGGAGACATCCTGCTCTCCGCGATCGCCGCGGTGAGCTGGGCGTTGATCGGCATGGCGGGCACTGCGGCGCTCGGCCTGCATCTGCTGGAGGCGGACTCCGCGAGTTCGCTCGGCCCGATGACCGCGGCTGTGGTGGCCCTTGGGGCGGGTGGTTCCGTCACCCCCTCCGGCGATGTGTCCGCTTTCGGCTTGACCGGCGCCGAGGCGGCGACCGCCATCGAGATCACGCCACTCGGGGTGAGCCTGGTCGGCGCGGTCCTGCTGTCGTGGTTCTTCCTACGGTCCCTGCGGGGCGCGGGAGTTGTGATCGCGCCGGCCGAACTCCTCGCGCGCGCGGGCTCGGTGGTCGCGCTGTTCGTCGCGACGCTGGGCGGCCTGGCGTGGGCCGGGCACGACGTCATCACGATCGACGGGAGCGCTCTGGGGCTCGACGACCTGCCGGGCGGGGGTGGCGGGGGCGGACTCGAGATCCCCGGCGTCGGCGACATCGGCGGGCTGCTGCCCGACCAGGTCGGCGATCTCATCGACGCCAAGGCGGCGGTCGGCTTCACCGTGGACACGGCGCCGACGCTGCTCGGCGGGCTGGGCTGGTCCGCGGGCATCCTGCTCATCGCGCTGCTGGCCTCGCGCCGGACCCCGCTCCCGCGCGCCTGGGAGGCCGTGCACCGTGTCGTACGGCCCGCCGCGTCCGCCCTCGTCACGGTGCTGCTGGTGGCGGTCGTGGCCGGGCTCGCGGCGGCGGCGTACGCGGCGACCGGCGACGACCACCCCAAGCGGATCGCGGGCGCCGCGCTGCTCGGTGCGCCGAACGGTGTGTGGCTCGGCATCCCCGTCGGCCTGTTCGTGCCCTTCGACGGCCGGGCGACGGGAGTCCTGGCGGGCCTGCTCCCGGACCCCCTGGACGACCTCCTGAACGGCGGCGCCGACCAGTCCGTGACCCTGAGCCGGCTGGCCGACCTGGACAGCCGGGTGTGGCTGCTGGGCGTCGCCGCGGCGGTGATGATGCTGCTCGCGGGCGTGTTGACGGCTGTGCGGACGCCGCTGGTGTCCGGGGGTGCCGTCGGGGCCGGACCGGTGGGCGGCTCCGGATCCGGGCCGGCTCATGGCACGAGGGCCGCGTCGGTGAGTGGCCCGGGAACCGGGTTCGCCGGTGGCTCGCGGGCCGGCTCCGTGGGCGGCTCGGGTGACGGTGGCCCCGGTGGCCCCGGCGCTGCCGGGGGCGCGCCGGATCCGGGGAGCCTTCGTTTCGCCGGGCGGTGTGCGCTGCGGCTCGGGGTCGCCACGGCGTTGGCGCTGCCGTTGCTGGTGTGGCTGACGGAGGTGTCCGTGGACGCCTCGCTGTCGGTGCTGGGGTTCGACGCGTTCGGTGCCGGGGTGGTGCTGCGGGGGAATCTCGGCATGGCGCTGGTCCTCGGGGCGGCCTGGGGCGCGGGGGCGGGTGCCGTGGGGGCGCTGCTGGCCCGCGCGACGGGGGCCGCGGGGCAGCGGGCGGCGCCGTTGGCCCGGGGAGCGACGGCGGGTGCCGTGGGAGCGGCGGGCGCGGGCGGCGGCGCCGGCTCGGCCGCCGAGGACCCCGGAACCGCGGGGCGCACGAGCCGCTCCGGGCCGTACACCCCCATCACGCCGTACCGGCCCCCGAACCCCGACACGAACCCGTATCTGCGGGTGCCGGACGAGATGCGCGAGCCGGAGGACGCCCGGCCGCCGGGCGGGAACGGGACGCCCGGGGAACCCCCGCCCGACCGGGGCGACGACATGTACGGCGCGCCCACGGTCGTGCGGCCGTTCACTCCTCCCCCGAGGTCGCCCCGGACTCCGCGACGGCGTGACAACGGGTCGTCCGCCGGGGGCGACGGGCCGCCGCCTCCGCCACCCCCTCCTCCCGCCCCGCCGAGGAAGCCGAAGGGACGCCCTTGAGGGTCCGGCAAGGCTCTGACGGCGGCCGTGAGGGTGCGGCCGGCTACCGGAGGTCGGCCGTGAGAGCCCGCCGGACAACCGGAGGGCGGCCGTGAGGGTGCGGCCGGCTTGCGGCCGGCTACCGGAGGGCGGCCGTGCGGGGCCCGCAGGCAACCGGAGGGCGGCCTTGAGGTGTCGGGTCACAGGTGATCCTGGGGCGGTTCACAGCCTCCGGTGCAGAGGTGTCCGGAACGTAAGGCGAGCGCCACCCGGTCGACACCCAGTGTTCCGTGTCCGCTAGACGGACCTCGGGGGCGGCAGGCACTGGGTGCCGGATACGGTGGAAGCACCATGAGCGCTTCGCAGACCTCTGAGATCCCCACACTTCTCGTCAAGATCTTCGGGAAGGACGGGCCGGGTATCACCGCCGGCCTCTTCGACACGCTGGCCGCCTACTCGGTCGACGTGGTCGACATCGAGCAGGTCGTCACCCGAGGCCGGATCACGCTGTGCGCGCTCGTGACGCAGCCGCCGGCCGGCATGGAGGGGGATCTGCGGGCGACCGTCCACAGCTGGGCGGAGTCCATGAAAATGCAGGCGGAGATCATCTCCGGCCGCGGTGACAACCGCCCGCGTGGCGTCGGGCGCTCCCTGGTGACCGTGCTCGGACACCCCCTCACCGCGGAGGCGACGGCCGCCATCGCCGCCAGGATCACCAAGTCCGGCGCCAACATCGACCGTATCTTCCGGCTCGCCAAGTACCCCGTGACCGCGGTGGAGTTCGCTGTCTCCGGCGCGGAGACCGAGCCGCTGCGCACCGCCCTGGTGACGGAGTCCGCGGCACTGGGTGTCGACATCGCGGTGGTCGCGGCCGGGCTGCACCGCCGCGCCCAGCGTCTGGTCGTGATGGACGTGGACTCCACGCTCATCCAGGACGAGGTGATCGAGCTGTTCGCCGCGCACGCGGGCTGCGAGGACAAGGTGGCCGAGGTGACGGCGGCCGCGATGCGCGGGGAGCTGGACTTCGAGCAGTCGCTGCACGCGCGGGTGGCACTGCTGGCGGGGCTGGACGCCTCGGTGGTGGAGAAGGTGCGCAGCGAGGTGCGGCTGACGCCGGGCGCCCGCACGCTGATCCGTACGCTGAAGCGGCTCGGCTATCAAGTGGGAGTCGTCTCGGGCGGGTTCACGCAGGTCACCGATGATCTGAAGGAGCGGCTCGGGCTCGACTTCGCCCAGGCGAACACGTTGGAGATCGTCGACGGCAGGCTCACCGGCAAGGTGACCGGCGAGATCGTGGACCGGGCGGGCAAGGCGCGGCTGCTGCGCCGGTTCGCCGCCGAGGCGGGTGTCCCGCTGTCGCAGACGGTGGCGATCGGTGACGGGGCCAACGACCTGGACATGCTCAACGCGGCCGGCCTCGGTGTCGCCTTCAACGCGAAGCCGGTGGTGCGGGAGGCCGCGCACACGGCGGTCAACGTGCCGTTCCTGGACACGGTCCTCTATCTGCTCGGCGTCACCCGCGAAGAGGTCGAGGCCGCGGACATGCACGACGACGAGGACTGACGACCCGCACCGGCACCGCGCGACCGGCCGGACCGTGCGACCGGCCCCGTGACCGGGCAGACCGCGCGACCGGCCCCGTGACCGGGCAGACCGCGCGACCGGCCCGTGACCGGGCAGACCGCGCGACCGGCCCGTGACCGGGCAGCCCGTGCGACCGGCCCCGTGACCGGCCGGACCGCGAGGCGGCCCGTGCGACCGGACGGCCCGTCGACCGGCCCGTCGACCGGCCCGTCGACCGGCGCGTGCGACCGGACGGGGCCGTACGACCGGCCCGACCGCGAGCGCGGCCCGTGTGGGAGGCCCGGAAGGACTACGTGCGAAGGGGCCCGGCACCGTGGCGGTGCCGGGCCCCTCTGTGCGGGTCGGTCACTCCGAGGGAGCCCAGTAGTCGAGCAGCGTGGCCACGCCGGGCTCCAGGGTCTTCCAGGTGCCGCTGAAGGACAGGACGGCGAAGGCGGCGGCCGGGAAGCCGCGGCGGCTCATCCGCTCGCGTGCGTCGTCGTCGGCCGTGCCGGAGAGGACCTCGGCGAGGCCCTGCACGCCGGGGTTGTGGCCGATCAGCAGGACGTTGTGCGCGTCGTCCGGGGTCTCGTTGAGCAGGGCGATCAGTTCACCGGGCGAGGCCTCGTAGACCCGCTCCTCGTACACGGTCTTCGGCCGGTGCTGGAACTCGTGGACGGCGAGCTTCCAGGTCTCCCGGGTCCGGGTCGCGGTGGAGCAGAGGGCCAGGTCGAAGGGGATGGCGGTGTCGGCCAGCCTGCGGCCGGCCTCCGCCGCGTCCATGCGGCCCCGCTCGGCGAGCGGCCGCTCATGGTCGGTCACCTGTGGCCAGTCGGCTTTCGCATGCCGGAAGAGGACGATCCTGCGGGATTCTGCGACGCTCATGAGATCCAGCTTCGCATGAAACAGGCCATGGGGCGCAGGTAGTTGACGGGCGTCTCCGGGGGCGCTCAGTGCGTGATCAGCTGCTGTATGCGTTCGAAGAGCTGGGTGATCGCCGGCTCGGCGGTGGCGGCCTGCGCGTCCGCGGGGTTGAGGATCAGCGTCAGCAGCGTGATGAAAGCGAGTGTCGGCAGGGCCAGGGCCCACCAGGGCAGCCGGATCTCGGCACGGCCCGTGGACACCGGCTGGGTCGGGGTGTGCGTACGGGCCGACATGATGCCTCCGCGGATCTTCGAGTGGTCGGTGTCCGCCTGTCGCGGCCACACTTCGAAGTTACGGACGGATCGGCCCTCAACCCATCCGGTGATCCACCCAGTTGACCCTGACACTCACCCCCTAGGGGATGGTGGTGCTAGCCCCACCATCGGCCGCCGAGGCGGGGCCCGGGGCATCCCCCGGGGCGCCGGTTCAGGGTGAGGCGATCGTCGCGATGACGCCGATGATCACGAAGATGGCGAAGAACGCGCCGAAGACGAGCAGCAGCTTCTTCTGGCCGTTCTGGGGGTTCGGGTCGAGCACTGGCATACGGGCAGTGTCCCACCCGCCGCCGGGGCCCGCCGCGCCGGGGTGAGGTCAGCGGGCCGCCTCCTCCTCCACCACGCGGTTGCGTCCCGCGAGGACCCCTACCGCCATCTGCGGGATCATCAGGCCGGCCATGAGCGCGATCGGCAGCCCCCAGCCGCCGCTGTGCTGGTAGAGCACGCCGACCAGGAGCGGACCGGGGATGGAGATCAGATAGCCGGTGCTCTGCGCGAAGCCCGACAGCTGGGCCACGCCCGCGCTGGACCGGGCGCGCATGCCGACCATGGTGAGGGCCAGCGGGAACGAGCAGTTGGAGATGCCCAGCAGCACGGCCCAGACCCAGGCGCCGGAGACAGGGGCGAGGTACAGGCCGGCGTAGCCGACGAGGCCGCAGGCGCCCAGCGCGAGCACGATCGGCCCCTGGTGCGGCAGCCTGGCAGCGAGGCGCGGGATGACGAAGGCCAGCGGCACGCCCATCACCATGGTGACGGCGAGCAGCAGCCCCGCCGTGCCGGCGTGCACCCCGGAGTCCCGGAAGATCTGCGCCATCCAGCCCATCGTGATGTAGGCGCCGGTGGCCTGGAGTCCGAAGTAGACGGCGAGGGCCCAGGCGGTGCGGCTGCGGGTGATGCGCACCGGGGGCGCGTCCACGCGCGCGTGCTTGTCGTTCGCGGCCGTGCCGGGCGCCGCGGCCCGGTCCCGCACGAAGGGGATCCACGGCACCACGGCGGCCACCGCGAGGCCCGCCCACACCGCGAGGCCGCTGTGCCAGTTCCCGCCCAGCAGATCGGTCATCGGCACGGTCACGGCCGCGGCGGAGGCGGTGCCCAGGGCCAGGGCCATCGAGTACAGGCCGGTCATGGAGCCGACCCGGTCGGGGAACCAGCGCTTGACGATGACCGGCATCAGGACGTTGCTGACCGCGATGCCCATGAGGGCGAGCGCGGTGGCGGCCAGGAAGCCGGCCGTGCCGCCCACGTACGGTCGGACGAGCAGGCCCGTGGCGATGGCGACCATGCCGGCGCACACCACGGCGCCGGGGCCGAAGCGGCGGGCCAGGCGCGGGGCGGCGACGCCGAAGACGGCGAAGCACAGCGGGGGCACCGAGGTGAGGAGCCCGGCCACGCTGCCGCTCATGCCGAGGGCGTCACGGACCTCCTCCAGGAGGGCGCCGAGGCTGGTGATGGCGGGGCGGAGGTTCAGCGCGGTCAGCACGATGCCGGCCACGAGGAGCCGCATCGTCCACGCGCGCGTGGCGGGTTCCGAGAGGGTCTGTGTCTCGGGGGTGCGTATGCGCATGGACGTCACCGTCCGGGTTTCCTCGCTTGCCATGAGACCCATCATAGAATCATGGGATGATTGGTTGTCCACCCCCGGGCCGTACGGTCCCGGTCCTCACGTGCGAAGGTGTGCCATGCCCCTGAGCCACCCCCGCCGCTCGGCGCTGTCCGAGCAGGTCATCGCGGCTTTGCGGAACCAGATCGCGTCGGGCGAGTGGCCCGTCGGCTCCCGCATCCCGACCGAGCCCGAGCTGGTCGAGCAGCTCGGCGTGGCCCGCAACACGGTCCGCGAGGCGGTCCGCGCACTCGCGCACAACGGCCTGCTGGACATCCGGCAGGGCTCCGGCACCTACGTGGTGGCGACCAGCGAGCTGGCCGGTGTCATGCACCGCCGCTTCACCGACGCGGACCCCCGGCACATCGCCGAGCTGCGCTCCACGCTGGAGTCGGGCGCCGCGAAGCTGGCCGCGGTACGGCGTACCGAGAAGGACCTCAAGCAGCTGGACACGCTGCTGGCGCGGCGCGAGGAGGCCTGGGAGTCGGGCGACACGGAGACGTTCGTGGCAGCGGACGCGACCTTCCACCTGGCGGTGGTCGCGGCCTCCCACAACGACGTCATGACCGCGATGTACGCGGATCTGGGCGAGGTCCTGGTGGACTGGCTGCGCGACGACGTCGGCACGGAGCTGACGCCGGAGACGTATCTGGACCACGCACGGCTGGTCGACGCGATCCGCGCGGGCGACGCGTCGGCCGCCGCGGACGAGGCGGCGGGGTATCCGTTCCACTGCCGGCCGGGGCGCGTCAGCCCTCCTGACGGTGGCTGACCCACGCCGAGTCGATCTCCTTCCAGCAGCGCGCCGTCAGCCGCACGGTCTGCGCGGGCTCGGCGTCCACCGAGGCGCCGTCGCTGTCCAGGTCCCACCAGCGGGCGCACTCCACATGCAGGCGCACGCTGTCGGTCTCCGGATACGGGTTGTGGCAGAACGCGGTCACCCGGGAGCCGGCGACGCTGATCCGGCAGGCGGCACCGAACGGCTCCTCGGGCTCCGTCTCGGTGACCGCTCGAGCGGGGTGCACACGCGCGTGGGCCATCGCCGCGCAGGACACGGGCAGGACGAGTGCGACGGCGACGGTCGTTGAGGCCAAGCGGCGGGACAAGCGCACAACGGGACCTCCTCGGCCGTACGGGAGAGGGGTTCGCGTGAGGAACGCGTACTTCAGGGTGCGGGGCCGAGGGCCCCGGCCGCCTCGCCGGATGGGCCGAACGGGTGACGCCCCGCTCCCCGCGCGGCGGCGGGAAACGGGGCGTCGAGGTGGTGCGGGAGATCAGGCGCCGATGGCGTGCAGGCCGCCGTCCACGTGGACGATCTCGCCGGTGGTCTTCGGGAACCAGTCGCTCAGCAGGGCGACGACGCCCTTGCCGGCCGGCTCCGGGTCCTTCAGGTCCCACTCCAGCGGGGCGCGGGTGTCCCAGACGGAGGCGAGCTCCGCGAAGCCCGGGATGGACTTGGCGGCCATCGAGCCGATCGGGCCGGCCGAGACGAGGTTGCAGCGGATGTTCTGCTTGCCCAGGTCACGCGCCATGTAGCGGCTGGTGGCCTCCAGGGCGGCCTTGGCCGGGCCCATCCAGTCGTACTGCGGCCAGGCGTACTGCGCGTCGAAGGTGAGGCCGACGACCGAGCCGCCGTTCTGCATCAGCGGCAGACAGGCCATGGTCAGCGACTTCAGGGAGTACGCCGAGACGTGCATGGCCGTGGCGACGGACTCGAACGGCGTGTTCAGGAAGTTGCCGCCGAGGGCGTCCTGCGGCGCGAAGCCGATGGAGTGCACGACGCCGTCGAGGCCGCCGAGCTCCTCACCGACGACGTCGGCCAGCCGGCCGAGGTGCTCGTCGTTGGTGACGTCGAGCTCGATGACCTTGGTGGGCTTGGGGAGCTTCTTGGCGATGCGCTCGGTCAGCGTGGGCCGCGGGAAGGCGGTCAGGATGATCTCGGCGCCCTGCTCCTGGGCCAGCTTGGCGGTGTGGAAGGCGATGGAGGACTCCATCAGCACACCGGTGATCAGGACGCGCTTGCCCTCGAGAATTCCGCTCATGGTGATCAGTGACCCATTCCCAGTCCGCCGTCAACGGGGATGACGGCTCCAGTGATGTACGAGGCGTCGTCCGAGGCGAGGAACCGCACCGTCGCGGCGATCTCCTCGGGCTGCGCGTAACGACCGAGCGGCACCTGCTTCACGATGCCCTCACGCTGCTCGTCGGTGAGCACCTTGGTCATGTCGGTGTCGACGAAGCCGGGCGCGACGACGTTGAAGGTGATGTTGCGCGAGCCCAGCTCACGGGCGAGGGAGCGCGCGAAGCCGACGAGGCCGGCCTTGGAGGCGGCGTAGTTGGCCTGGCCGGGACCGCCGAACAGTCCGACGACCGACGAGATCAGCACCACGCGGCCCTTCTTGGCGCGCAGCATGCCGCGGTTGGCACGCTTGACCACACGGAAGGTGCCGGTGAGGTTGGTGTCGATGACCGAGGTGAAGTCCTCCTCGGACATGCGCATCAGGAGCTGGTCCTTGGTGACGCCCGCGTTGGCGATGAGCACCTCGACCGGGCCGTGCTCGGCCTCGATCTCCTTGTAGGCCTGCTCCACCTGCTCGGTGTCGGTGATGTCGCACTTGACGGCCAGGAAGCCGGCCGGCGGCTCACCCGAGCGGTATGTGATCGCGACCTTGTCGCCGGCGTCGGCGAAAGCGCGGGCGATGGCGAGGCCGATGCCCCGGTTGCCTCCGGTGACGAGAACCGAGCGGCTCAACGGATCACCCTTTCGATAGGGGTCTGAACACACCCGCCCGAACAGCTGGGTGACAGGCGGCTTCTCCGAAAACCTATCGGTCGCGTCCCGGCCGCGGACATTCGGGCACCGACAGTGGCGTACGGGAGTCCCTGTCGGGTCCCTACAGAAAGATGCCGACTCCAGCCGGAAACGTGTGGTCCACGGGCCCGCCCGCGCGACATGATCGGTGCCGACAGGCCACGACAGCAGGGAGACCTCCGTGCCTCATACGATCGACGAAGCCTTCACGGCGCTTCCGCTACGCGCCCTGGCCGACGCGGCGCTGGCACGCGCGCGTGCCCTCGGTGCGGAGCACGCGGACTTCCGGTTCGAGCGGGTGCGCAGCGCGTCCTGGCGGCTGCGGGACGCCCGGCTCGCCGGGTCCTCGGACACCACCGACCTCGGCTACGCGGTGCGCGTGGTGCACGGCGGGACCTGGGGCTTCGCCTCCGGGGTGGACCTGACGCTGGACGCCGCCGCGAAGGTCGCCTCGCAGGCGGTCGCCATGGCGAAGCTGTCCGCGCAGGTCATCAAGGCGGCGGGCTCGGACGAGCGGGTGGAGCTCGCCGACGAGCCCGTGCACGCCGACAAGACGTGGATCTCGTCGTACGAGATCGATCCCTTCACCGTGCCCGACGAGGAGAAGTCGGCGCTGCTGGCGGACTGGAGCGCGCGGCTGCTGGCCGCGGACGGCGTCAACCACGTGGACGCCTCACTGCTGACGGTCCACGAGAACAAGTTCTACGCCGACACCGCCGGGACCGTGACCACCCAGCAGCGGGTCCGGCTGCACCCGCAGCTGACCGCCGTCTCGGTCGACGAGTCGAGCGGCGAGTTCGACTCCATGCGCACGATCGCGCCGCCGGTCGGCCGGGGCTGGGAGTACCTGACGGGGACCGGCTGGGACTGGGAGGGCGAGCTGGAGCAGATCCCCGGGCTGCTCGCCGAGAAGATGCGGGCGCCGAGCGTGGAGGCGGGGCCGTACGACCTCGTCGTGGACCCCTCCAACCTGTGGCTGACGATCCACGAGTCCATCGGGCACGCCACCGAGCTGGACCGCGCCCTCGGCTACGAGGCCGCCTACGCCGGCACCTCCTTCGCCACCTTCGACCAGCTCGGCAAGCTCCGGTACGGCTCGGACCTGATGAACGTCACCGGTGACCGCACCGCCGAGCACGGTCTCGCGACGATCGGGTACGACGACGAGGGCGTCGCGGGCCAGTCCTGGGACCTGGTCAAGGACGGCACCCTGGTCGGCTACCAGCTCGACCGGCGCATCGCGAAGCTGACCGGGTTCGAGCGCTCCAACGGGTGCGCGTTCGCCGACTCCCCCGGGCACGTGCCGGTGCAGCGCATGGCGAACGTCTCGCTCCAGCCGGATCCGGCCGGGATGTCGACCGAGGACCTGATCGGCAGCGTGGACCGCGGCATCTACGTCGTCGGCGACCGGTCCTGGTCGATCGACATGCAGCGCTACAACTTCCAGTTCACCGGGCAGCGCTTCTTCAGGATCGAGAACGGGCGGATCACCGGCCAGCTGCGGGACGTGGCCTACCAGGCGACCACCACCGACTTCTGGGGCTCGATGGCGGCGGTGGGCGGTCCGCAGACCTATGTCCTCGGCGGCGCCTTCAACTGCGGCAAGGCGCAGCCGGGCCAGGTCGCGGCGGTCTCGCACGGCTGCCCGTCGGCCCTCTTCAAGGGCGTCAACATCCTTAACACCACGCAGGAGGCCGGTCGATGAGCGCCCGTACCAACAAGCCGCACGAGATCGTCGAGCGGGCCCTGGAGCTGTCGCGGGCCGACGGGTGTGTCGTCATCGCCGACGAGCAGTCGACCGCCAATCTGCGCTGGGCGGGCAACGCGCTGACGACGAACGGCGTCACGCGCGGGCGGACGCTCACCGTCGTCGCGACCGTCGACGGCAAGGAGGGCACGGCCTCCGGTGTCGTCTCCCGCTCGGCCGTGACCCCACAGGAACTGGAGCCGCTGGTGCGGGCCGCCGAGGCCGCCGCGCGCTCCGCCGGGCCCGCCGAGGACGCGCAGCCGCTCGTGACGGACGTACCGGCGTCCCAGGACTTCACCGACGCCCCGGCCGAGACGTCGTCGACGGTGTTCGCGGACTTCGCCCCGGCCCTGGGCGAGGCGTTCGCACGCGCGCGTGCGGGCGGTCGGGAGCTGTACGGCTTCGCCAACCACGAGATGGTCTCGACGTACCTGGGCACGTCCACCGGGCTGCGGCTGCGGCACGACCAGCCCAACGGGACGCTGGAGCTGAACGCCAAGTCGCCGGACCGCACCCGCTCGGCCTGGGCGGGGCGTGCCACCCGGGACTTCAAGGACGTGGACCCGACAGCGCTCGACGCCGAACTGGCCGTACGTCTGGGCTGGGCGGAGCGGCGGCTGGAGCTGCCGGCGGGCCGGTACGAGACGCTGCTGCCGCCGACCGCCGTGGCCGACCTGCTGATCTACCAGCTCTGGTCGGCGTCGGGACGGGACGCGGCCGAGGGCAGGACCGTGTTCTCCAAGCCGGGCGGCCGCACGCGCGTGGGCGAGCAGCTGAGCGAGCTGCCGCTGACGCTGCGCAGCGATCCGAACGAGCCGGGTCTGGAGTCCGCGCCCTTCGTGATCGCGCACGCCTCCGGGGGCGACCAGTCGGTGTTCGACAACGGTCTGCCGCTCACGGCCACCGACTGGCTGCGCGAGGGCGAGCTGCGGCACCTCACGACCACCCGGCACAGCGCGGGCCTGACCGGGCTGCCGCTCGCTCCGGCGGTCGACAACCTGATCCTGGACGGCGGCGAGGACCGCTCGATCGAGGAGATGGTCGCGAGCACCGAGCGCGGGCTGCTGCTGACGTGCCTGTGGTACATCCGCGAGGTCGACCCGGCGACGCTGCTGCTCACGGGCCTGACCCGGGACGGCGTCTACCTGGTCGAGAACGGCGAGGTGACCGGCGAGGTCAACAACTTCCGGTTCAACGAGTCGCCGGTGGGCCTGCTGGGGCGGGCGACGGAGGCGGGGCGCACGGAGAAGACCCTGCCCAGGGAGTGGGGCGACTGGTTCACCAGGGCCGCCATGCCGGCTCTGCGCGTCCCCGATTTCAACATGAGCTCTGTCAGTCAGGGCGTATAACCTCGTAGTCGGCTGTCACCCGACTGCCCGAGATCATCAAGGAGACACGAGAACCGTGACGGACATCGTCGACGAGCTGAAGTGGCGTGGCGTGATCGCCCTGTCCACTGACGAGGACGCATTGCGCAAGGCGCTCGCGGACGGTCCCGTCACGTTCTATTGCGGTTTCGACCCGACCGCGGCCTCGCTGCACGTCGGCCACCTGGTCCAGGTCCTCACCATGCGCCGCCTCCAGCAGGCGGGCCTGCGCCCGCTCGCGCTGGTCGGCGGTGCGACGGGCCAGATCGGCGACCCACGTCCGACGGCCGAGCGCACCCTGAACGACCCGGAAACGGTCGCGAACTGGGTGACCCGGCTGCGCGGCCAGATCGAGCCCTTCCTCTCCTTCGAGGGCGACAACGCCGCGGTGATGGTGAACAACCTGGACTGGACGGCCGGTCTGTCGGCCATCGAGTTCCTGCGGGACATCGGCAAGCACTTCCGCGTCAACAAGATGCTCACCAAGGACTCCGTCGCCCGCCGGCTCCAGTCCGAAGAGGGCATCAGCTACACGGAGTTCAGCTACCAGCTGCTCCAGGGCATGGACTTCCTGGAGCTGTACCGTCGGTACGGCTGCACGCTCCAGCAGGGCGGCAGCGACCAGTGGGGCAACCTCACGGCGGGTCTGGACCTGATCCACCGGCTGGAGCCGCACGCGGGTGTGCACGCGCTGGCGACGCCGCTGATGACCAAGGCGGACGGCACCAAGTTCGGCAAGACCGAGGGCGGCGCCATCTGGCTCGACCCGGAGATGACGACGCCGTACGCGTTCTACCAGTTCTGGCTGAACGCGGACGACCGGGACGTCTCGACGTACCTGCGCATCCTGTCCTTCAGGTCCCGTGCGGAGCTGGAGGAGCTGGAGAAGCAGACGGAGGAGCGTCCGCAGGCCCGTGCCGCGCAGCGTGCGCTGGCCGAGGAGCTGACGACGCTGGTGCACGGCGCCGACCAGACGGCCGCCGTGATCGCCGCGTCCCGCGCGCTCTTCGGGCAGGGCGAGCTGACGGATCTGGACGATGCGACGCTGGCGGCGGCGCTGTCCGAGGTGCCGCACGTCCAGGTCGCCGAGCTCGGCCCGGTGGTCGACCTGTTCGCCGAGGTCGGGCTGGTGGCCAGCAAGTCGGCCGCTCGGCGCACCGTGAAGGAGGGCGGGGCCTACGTGAACAACGTCAAGGTCGCCGGCGAGGACGCGGTGCCCGCGAAGGAGGACCTGCTGCACGGGCGCTGGCTGGTGCTGCGGCGGGGGAAGAAGAACCTGGCGGCGGTGGAGTTCACCGGCGCGTAGCGCTCCGCGGGGGCGCCGGATCGGGGGCCTCGTAGGGGTGCGGTGATCTGCGGGGTGCGGCCTTCGTCGTGGCTGGTCGCGCAGTTCCCCGCGCCCCTTGACGGCGTGCGGTGATCTGCGGGGTACGGCCTTCGTCGTGGCTGGTCGCGCAGTTCCCCGCGCCCCTTGACGGCGTGCGGTGATCTGCGGGGTGCGGCCTTCGTCGTGGCTGGTCGCGCAGTTCCCCGCGCCCCTTGAGGGCGTGCGGTGCGGGGCGTCGATCAGGTCACGTCTGCTGCACCTTCTTCTTGCCGATCGTCGCCACGTAGAGCATGTCGCCCAGGTAGACGATGATCACGGCGGCGACGATCTGGAAGATGTGGCGGCTCCAGTCGATGCCGCGGGTCGACTCGACGCCGAACGCGCGGGCGATGGAGTTGCCGACGATGGCGCCGAGGATGCCGAAGATCGTGGTCAGCCAGAGGGGGCTGTGCTGCTTGCCGGGGATGATCAGCTTGGCCAGCAGGCCCAGCACGAATCCCACGATGATCGCCCACAACCAGCCCATGGCTGCCTCCTCGTACGGCTCGGGGTGAGCAGTACGCCCAGTCTTGGTCCGGCCCCGGTACGCCGCATGCGGGGTACCGCCGTACGCGTTACGGCTCAGCGCGTTCCCCCAGGTGGCAGGGGCCCCGGTCTCGTAGGCGGCGGAGACGAGGCGTACCGTGGAGAGTGTCCCGGCCCGGTCCCCCGACCGGGGACGAAGGGGTACGGGCAGGGGGAGAGTCCGATGCGGGCGGATGGTGGAATGTGATGCGGAAGCTGCACGCGAGCGGCAACACCGAGGTGTTCCGGATCACCGGCGCCCGTACGGGCCTCCAGGACGACGTGCGCGGCCGGCAGCGCCGGTACGTCATCTCGATGTCGATCCGCACCCTGTCGGTGATCCTCGCGGCCTCACTGTGGAACGTCGAACGGCACGTGGCGATCGTGGCATTGGTGCTGGGCGTGATCCTGCCGTACATCGCGGTGGTGATCGCGAACGCGGGGCGGGAAAATGCGCCGGGTCTGCCGTCGACGTTCGTGAGCGCGCCGATGCGGACGATGATTGCGCCGCCGCGGACGAACGACGGTTTCGCGGAATCGGTCCCGGAAGATGTGGTGGACGACTCGGGGACCGGCGCACAAAGCAAACCGCGCGACGGTGCGTGACGCCGCGGACCGATAGGTTCCGAAAGACGACTCCGCGCCAAGCTCAGGAAAAGCTCAGATCAATAGTGTTGTTCAGGTGCCGGGCGGCGGGTTACCCGTGACATACTTCGTAGGCGCTCCGCATCCCCCGTCGGAGCGACGGACCGACGCCGGGCAGCTCCCCCCGTGGCTGCTCGGCGTCGCCTTTTTGTGCGCGAGTTGTGAGACGAATCTGTGAGTGACACGCCCATCTGTTCTGCCAAGGGATGTCGCGCCGATGCCGTGTGGGTGCTGGCGTGGAACAATCCCAAGATTCATACGCCGGAGCGGCGCAAGACGTGGCTCGCGTGCGAGGAACATCGCGAGCATCTTTCGCAGTTTCTCGGCGTACGGGGGTTTTTGAAGGACGTCGTCCTGCTGACGGAGTGGGAAGCGCGGGAGGTCTGAGATCTTCCGCCGCCGGCCGTCTCTGGCTGGTCGCGCGGTTCCCCGCGCCCCCTTCCGGGGGCGCTTTCGAGGGCGCTTCCGGTCAACCGCCGATCGCGGACATCGGCCGGTCCGGCTGTACGAACGAGGGGTCGTCCAGGCCGGCGCCCGCCTTCTTGCCCCACATCGCCAGACGCCAGATGCGGGCGATCTCCTCGTCGGGGGCGTCGGAGCGCAGGGCGGCTCGCAGATCCGTCTCCTCGGTCGCGAACAGGCAGGTGCGTACCTGGCCGTCGGCGGTCAGGCGGGTGCGGTCGCAGGCCGAGCAGAACGGGCGGGTGACGGAGGCGATGACGCCGACGACATGCGGGCCGCCGTCCACCACCCAGCGCTCCGCCGGGGCCGAGCCACGCTTCTCCGCGCCCTCGGCGGTCAGCTCGAAGCGGGTGCGCAGGGACGTCAGGATGTCACCGGCGGTGATCATGCCGTCGCGCTTCCAGCCGTGCTGGGCGTCCAGGGGCATCTGCTCGATGAACCGCAGCTCGTAGTCGTTCTCCACCGCCCAGGCCAGCAGGTCCGGGGCCTCGTCGTCGTTCAGGCCCGGCATCAGGACGGAGTTGACCTTGACCGGGGTCAGGCCGGCGGTGCGGGCGGCGTCGAGGCCCTCGAGGACGTCCTTGTGACGGTCGCGTCGGGTGAGGGTCTTGAAGACGTCGGGGCGCAGGGTGTCCAGGGAGACGTTGACCCGGTCCAGGCCGGCGGCCTTGAGGGCGGCCGCGGTGCGCTTGAGGCCGATGCCGTTCGTCGTCAGGGACATCTGGGGGCGCTGGGCGAGCCCGGCGACCCGCTCGACTATGCCGACCAGGCCGGGGCGCAGCAGGGGCTCGCCGCCGGTGAAGCGGACCTCCTCGATACCGAGCGAGGTGACGGCGATGTCGATCAGGCGGACGATCTCGTCGTCGGTGAGCAGGTCCGGCTTGGCCAGCCACTGCAGTCCCTCTTCAGGCATGCAGTACGTGCACCGCAGGTTGCAGCGGTCGGTCAGCGAGACTCTCAGGTCGGTGGCCACCCGGCCGTAGGTGTCGATGAGCACGTGGGCCCCCTCCCTCGACGCGACCAGTTTCAACTTCCGTCACCTGCGAGCCTACGTGACCGCACTGACAGTGACACAGGCCCGATCCCACGACGTAAGACGCGGCCGCGTCGTAGGTCCCTACGACGCGGCCGCTTCCGAGGGCCTGCTCAGTGGGCGCCGGTGCCGGTCAGGGACCGGACCTCCAGCTCCGCGTACTTGCCGGCGTCGGGCTCCTCCTTGGACAGGACCGTGCCGAGCCAGCCCATGAGGAAACCGAACGGGATGGAGATGATGCCCGGGTTCTTCAGCGGGAACCAGGCGAAGTCGACGTCCGGGAACATCGCCTTCGGGTCGCCGGAGACGACCGGCGAGAACAGCACCAGGCCGACGGCGACGATCAGACCGCCGTAGATCGACCACAGCGCGCCCTGGGTGGTGAACCGCTTCCAGAACAGGCTGTAGAGGATCGTCGGCAGGTTGGCGGAGGCCGCGACCGCGAAGGCCAGGGCGACCAGGCCGGCGACGTTCAGGTCGCGGGCGAGGGCGCCGAGCAGGATGGAGACGGCGCCGATGCCGATGGTGGCGAGGCGGGCCGCCCTGATCTCCTCCTTCTCGGTGGCCTGGCCCTTCTTGATCACGTTCGCGTAGATGTCGTGGGCGAACGACGAGGACGAGGCCAGTGTCAGACCGGCGACGACCGCGAGGATCGTCGCGAAGGCCACCGCGGAGATGGTGGCGAGCAGGATCGCGCCCCATGCCGAGTCGACGCCGCCGAGATGCAGGGCGAGCAGTGGTGCCGCCGTGTTCCCGGACGGGTTGGACGCGATGATCTCGTCCTGTGAGATGAGCGCGGCGGCGCCGAAGCCGAGGGCAATGGTCATCAGGTAGAAGCCGCCGATGATGCCGATCGCCCAGTTCACGGACTTACGGGCGGCCTTGGCGTTGGGCACCGTGTAGAAGCGGATCAGGATGTGCGGCAGACCGGCGGTGCCCAGAACCAGGGCGATGCCGAGGGAGATGAAGTCCAGCTTGGAGGTGCCGGTGGCGCCGTACTGGAGGCCGGGCTCCAGGAAGGCGGCGCCCTTGCCGCTGTTCTCGGCGGCCTTGCCCAGCAGATCCGAGATGTTGAAGTTGAACTTCAGCAGCACCAGGAACGTAATGAGGATCGTGCCACCGATGAGCAGCACGGCCTTGACCATCTGGACCCAGGTGGTGCCCTTCATGCCGCCGATGGAGACGTACACGATCATCAGGACGCCGACGAGGGCGACGATCAGGATCTTGCCGGCGTCGGTGGTGATGCCGAGCAGCAGCGAGACCAGGACACCCGCGCCGGCCATCTGGGCCAGGAGGTAGAAGATCGACACGACGATGGTGGAGGTGCCGGCCGCGGTGCGCACAGGGCGCTGGCGCATGCGGTACGCGAGCACGTCACCCATCGTGTAGCGGCCGGAGTTCCTGAGCGGCTCGGCCACCAGGAGCAGGGCGACCAGCCAGGCGACCAGGAAGCCGATGGAGTACAGGAAGCCGTCGTAGCCGAAGAGGGCGATCGCGCCCGCGATGCCGAGGAACGACGCGGCGGACATGTAGTCGCCGGAGACGGCGAGGCCGTTCTGGAAGGCGCTGAAGGACCGGCCGCCCGCGTAGAAGTCGGCGGCGTCCTTGGTCTGGCGGCCCGCCCAGACGGTGATGAACAGCGTCGCCACCACGAAGCAGGCGAACAGGGTGATGATCAGCGGCCGGTGCTCGCTGGCCTCGTTCGCGGCAAGGGTCATCGCGGGGCTCATGCGCCGCCCTCCATACGGGTCTTGATCGCCTCGGCCTTGGGGTCGAGCTTGCTGCCGGCGTGGCGGGAGTACCACCAGGCGATGAGGAACGTGGTCACGAACTGGGCGATACCGAAGACGAACGCGACGTTGATGTTGCCGAACAGCTTGGTGCCCATGAAGTCGCCCGCGTAGTTCGACAGCAGGACGTACAGCAGGTACCAGGTGATGAAGGCGACGGTCAGCGGGAAGGCGAAGGAGCGGTAGGAGCGGCGCAGTTCACCGAACTCCGCACTCTGCTGCACCTCGGTGAACTCCTCGGTGGAGGGGAGTTGGTGTTGCTCTTTCGAGGGGGGCGGTGCGTCGGTAGCCACGGAGTCTCCTCGCGTTGCGGGCGCTGTTGCGACGGTGGACGGGGACGGTTGGGGGGTTGGGGACGGTTCAGAGGTGGGGGACGGGTCGGGTGCGGACATGGCGGCTCTGTTCTTCGAAGTGACATGGATCACTTGAGCCGGCTGGCGATGTTAGGGCCCCGGCGCGTGATCCGACAGGGGGCTCGATCGTGCTCGCGCCTCCTGTCCAAGGTCACGGCGCCACGCGAGGACCGGTTCAACTCCCGGGGCTTCTTTCCGAAGTCGCCTCGGCCGGATTGCTGGCCAGCAGGTTCAGGGATAGCTTCACCCCAGCACCACTCGTCATGTACCTGCCCGAGCGCCACACGCGGCTCGGGCGGTTCCGGTTCCGGATGATGTGGAGATCCCATGGCTCATCTGCGGTCCAGACGGCGACTCGCCCTCGCCGTCCCGCTCGTTCTGTCGCTGACCGCCTCGCTCGGCTTCCTGCCGACGGCGGCCTCGGCGGCACCGTCCACGGAGCCCGTCGCACGGGCCGCGGACGGGCCCACGCTGGCCTATGTCGTCAACACCAGGCCGGACCACCGCACGGTGCAGTCGGTGCGCAAGGCGATCGAGGCGGCCGGGGGGACCGTCGTGATCGCGTACGAGCGGATAGGCGTGATCGTCGTCCATTCGGCGCACTCCGACTTCGCCACGGTGATGCGCGAGGTGCACGGCGTGCAGTCGGCGGGCGTGACACGGACGACGCCGCTGACCGCCGCGGGGACGACGGACGAGGGTCCCGTCCAGGTCCTGACGGAGCAGCAGGCCGCGAGGACCGCGCGGGCGTCGAACGCGGCGGGCGCCGCCGAGCCGCTCGAGGCCGACCAGTGGAACCTGCGCGCCATAGGCGCCGACAAGGCCGCCACGATCAACCCGGGCAGCCCGAAGGTGACCGTCGCCGTGATCGACAACGGCGTCGACGACACCCACCCCGACCTCGCGCCGAACTTCTCCGCCGCCCAGTCGGCGAACTGTGTCGGCGGCAAGGCGGACACCGGCGCGGGCGCCTGGCGGCCGTACACCAGCACCGACTCCCACGGCACGCACGTCGCGGGCGAGATAGCCGCGCCCCGCAACGGCATCGGCATCGCGGGCGTGGCACCCGGCGTGAAGGTCTCCGCCATCAAGGTGAGCGACCCCGTCAACGGCCTCTATTACCCCGAAAGTGTCGTGTGCGCCTTCGTGTTCGCCGCCGACCACGGGGTGGAGATCACGAACAACAGCTACTACGTCGACCCGTGGCTCTACAACTGCGTGGACGACCCCGACCAGCGGGCCATCGTGGACGCCGTCAACCGGGCCCAGCTCTACGCCCAGCGCAAGGGCACCCTGAACCTGGCGTCGGCCGGCAACTCCAACCACGACCTCGACTCCGACGCGCTCGTCGACGACAGCAGCCCCGACGACTCGACGCCCGTCGAGCGCACCATCGACCCGCACGAGTGCTTCGACGTGCCGACCCAGCTGCCGGGCATCGTCACGGTCAGCGCGACGGGCGTGAAGAACCTCAAGTCGTACTACTCCTCGTACGGTTACGGCGTGGTCGACATCGCGGCTCCCGGCGGCGACCGGCTCTACCAGATCCCCGACACGCCGTCGAAGAACGGCCGCATCCTGGCCACCCTCCCGAACAACCAGTACGGCTACCTCCAGGGCACGTCGATGGCCTCCCCGCACGCCGCGGGCGTCGCCGCGCTGCTGAAGTCCCGTTACCCGAAGGCGACTCCGGACCAGCTGCAGGCGCTGCTGAAGGCCCAGGCGGACAACCCGGGCTGCCCGGAGTCCTACGACCAGAACGGCGACGGCACCCCGGACGCGGTGTGCGTGGGCGGCAAGCGGGTCAACGGGTTCTACGGATTCGGGATCGTCGACGCCCTGGACGCCGTCGACTGAGACCCGTACTGCATAGTGCGGTCATGACTGCACTCGGTACTGCCTGGTCCGCGGTGGGCGGCGACGCCGCCCTGCTGCCGCGGGTGTCGACCGTGGTGCGGGAGGGCGCGCTCGACGCGCGCCTTCCCGTACGGGAGTTGGCGCGCGCCTGTGTGGGCGCGTGCGCGCTGGCCGCCGCCGAGCTGGGGGCGCGGCGGGCCGGGCGGGCCGAGGTGCCGCGGGTGCGGCTGGACGACGGGGCGGTCGCCACGGCGTTCGTGAGTGAGCGGCATCTGCTGGTCGAGGGGCGCGCGCCGGTCTGGTTCGCGCCCCTGTCCCGGTTCTGGCCGACGGCGGACGGCTGGGTGCGTACGCACGCGAACTATCCGCACCACCGGGCCGGGCTGCTGGCCGGGCTGGGCCTGACGCAGGACGATCCGGACGCCGTCGGGGCTGCGCTCGCCGAACGGTCCGCATCCGAGGTGGAGGAGGCCGTGTACGCGGCCGGCGGGCTGGCCGTCGCTCTGCGTACCCCGCGGGAGTGGGCGGCGCACGAGCAGGCGGTGGCGGTGGCCCGGCGGCCCCTCGTCGAGCACGAGCGGCTGGACACGGCACGCGCGCGTGAGCTCCCGCCGCTCGACGGCACTCCCCTGCTGCCCGCCGCCGGGGTACGTGTCCTGGATCTGACGCGGGTCATCGCGGGACCCGTCGCCACCCGCACACTGGCGCTGCTCGGCGCGGACGTGCTGCGCCTGGACGCGCCGCGGCTGCCCGAACTGGTCGACCAGCACACCGACACGGGCTTCGGTAAGCGCTCGGCGATGCTGGACGTGGCGGCGGACCGGCGCGCCTTCGAGGAACTCCTCGCGGCGGCTGACGTCGTCGTCACCGGCTACCGGCCGGGCTCTCTCGACCGGTTCGGCCTGTCGCCGCAGGCCCTGGCGGAGCGGCGGCCCGGACTCGTCGTGGCGCAGTTGTCGGCGTGGGGCGCGTACGGGCCGTGGGGCGGGCGCCGCGGCTTCGACAGCCTCGTGCAGGTCGCCACCGGGATCGCCGCGACCGAGGGCTCGCCCGAGCGTCCCGGCGCCCTGCCCGCGCAGGCCCTCGACCACGGCACCGGCTACCTGCTGGCGGCGGCCGTCCTGCGGGCGCTGACCGAGCGGGCGGAGCGGGGCGGCGGGCGTTGCGTACGGTTGGCCCTGGCCCGTACGGCTCTCTGGCTGACGGAGGGGATCCGGCCTGGCCCGCCGGGCGAGGTGCCGTACGAGGCTCCCGACGCCTGGCTCGGCGAGCGGGACAGCGCGCTCGGGCGGCTGCGGTACGCCATGCCGCCGGTGTCGTTCGAGGACGGTCCCCGCGACTGGGCGCGACCGCCCGGGGTGTGGGGCGCGGATCCGGCGCGCTGGCACTGAGCGCCACAACGCGGATCCGGCGCGCTGGCACTGAGCGCCGCAACGCGGATCCGGCGCGCTGGGGCCGAGTCCCGGCACCGCGTCGGCGCGCTGGGACCGAGTCCCGACAACCCGCCGACGCGCTGGGACCGAGTGCCGGCAACCCGCCGACGCGGTGGGACTGAGTGCCGGCAACGCCGGAGCCGTATCCCGGGGCGGAATGCTCTGCCCCCACTTGTTTTCCGGCACTTGCCCGGCTCTGCGTTGATTTGTGAAGATCTTGAGGTGACGTTGACAAGATCCTCCACCGGCGTGTCCGACGGGAGCGCGCCCGGACCGCGCCCCGGTATGGCGCGCGCCGTCGCCGTGGTCGCCCTGGTGGCGCTCGCGGCGCTGATCCCGCTGCTCGGGCCGTCGGCCGCGCTGCACGGCACCGGGGAGGCCGCCGCGCCCGGCACGGGCGGCATCGCGCTGCTGCGTGCAGTGCTGTTCGCCGCGCTGTGCGTTGCGCTGGGGGAACTGTTCGTGGACCGGCTGGCCCGGTCCGTGCCCGGCGCTCCCGCGGTCCGGCCGCGCGGCTGGGCGCCGTATGCGGCGGGCGTCGGCTTCGTCGCCGCGCTAGGGCTGGCCTCCGTCGTCTCCACCGGCAACCTCGTGCCGCACAGCCCGGCCGACCTCGACATCGGCGGCCTGTACGCCACGCGCGACGGCAAGCTCGCGCTGCTGGAGGTCAACGCCTTCGCCGCGGCCGGCCTGTGCGCCCTCTCCCGCCGGCCGGCCTCCCAGATCTGGCCGCTGGCCGCCGTGGTGGTGGCCGAGGCGCTGCGCGCGCACCCCGCGACCGAGCACGGCCCGCTGCTCGGCACGGGTCTGACGCTGGTGCATCTGACCTGTGCGTCGCTCTGGGTGGGCGGGCTGCTGTACGCCCTGCGGACCCTGCGCGGGTGGGGCGCCGGGGAGGCGGGCGCGGCGCTGCTGGGCCTCTACGCGCGCGTGGCGGCCGTTCTGCTCGCCGCCATCACCGCGACCGGGGTGTGGAGTTCGCTGCGCCGGATGCCGTCGCACACGATCCTCGACCAGCTGAGCGGGACGGCGTACGGGCGGGCCCTGCTGGCCAAGGTGCTGCTGGTGGCCGCCGTGGCCGCGCTGGCGCTGTGGGCGCGGATCCGGCTGCGCCGCGCCGCCGACCCGCTGACCGCCTGCTCCCCGGCGCGGGCCGAGGTCGTCGCCCTGGGCGTGGTGGTCGCGCTGTCGGGGCTGCTGACGGCGCTGCCGGTGCCGATCCGCTGGTGAACCGTCACGCCGTCAGCCGGCCCCGCGCCCGGCTCAGTTGGTGACCAGGACCTTCAGGGCGGTGCGCTCGTCCATCGCCTTGTAGCCGGCCGGGACCTCCTCCAGGCCGACGGTCAGGTCGAAGACCGGCGACGGGTCGATCGTGCCGTTAAGGACGTCGGGCAGCAGCTCGGGGATGTAGGTGCGGACCGGCGCGACACCTCCGCGCAGCGCGATGTTCCCGTCGAACATGACGCCGAGGTCGAGCCCGGTGCCGCTGCCGTGCGGCACTCCGACGAAGCCGATGGCGCCGCCGTCGCGGGTGATGTTGACGGCCGTCCGCATGGACTGCTCGGTGCCGACGGCCTCGATGACGGCGCGTGCGCCCTGCCCGCCGGTCAGTTCGCGCACCGCCTCGACGGCTGCTTCGCCGCGCTCGGCGACGACGTCGGTGGCGCCGAAGCGGCGGGCGATGTCGGTACGGACCTGGTGGCGGCCGAGCGCGATGATCCGCTCGGCGCCGAGCCGCTTGGCGGCGAGCACCGCGCACAGTCCGACGGCGCCGTCCCCGACGACGGCGACCGTGGCGCCCGGGCGGACCCCGGCGCCGAGGGCGGCGTGGTGGCCGGTGCCCAGGACGTCGGACAGCGTCAGCAGGGCGGACAGCAGGTGCTCGTCGGAGGCGGCGTCCTTGGGCAGCCGGACGAGCGTGGCGTCGGCGAAGGGGACGCGCACGGCCTCGCCCTGGCCGCCGTCGGAACCGACGGAGCCCCAGAAGCCGCCGTGCTCGCAGGAGGTCGTCAGGCCCTCCCGGCAGTACTCGCAGACGCCGTCGGACCACATGAAGGGCGCGACGACGAGGTCGCCCCTCCTCACGCCGCTCACCTCGGAGCCGGTCTCCTCCACGACGCCGAGGAACTCGTGGCCGATCCGCTGGCCCGGCTGCCGGGCCGCCTCGCCCCGGTACGCCCACAGGTCGCTGCCGCAGATACAGGCCCGCAGCACCCGGACCACGGCGTCGGTGGGCTGGTGCACCGCGGGGTCGGGCACGTCCTGGACGCGCATGTCGAAGGGGGCGTGAATGGTGGTGGCGCGCATCGCGAGGGTCCTTCTCGTCTCTTGGCCGTACGAGCGCTCAGGGGGTGGTGAGCGCGTCTCTCACCGTACGTCGGGGTCGGCACCCGGCGCGCCCCGAGGGTGCGGGCAGCACCGCTGAGCTGCGGACAAGGCAGGTGGGTGATCGAGCCCTACGCCCCCGCCACGTCCAGCAGCGATCCCGCCGCATAGGTGACCCCCATGGCGAGCGCGCCGCCCGCCACGTTGCGCAGTATCGCCCGGGCCGGGGCGGCGGCGCCGAGGCGGGCGCTGCTCCAGCCGGTCAGGGTGAGTGCGGCCAGGACGGAGACGACGGTGACCGTCAGCCGCCCCTGGGCCGGCGGCAGCACCATGGCCAGCAGCGGCAGCAGCGCCCCGGCCGTGAACGCCAGAAAGCTCGCCCAGGCCGCGTGCCACGGGTTGGTCAGCCGGTCGGGGTCGATGCCGAGCTCCACGCGCGCGTGCGCCCTCAGCGCGTCGCGTTCCGTCAACTGGACCGCCGCCTCCCGGGCCACGTCCCGGGACAGCCCCCGGCGCTCCAGCAGTTCCGTCAGCTCCTCCAGCTCCGCCTCCGGCCGTTCCCGCAACTCCCGCCTCTCCTGGGCGAGCGCGGCCTTCTCCGAGTCGCGCTGCGTGGAGACCGAGACGTACTCCCCCGCCGCCATCGACATCGACCCGGCGAGCAGCCCGGCCAGTCCGGCCGTGAGGAGGGCGTCCCGGTCGTCCGTCGCGCCGGCCACGCCGACGACGAGGCCCGCGGTCGACACGATGCCGTCGTTGGCGCCGAGGACGGCCGCGCGCAGCCAGTTCAGCCGCTCCGCCAGCGCGCCGCCGTGCGCCTCGCCATGCGTTGGTTCGGTCATATGCGGAGGATCGCACCGCGCGGGGCATCGGGGACGTACCGACGCTCGACGCCCGTCGGCGGACCCCGGCACACACGGCAACGGCGGGCGCCCGCCGCACGGTTGGCGAACCCGCGTCCGCGGGGGTCGAACAGGCAGGCGGGGCAAGGTACCTGACGGCGAGGACTGTCAGTGGCGGCCCGTATCCTCAGTGACCATGCTCGAAGACCGTACGCCCGCAGCGTCCTCCCCCACATCGTGGCCGGCCGTGTATCCCCAGGGATACGCGGTCGTTGACGTGGAGACCACCGGACTGGCCCGGGACGACCGGATCATCTCGGCGGCCGTCTACCGGCTGGACGCGCGCGGCGAGGTCGAGGACCACTGGTACACGCTGGTCAACCCGGAGCGTGACCCGGGCCCGGTCTGGATCCACGGTCTGACGAGTGACGTACTGGAGTCGGCGCCGCTGTTCCAGGAGATCGCCGAGGAGTTCTCGGCCCGGCTCGACGGCCGGGTGCTCGTCGCGCACAACGCCGTCTTCGACTGGCAGATGATCGCGCGGGAGTACGCGCGCGCGGAGCGCGAGGCCCCGGTGCGGCAGCGGCTGTGCACCATCGCGCTGTCCAAGGAGCTGGCACTGCCGCTGCCCAACCACAAGCTGGAGTCGCTCGCCGCGCACTTCGGCGTCGTGCAGCAGCGGGCGCACCACGCGCTGGACGACGCGCGCGTGCTGGCCGAGGCGTTCCGGCCGAGTCTGCGGGCCGCGGCGGCGGGCAGCGTGCGGCTGCCGCTCCAGGAGTGCCGGCCGCTGACGGAGTGGCGGGACACCGCCACTCCCAGGATCGGGCAGCAGGCGGGGGGCTACGGCGGCTACAGCGGCGGCTACCGGCCGACCAGTTGGCGCCCGTCCCGCAAAAGGCCCGCATGCCCCCATCCCAACCCAGGGCGTTACGAAGAGGGCAAAAGGCTCAAACAGGGCATGCGGGTGGCCTTCTCGGGAGACACGTCGATCGAGCGCGACCTGCTGGAGGACCGCGCGGTCGAGGCCGGGCTGCATGTGGCGACGAGCCTGTCCCGGCTGACCAGCCTGCTCGTCACGAACGACCCGGACTCGGGCACCTCGAAGGTGGTCAAGGCCCGGCAGTACGGAACACCGGTGGTGGACGAGGCGGCCTTCGGACAGCTCCTTCGCGACGTCGAACCCGCGTCGGAGCGGTGACCGTACGGACGGGTGATTGCCGGGCGACTCGCCCGGGGCCGTCCCGCCCCGCACCGCGGTGAACGCTCACCCTGTGGCGCATGGCGACATGTGAAGTCTGCGGAAACGACTACGGCATGACCTTCGAGGTGCACGCGCAGGGCGCGGTGCACGTCTTCGACTGCTTCTCCTGTGCGATCCACCGCATGGCACCCATCTGCGAGCACTGCCGTGTGCAGATCATCGGGCAGGGCGTCGAGGTCGACGGTCAATGGTTCTGCGGCGCTCATTGCGCCCGCGCGGAGGGAAAGGCGGGGATCGTCGACAAGGTGTGACCAGGTACCCGGCTGCCGGCACCCCACGACCGAGTTGTACGGTCGTGGGGTGTACCGCTTCCTGTTGTCCCGGCAGTGGGTGATCCTCACGCTGATCGCCCTGATCCTGATCCCCACGATGATCAGGCTGGGCTTCTGGCAGATGCACCGCTACGAGGAGCGCAGCGCCCGCAACCAGCTGGTCGCCGACGCGCTGGAGGCGAAGCCGGTACCGGTGGAGAGGCTGACGTCCCCGGGGCACACGGTCACCACCAAGGAGCGGTATCGCACGGTGACCGCGCAGGGCCGCTTCGACTCCGAGCATGAGGTCGTGGTCCGGCGGCGCGTCAACGCCGACGAGGAGGTCGGCTTCCACGTCCTGACCCCCTTCGTGCTGACGGACGGCAAGGTGCTGCTGGTCAACCGCGGCTGGATCCCCGCCGACGGTCCCAGCCAGACGGCCTTCCCCAAGGTCCCCCCGGCGCCGGCCGGCACCGTCACGGTCACCGGGCGGCTGATGCCGGACGAGACGACCGAGGCGAGCGGCATCAAGAACCTCCAGGGGCTGCCCGACCGGCAGGTCATGCTGATCAACAGCGAGCAGGAGGCCGGTCGGCTGGACGCTCGGGTGCTCGGCGGATACGTCGTCCTCAAGGCGCCCGAGCCCAAGGGGGACACTCCGGAACTGATCGGCAAGCCCGGCAACGAGAACGCCCCGCTGAACTACGCGTACGCCTTGCAGTGGTGGTTGTTCGCGGCCGGGGTGCCCATCGGGTGGGTGATCCTGGCTCGGCGTGAGGCGCGGGACCGGGAGGCTGCCGCCGCGGTGCCGGAGGAGTCGGAGGAGTCGGCGCCGGCAGGGGTGTAGCGGTTTCGCCGCGAGGGCTCCGGCTCCGGCTCCCCGCAGGACATTTCACTCCCCCGGCCGCACCCCTGATTGGCCCAGCGTCCCCTGGGGAACCCGCAATTGCGTGCACCCGCGCATCGAGGACTACGCCCTCATCGGCGACGAGCAGACGGCCGCCCTGATCGGCAGGGACGGCTCCGTCGACTGGCTGTGTCTGCCCCGCTTCGACTCGGGGGCCTGCTTCGCCAGGATCCTCGGCGACGAGAACAACGGGCACTGGCGCATCGCGCCCAAACACTCGGAGGGCCACTGCACGCGCCGCGCCTACCGCCCGGACACCTTGGTGCTGGACACCGAGTGGGAGACCGACGACGGCGCGATCCGCGTCACCGACCTGATGCCCCAACGCGACCGCGCGCCCGATCTGGTCCGCATCGTGCAGGGCCTGCGGGGCCGGGTCACCGTGCACAGCGCCCTGCGGCTCCGCTTCGACTACGGCTCGATCGTGCCCTGGGTGCGCGAGTCCGACGGGCACCGGGTGGCCGTCGCCGGACCGGACTCGGTCTGGCTGCGCAGCGAACCCGAAGTGCACACCTGGGGCGAGAACTTCGGCACCCACTCGGAGTTCACCATCGAGGAGGGCGAGCAGGTCGCGTTCGTCCTCACCTACCACCCCTCGCACGAACCGCGCCCGCCGCTCATCAACCCGTACAAGGCGCTGCACAACAGCGTCCGGGACTGGCACAAGTGGGTCGGGCACTGCCACTACGACGGCCCGTACCGCGACACCGTCATCCGCTCCCTGATCACCCTGAAGGCACTCACCTACCGGCCGACCGGCGGCATCGTCGCCGCCCCCACCACCTCGCTCCCCGAGGAGCTGGGCGGGGTCCGCAACTGGGACTACCGCTACAGCTGGCTGCGCGACTCCACCCTCACCCTCAACGTGGGCCTCTCGGCCGGCTACCGCTTGGAGGCCGAGGCGTGGCGTGACTGGCTGCTGCGCGCGGTCGCGGGCGATCCGGCCGACCTCCAGATCATGTACGGCATCGCGGGTGAGCGCCGGCTGCCCGAGTTCGAGGTGCCGTGGCTGTCCGGCTTCGCCGGCTCCTCCCCCGTGCGCATCGGCAACGAGGCCGTGAAACAGCTCCAGTTGGACGTGTACGGCGAGGTCATGGACTCGCTGGCGCTGGCCCGGGACGCGGGGCTGCCCACCAAGCCGCACATGTGGGCGATCCAGACGGCCCTCGTCGAGTGGCTGCGCTCGGCCTGGCGGCAGCCGGACGAGGGGCTGTGGGAGGTGCGCGGCGGCCGGCGGCACTTCGTGCACTCGAAGGTGATGGTGTGGGTGGCCGCGGACCGCGCGGTGCGCACCCTGGAGAAGAACCCGGAGCTGGAGGGCGACCTCGACGGCTGGCGGAAGTTCCGCGACGAGGTGCGCGGCGAGGTGCTGGAGAAGGGCTACGACGCCGAGCGGAACACCTTCACGCAGTCCTACGGCTCCCGTGAACTGGACGCCGCACTGCTGCTCATCCCACGCGTCGGCTTCCTGCCGCCCGACGACCCGCGCGTGGTCGGCACCATCGACGCGATCCGCGCCGAGCTCAGTCACCAGGGGTTTCTGCGCCGCTACAGCACCGACCGGACGGCCGTCGACGGACTGCCCGGCGACGAGGGCACGTTCCTCGCCTGCTCGTTCTGGCTGGCGGAGGCGCTGCACATGACGGGCCGCACGCAGGAGGCACGCGAGCTGTTCGACCGGCTGGTGGGGCTCACCAACGACGTGGGCCTGCTGGCCGAGGAGTACGACCCGGTCTCCGGCCGCCACCTCGGCAACTTCCCGCAGGCGTTCAGCCACATCGGTCTGGTGAACACCGCCCTCGCCCTGTACGGGGGCGAAGGGGCAGGATAGGGGCCATGGATCTTGGACTGAGGGACCGGGTGTACGTGGTCACGGGGGCGACCCGTGGACTGGGCAACGCGGCGGCGCGTGAGCTGGTGGCCGACGGGGCGAAGGTCGTCGTGACCGGCCGGGACGAGAAGCGGGTCGCCGACGCGGCGGCCGAACTGGGGCCGAACGCGCTCGGGGTGGCCGTCGACAACGCGGAGCCGGACGCCCCGGCCCGGCTCATCGCCGCCGCCCGGGACGCCTTCGGCGGCTTCGACGGCATCCTGGTGAGCGTCGGCGGGCCGCCGGCCGGGTTCGTCGCGGACAACACGGACGAGCAGTGGCAGTCCGCGTTCGAGTCGGTGTTCCTCGGCGCGGTGCGGCTCGCCCGGGCGGCAGCGGCGGAGCTCGACGAGGGCGGGGTCATCGGGTTCGTGCTGTCGGGGTCGGTGCACGAGCCGATTCCCGGGCTGACCATTTCGAACGGTCTGCGGCCGGGGCTCGCCGGGTTCGCCAAGTCGCTCTCCGACGAACTGGGGCCGCGCGGGATTCGGGTGGTCGGGCTGCTGCCGGCCCGAATCGACACGGACCGGGTGCGCGAGCTGGACGGGATGTCGGCGGACCCCGAGGCGACACGGGCCGCGAACGAGGCGCGGATTCCGTTGCGGCGGTACGGCAACCCGGAGGAGTTCGGGCGGGCGGCGGCGTTCCTGCTGTCGCCGGCGGCGTCGTATCTGACCGGGATCATGCTGCCCGTGGACGGCGGGATGCGGCACGGGTTCTGAGTCGCCGCCCGAGCCACCGGCGCGCTCAGACGTCCTCGTCCAGCCTGATGGCTCGCCGCAGATCCTCGGTGGCCTCGCTGGTCCTGCCCTCACGTTCCTCCAGGAGCGCGGCCGCGATGGCGTCCAGTTTCCGCTGGATCGCGAGCTCGGCGCGTTGCTCGGAGTTCTTCAGCAGGGCCAGGAGCAGCAGGGTCACCGCGGTCATCATGTCCCCGGCCAGGAACAGCCAGGTGTCCCCCAGTCCCGCCACGTGCGCGACGATGAAGAAGCACACCAGCGCCACGCACAGGAGGTAGAAGGGCAGGGAGCTGGTGAAGTGGGCCGCCGCCTCGGACAGACGCTTGAACCGTCCGCCCGCCTGCGCGGCGGGATGCCGAACCGTCATGGGCGCTGCCTTCCACGCGGTGGCCGGGGCGACCACGTCGTCTCAACTGACCCTTTCGGCCCCGTGCTTGACGCCCTTCAGGCGGACCTCCGCCGGCAGTGACGCCAGGCCCGCCGAGGTGCGGGCGTGGGCCAGGGCCTGGGCGGTGAGGTCGCTCAACGCCGTCCCCGGGTTCACATGGGGCGCCAGCAGGAGCCGTACCCGGGTCTCCGGGGTGCTGCGCCGGCCCGTCAGGTGCACATGGGCGCGCTGGACGCCCTCCTGGCCCGCCGCCTCGTTCGCCAGCACGCTCTCCAGGGCCCGGCCCCGCAGCAGCGCGCCCTCGCCGTCCCCGGTGTCCACGAGGACCTCCGTGAGGCGGCGCCGGCGCAGGTTCGCGGTCAGCCACCACAGAGCGAGCAGGACCAGGACCACCAGGACCGCGATGACCGTCGGCCACCACCAGCCGTCGTCGCGCCAGCGCGTCCGCTCGGCGTCGCTGAGCAGCACGTCGTGGCGGTCGTCGTGGATCCACCAGGAGGGCGCCGGGGCGCCCAGACCGACGGCGAGCACCGAGCCGCCGAGCACGAGCAGCACCAGTCCGACGAACCCGATCAGCAGCCGGTTGACGACCCTGAGCACGGCCCTCACCCCTTCCGTCCGAGCCGGCGGACATGCACCGACAGCGCCGGCGGGCGGGACAGTCCCAGGCCCCTGATCGCGTCGGCGAGCGTGGCGTCCAGGTCGGCGCGTACGTCGTCCAGGTCGCGGAAGTGCGAGACCGCGCGGACGTCGGCCTTGGTCCGCTTCATCCGTACCCGGACCGACTGGACGCCGGAGATCTCCATGGCCCGGTCGCGCAGGACGAGGGCGGCCAAGTCGCGGTGGAGGCCGGCGCGTACGTCGGCGTGGGTGCGCCGCATCGGCAGCACCTGACGCAGGCCGGGCGTCGCGGTCAGCACGAGCAGCCACAGGCCGAGGGCGGCGGCGACGCCCGCGCCGACCAGTACCCAGATGTCGTCGAGGGGGCGCTCGGCGAGCTGGTGGGCCAGTTCACGGCGCCAGGCCATCGGGGGCCGGCCGGCCCGCACCGAGGCGATGTCGTACAGGAAGACGACCGCGAGGAACAGCAGCACGAGCGCGGTGATCGCGGCCGGGATCCGGCGGGCCGACCAGAAGCGGCGCTCACGGCCGCCCTCGCCGTCGAGCACGGCCGGGGGCTCGTAGTCCGCCGCCGACGCCGACTGGTCGAGAGGCTCCGGGCCGGCCTCCTTCTCCAGAACCGGAAGTGGCTGTGTGCCGCCCTCGGACCCCTGGGACTCGCTCATCGCGTCCTCCGCTGTGCCGCGCCCTGTCCGGGCGCCGGGTGCAGCCGCTCCACGTGCACGGCGACCTCCGGCACCTCCATGCCCACCAACGCGCCTACCCGTTCCACGACCCGCCGACGCACGGCCGCGCACCGGGAGCCGATGTCGGTGGGGTAGTCGAGTTCGACGTGGACGCGGACCCGGGCGGCCTCGACAGCGGTCCCCTGGGACGCCTGGGGGCGGACGGCGACATGGGCGTAGGCGCGGGCGGCGTCCTTGGGCAGCCGGCCCACGGCCTCGCGGGCCGCCTGGGAGGCGATCTTCGTGACGACCCGGTCGGCGATCCTGGTCGCCCCGCGGTCACCGGCCGGGACGACGGGCGAAGGCCTGCCCGGGTCCGCGGCCTGGGCGCTCACGGACGTCACCGCCGTTCGCGCCGGCCGTCACGCTGGCGGAAGAAGTCGCCGAGTTCGTAGTCCCCCTCCGCGAACCGGCCGACGGCGAGGCCGACGGCGCCCAGGGCCGCCACCAGCAGGAAGGCTCCGAACCCGCCGAAGTACCCGGCGAAGCCCAGCGCCATGCCGGCGATCATGCCGACCACGGCCATGCTCATGATGCCCTCCGATCGGTTGCCGCCGGCGCCTCACCGCGTCCCTGCTCACTGAATCCGGGGCTGCGCCGGCTCTTCTTCCTCTTCCTCGGGAAGCTTCACATCACTCACCGCGATGTTGACCTCGACGACCTCCAGGCCCGTCATCCGCTCGACGGCGCCGACGACGTTCTCCCGAACGGCGCGTGCCACGTCGGCGATCGACACGCCGTAGTCGACGACGATCTCCAGATCGAGCGCGGTCTGCACCTCGCCGACCTCCGCGCTGACGCCACGGGTCACGGACTTCGACGTGCCGGGTACCCGTTCCCGTACGGCGCCGAAGGTGCGGCTGATCCCGCTGCCCATGGCGTGCACGCCGACCACGTCGCGGGCCGCCATTCCGGCGATCTTTTCCACGACACCGTCGGCGATGGTGGTCCGCCCTCGGCCGGCCGGGTCGCCGCCACCACGCTTGGTGGTCCGGCGCGACTGCGCCATCTCCTCAGGGTTCTGCGTCCGGTTCTGCTCCGTGTCGGTCATCGCCGTCCGTCCCTTCGGCCTTTCGTTCCTTCGACCACCGTAAGCGCGGTTGCCGCACCGCGCTTCAGGGATGGGGCAGGCTGGAGGAATGACGACGGCGGACAGGTGGACTCAGGCGGTCCGGCAGCAGGTGAGGCTCGGGAGGCTGCTTCCGCTCGGGGGCGCCACCGACGGCGCGTGGATCTTCGAGCAGGCGGCCGCGGCGGTCCTGCGGCGCGCGGCCGGAGACGTGCGCGGGGTACGGGTGGAAGCGCTGCGGATCGCGCTCAGCGACCCGGAGGACACCCACGAGGCGGCCGTACCGGCACCGCCGAGCGCCCTGCCGCCGGGCCCGCTGCGGGTGACGGCCGACTTCGCGGCGACGCCGGCCGAACCGCTGCCGATGGCGGCGGACCGGCTGCGCGCACTGCTGACGGCCGCGGCGAGGGAACGCCTCGGCCTGAGGGTGACGGAGGTGGACCTACGGGTGACGGCCCTGCTCGACGAGGAGGCCGAGCCTGATTCCGTACGGCCGCCGGAGCCGGCGGCCGCCGCCGAGCCCGCGAACCCCGACGAGGAACGTGTCGCCGCGGCGGCGCTGGCGGTGCCGGGGGTGGGCCGGCTGACCGCCGCCCTGGGCGGGCTGGGTCACCCGGCGCACATCGAGGAGCGGCAGGGCACGGCCGCCCTGCCGCACCGGCATGTGCGGGTCGAGATCGCGGTGAGCGGGGACCACCGGGCCCTGGACGTGGCCCGGGAGGTCCGCAGAAGGGTGCACGAGGCACTGACGGACCGTCCGACGGTGGCCGTGCTGGTGACGGCCGTCGGCTGACCGCCCTCGTGCTACTCGCCGAGGCCGGCCAGATCCCGCAGCCGGCGTGCCTGCGCGGCGCGCTCGGCGCCCCGCTGCTCGTCGTACGTACGGTCCACGGCGCCACGGATCAGCGCCTTGGTCTCGATGACGGCGTCGCGCGGCGCGGCGACGATCGCCCCCGCCAGATCCCGTACGGCGTCGTCGAGCTGGTCGGCGGGCACCGCGAGGTTGGCGAGGCCGCTGCTCACGGCCTCCTCGGCCAGCACGAAGCGCCCCGTCACGCAGATCTCCAGCGCGCGGCCGTAGCCGACCAGTCCGACGAGCGGATGCGTGCCCGTCAGGTCCGGCACGAGGCCGAGGCTGGTCTCGCGCATGGCGAACTGCACGTCGTCGGCGACGACGCGCACGTCACAGGCGAGCGCGAGCTGGAAGCCCGCCCCGATGGCATAGCCCTGCACGGCGGCGATGGACACGATGTCGTTGCGCCGCCACCAGGTGAAGCCGTCCTGGAACTCGGCGATGGCAGCGTCGAGTTCACCGTCGCTGCTGCGCGCGAGTTCCACGAAGGACGGCTCGCCCTCGATCCCCTCGGGGGTGAACATCTGCCGGTCGAGTCCGGCGGAGAAGGCCTGGCCCTCGCCGCGCAGCACCACGACCCGCACGTTGCCCGGCAGGATCTGCCCGGCCTCCGCGAGCGTCCGCCACATGGCGGGGCTCTGCGCATTGCGTTTGGCCGGGTTCGTCAGGGTCACCGTGGCGATCGCGCCGTCGACGGTGAGCCGTACGCCGTTCTTGTCGAGCAGGGGAGCGAGTTCCTGGTCGGGCGAAGCCATGCGGTGCCTCCGATGCGTGCGGTCATTCCGGGATGCCGGAGAGGCACCCACTAAGTGACTGCACAGTAACCACCCGGCCAGTCAACCGACCGACCGGGTGGCCACCATCGAAGCCGATGGGCCGCCCGGGCTCAGGACGATGCGGCCTTCTTGCCCCGCGTCGCCCCGCCACGCCCACGGAGCGTGACGCCCGATTCGCTGAGCATCCGGTGAACGAAGCCATACGAGCGACCGGTTTCCTCGGCCAGCGCCCGAATGCTCGCACCGGAGTCGTACTTCTTCTTCAGGTCTGCCGCGAGCTTGTCGCGCGCGGCGCCGGTTACCCGGCTGCCCTTCTTCAGAGTCTCGGCCACCCGTGCCTCCTCATGGGAAGTGCGCTCTGGTCTCCTCATGATCACCCCTCCGGGCCTTCATGGCCACCCATTCGGCAAGGTCCGTGAGACATGGTTGTGACGACAGGAGCACATCCCCACATGCGGAATCTCGAATTCCGACCTGTTCTGTCCGTACGGCCGAACGGGTTCTTTCACGAAGGCCCAGGTCAGGGCAGCACGACGGCCGAGCCCTTGTCGATAAAGGACTCGGCCGCGAATTCGATGTAGCACACACCTCGGTACGAGGAGATCTCACACAGATGATGGATCACCGATGGGCCGAATGATCCATAGCCTGTTGATCACGCATTCGATCAAGCGAGGGCGACGAGATCCGCGTAATCGGCGCCCCACAGGTCCTCGACGCCGTCCGGCAGCAGAATGATCCGCTCCGGCTGAAGCGCCTCGACGGCGCCCTCGTCGTGGGTGACCAGGACGACGGCGCCCTTGTAGGTGCGCAGCGCGCCGAGGATCTCCTCGCGGCTGGCCGGGTCGAGGTTGTTCGTCGGCTCGTCGAGGAGCAGCACGTTCGCCGACGACACCACGAGGGTGGCGAGGGCGAGGCGGGTCTTCTCACCGCCGGAGAGGACACCGGCCGGCTTGTCGACGTCGTCACCGGAGAACAGGAACGAACCGAGCACCTTGCGGACCTCGACGAGGTCCAGGTCGGGCGCGGAGGAGCGCATGTTCTCCAGGACCGAGCGCTCCGGGTCGAGGGTCTCGTGCTCCTGCGCGTAGTAGCCGATCTTGAGGCCGTGGCCGGGGATCACGGCGCCGGTGTCCGGCTGCTCGGCACCGGCGAGGAGCCGGAGCAGGGTGGTCTTGCCGGCACCGTTGAGGCCGAGGATGACGACCCGGGACCCCTTGTCGATCGCCAGGTCGACGTCGGTGAAGATCTCCAGTGAGCCGTACGACTTCGACAAGCCCTCGGCGGTCAGCGGGGTCTTGCCGCAGGGCGCCGGCTCCGGGAAACGGAGCTTGGCGACCTTGTCGGAGACGCGTGCCGCTTCGAGCCCGGCGAGCAGCCGGTCGGCACGCTTGGCCATGTTCTGCGCGGCGACCGTCTTGGTGGCCTTGGCGCGCATCTTGTCGGCCTGCGAGTGCAGTGCGGCGGCCTTCTTCTCGGCGTTCTGCCGCTCGCGCTTGCGGCGCTTCTCGTCGGCCTCGCGCTGCTGCTGGTAGAGCTTCCAGCCCATGTTGTAGACGTCGATCTGGGCGCGGTTGGCGTCCAGGTAGAACACCTTGTTCACGACCGTCTCGACCAGGTCGACGTCGTGGGAGATCACGATGAAGCCGCCGCGGTAGGTCTTCAGGTAGTCGCGCAGCCAGACGATCGAGTCGGCGTCGAGGTGGTTCGTGGGCTCGTCGAGCAGCAGGGTGTCCGCGTCGGAGAACAGGATCCGGGCGAGCTCGATACGGCGGCGCTGACCACCGGAGAGGGTGTGCAGCGGCTGGCCGAGCACCCGGTCGGGCAGGTTGAGCGCGGCGGCGATGGTGGCGGCCTCGGCCTCGGCTGCGTACCCGCCCTTGGTGAGGAACTCCGTCTCCTGGCGCTCGTACTGCCTGAGTGCCTTCTCGCGGGTGGCGCCCTGGCCGTTGGCGATGCGCTGTTCGTTGTCGCGCATCTTGCGGATCAGTACGTCCAGGCCGCGCGCGGAGAGGATCCGGTCGCGGGCGAGGACGTCGAGGTCGCCGGTGCGGGGGTCCTGCGGGAGGTAGCCGACCTCGCCGGAGCGGGTGATGTTGCCGCCGGCGGGGATGCCCTCGCCCGCGAGGCACTTGGTGAGAGTGGTCTTGCCGGCGCCGTTGCGGCCGACCAGGCCGATGCGGTCGCCCTTGGCGACGCGGAAGGTCGCGGACTCGATGAGGACGCGCGCACCGGCGCGCAGCTCGATACCGGAGGCGGAGATCACGGACAGACTCCAGGCAGGGGTAGGTGGCGGGATGGGCGGCTGAGGACGTTCCCGCCGTCTAATGCGCGAGGAGAATGGCCATGAGGCCAGTCTAACGGGGCCGTGCAACCACTTTTTCTGGGATCGGGTGTTCGGGCGCCCTGCCGTGACGTACGGCACTTCGGGGGGTGTGCGTTCGGTTCGCGGGCCGTTGTCAGTGGTCGCTGCCAGACTGGGCGCATCCATCAGAGGTGGGGATCACAAAGGGGTGATCGGCATGACAGGCACCGGTGAGGGGCGTCCGAGCATCTACCCGACGCTGCTGTACAAGGACGCGAAAGCGGCGATCGAACAGCTTACGGAGGCCTTCGGGTTCACGGAACTCGCGGTGTACGAGGGCGAGGACGGCAAGGTGGCGCACGCCGAGCTGGCACAGGGCAACGGCGCGGTGATGCTCGGTTCGAAGGGCACCGGCAGCGCCTTCGACAAGGTGATGAAGGACTCGGGCACCACCGGGGTGTACGTCGTCGTGGCGGACGTCGACGCACACCACCGCAGGGCCGTGGAGCACGGCGCGGAGATCCTGATGCCCCCGACGGACCAGGACTACGGCTCGCGGGACTACATGGCCCGGGACCTCGAGGGCAACGTATGGAGCTTCGGGACCTACGCCCCCGAGATCAAGGGCTAGGCCCCCTCAGCTCCCCCCGGTGTGCACCTGGAAGGCGGCGCGGCGCACCGCCTTGGCCAGGGCGGGGTCGGGGTGCGCGGCGGCGAGCGCGACCAGGACCTGCACGGTGCGGGGGTGCCCCACGGCACGCATCGCGTCCAGGAGCGCGGGGACGGTCGGCTGGAGCGCGGACTCCAGGTGCCGCACCAGCATCGGGGCCTCGCCGTGGTCGGTGACGGCGGCGGCGGTGTCGACCCACAGCCAGGTGGCCTCTTCCCGGGTGAGCACCTCGTGGGCGTCCTCCGGGTCGACGCCGTCGTGCTCGGCCAGCCACAGCAGGGCGTAAGGGCGCAGAGTGGGCTCGTCGACGACGGCGCGTACGTCGGGCTCGGCGGGGGCGCCGACGACGCGCAGCGCCTCGAAGGCGAGGCCGCGCAGGAGGGCGTCGTCGCCGCGGGCGGCGACCAGGAGTTCGGTGACGGCGCTGCCGACGGGGCGGGCGGCGAGCCAGGCGCGGTACTCGTCACGGGCGGCGTTCGGGCGCAGCTGGGCACAGCCGCGCAGCATGTCCTCGGCGGCCTGCTCGATGTTCCCGGCGGGGCTCTGGGCGGCGACGCAGATCTGCTCCAGCTTGACCCAGACGGCCCAGCTGCCGAGCGGGGTGAGCGTGGCCTGTCCGTCACCGCAGGTGAGGGCGCCGACGGAGGAGAGAGCGTGCAGGGCCCAGTCCAGCAGCGGGGCGAGGGGCGTGTCCACGACGGCGGCCGGGGCGGTGATCGGCTCGGGGCGCGGCCCGTAGGGAATCTCGCACCGCTCGGTGCGCAGTTCCGTGACGCGCTGCTCCAGCAGGTCCAGCAGCTGCTCCACGGGGACGGGCCCGGCGGACAGCTGGAGGAAGGAGAGCACCTGGGGCAGGGCCGAGACGACGTCGGCGACGGCGCCGTGCTCGAAGTGGTCGGGTTCCGGGTGGGCGAGCGACCAGGCGTCGAAGAGGGCCACCCAGCCGCGCAGTACGGCACTGTCGTCGCGGTCCCAGGCGCGCAGTCGCCAGCCGGGGCGGGCGCTGTCGCCGTGCACCTCGACGAGACCGGCGAGCCGCGCGGTGTCCCAGTCGGCGCGCACCTGAGCCACGGTCAGGCCCAGGTCGGTGGCCGCCCGTTCGGCGGTCGCGTCGGAGAGGGTGCCTCTGCCGTCGGAGTCGGTGCCGCCGCGGCCGGGACGCAGGGCGGTGTCGGCCCAGTGGGCGACACGGGCCGCGGCGGCCAATCCGGAACGAGCCATTCTGGCCAGCTCGGCGCGGGCCGGTGTGCCCTCCGGGGGGCGTGGGGCGGGGCGCCGGGGGCGCCGCTGGTTCACGGCTCGGGGGGCGGCGGCCAGGGGTCGCGGGCGGACGAGTCGAAGCCTGGAGTCGCGCGGGATACGGGACGTCACGGGTGCAGTCTTCCGGTTGACGGTCCGAAAACCCAAACGGAATGTCACGAGGGGCGACGGGGATGGCCAACGCACGGGGTCCGGCGAGCAGCTGAGGGCCGATATCAGGCCACTCGTACGCCCTTAAACGGAATCCCCCGGACCGCTGCCTGAGGGGCCGTGCGGACGGCTCGTCGATGCTCCGCAAAAGGTGCGGTCAGCACGGACGCGGGGAGCGCCGCAAACGCACCGCGACGGTCCCCGGAAGGCCGTACGAGCAGTCTCAAGGCGCCCCGGGACATCACATGAGCGGCGTCATGAAGCGGCGCAGGGACTCCTCGTAGGACTCCGGGTCGGCGTTCCACATGGCCGCGTGGGGGGCGCGGTCGACCCTCTGGAGGGTCACCAGGTTGGGGTGGGCGTCGGCCAGGCGGCGGGACAGGTCCCAGGGGGCCACCCGGTCGTCGGGGCCGTGGAAGACGAGGGTGGGGACGGCCGGCGCGGCGAGAGCCCGGCCGTCGGAGCTCATACCGGTGCGGCCCTGTGCGGCGCGGACCGCGAGCGGCAGCAGCGCGCTGGGCGTGTGGCGGGCCGTGGCGAGAGCACGGAGCGTGGTCTCCCAGCTCAGGACCGGGGAGTCCAGCACCAGGCCGGAGACCCGGTCGCGCAGTCCTGAGCGCGCGGCGGCCCGCAGCGCCATGGTCGCGCCGGTGGACCAGCCGAGCAGCACGAGCTGCTGGGCGCCGTACCGCATGGCGTAGCGCATCGCCGCGTCCAGGTCCCGCCACTCGGTCTCACCGAGGTGGTTGAGGCCGTCCGTCGGGCGGGGTGCGCCCAGGTCGCCGCGGTAGGCGAGGGCGAGGACCGGGAAGTGGCGGCCGCTCAGGAACCGCATGACGTTCATGGCCTGTTCGCGTGTGGTGCCGAGGCCGTGCACGGCGATGACCCAGGTGTCCCGGGCGCCGGGGACGAACCAGGCGGGCAGGGAGCCGAGTTCACCGGGGATGTCGACGTCGGCGTGGTCGAGGCCGAGGGCGGCGCTCGGGTTGCCGACGTAGACGTTCGGGGTGAGCCAGACGCTGTCGCCGGGCTGGAAGGTGCCGTGCGTGACGCGTTCGAGGCGGCGTACGACGGTGTCGGCGGAGTGCTTCGCCGCGGCGAGGACGGGGCCGACGACCGCGTGCGAGCCGTCGCCGGCCAGGCCGTAGGTGCCGGGGCGCAGGGAGGCCAGGTCGCGGGTGAGCGCGATCTGGCCGGCGGCCGTGGCGTGCACGGTGAGACGGGGTTCGGTGGGCAGGGGCCTGCCGGGGGGCGCCGTCAGCGCGGCGCCACTGGCGAACCGCCCGGCGGCGACGCTGGCAGCGCCGGCGGCCAGGGCCACGGTGACGGCAGCGGCCGTCGCTTTGACAGTGCGCACCCGTCCAGTGTCCGGGCGGATGGGGGGAGCGGCCAGTGGGAGGCCGGGATGGAGTGAGGAAGCGGTGCGACGGGGATGGCGTCGCGCCCCAGGGGGTGCCTCGGCATGCCGTCCGGCGACTGCGGGCCCGTCGTGGCCGCTCGCGCAGTTCCCCGCGCCCCCCAAGAAGGGCGTTGCAGGCGGCCTGTGCCCAGACGTGACCGTCGCCGTTACGGCCGTCGCGCAGTTCCCCGCGCCCCCGAGAAGGGCGTCGCAGGCGGCCTGTGCCCAGACGTGACCGTCGCCGTTACGGCCGTCGCGCAGTTCCCCGCGCCCCCGAGAAGGGGCGTTGCAGGCGGGCTGCGCCGTGACGTGACTGCCGTTGTCGCGACCGTTTGCGCAGTTCCCCGCGCCCCTAAAAGCTGGTGGGCCTGCGCCACGAAGCAGCTGTGGTCGCCGGCGGCGAGGAGGGGGCGTGCCGGGGGGTGTCCGCCCGCAGCGGCGGGCGTCAACGAACAGCACATCTG
>NZ_JBIDDQ010000042.1:0-54502 GCF_043195415.1 Streptomyces sp. Y7
GCGGGTGGGTGGGGGTGGGTCGCGCAGTTCCCCGCGCCCCTGAGGGGGTTCGAGTCCCGTTGGTTCGTGAGTGGCGCCGGGGGCGCGGGGAACTGCGCGATCAGCTGTGACGGGTCCGCAGACGACTGACGGACGATCGTGGCACCCCTGCGGCGTTGCCGGTGGAGCGCCTAGCGTGGAGGGCATGACTTCTGCTGACGTGCACGACGTACGGGATCCGGAACTGCCGGGGCGGCTGTTGGTCGTCGAGCGGGATGCGCTGGTGCCGCTGTTGCGGGGGCGGTCGGCCGCGGACTTCGCGTTGCCGACGGTGGCGTGTCCGGGGTGGTCGGTGCGGGATGTGCTGGCGCACTGTTCGGCCGCGTTGATGCGGGTGGTGGAGAACCGGTTCGAGGAGGGTGTGTTCTCGCCGGAGTCCAACGACCGGGACATCGCCGAGCGGGCCGAGTGGAGTGATGCGCGGGTCGTCGACGAGTTGGAGCGCGGGATGACCGAGGCGGGGCCCGTGATCGCCCGGGCGGGCGGGGCGCTGGACGGCATCGCGCTCGGGGAGTGGGTGCATGCGGGGGATGTGCGGGAGGTGCGGGGGGCGCCGGGGGCGTATGCGGGGGCGGGGATGGCGGATGCGGTTCGGCTGCTTGCCTGGCTGACGCGGGATCGGCGGCATGTTCCGCTGCATGCGGATCTGGACGATGTCGATGAGCCGGTGCGGCTGGGTGACGCGGCGGCGGGGCGGCCTCCGGCCCGGTACATCGGGGATGCGGCGACGCTGCTGCGGTTGTATGCGGGGCGGCCGGTGGAGGGGGCGGGGTATGAGCTGGTGGGGGTTGAGCCGAAGGAGCTGAACATTTTCGGGTGAGGGGGGAGGGGGCCGGGGGTTCGGGGTGGTGCCGGCTGGTGTTCGTGTGCGGGTGGGTGGGGGTTGGTCGCGCAGTTCCCCGCGCCCCTGAGGGGGTGCGGTTCCGTCGGTTCGTTGGTCGGGGGCGTTGACGATTCGCGGTCGTCTGCGGGTGGGTGGGGGCTGGTCGCGCAGTTCCCCGCGCCCCTGAAGGGGTTGCGGACCCGCCGGTTGACTGGCTGAGGGTGCTGCCGGCTGGTGTTCGTGTGCGGGCAGGTGGGGGCCGGTCGCGCAGTTCCCCGCGTCCCTGAGGGGGTGGGGTTCCGTTGGTTCGTTGGTCGGGGGCGTGGTCGGCTCGGTGTGCCGTTGGCCGGGTTGTGGTGTGGGCTGATCTTGGGTGGGCGGCGTAGGGTGGGATTGGACTAGACCTGTTTGGGCTAGACCTCTAGCGTCGTCCAATACCGAGGAATGGGGTCCCATGAGCAAGCGTGCAGTCCTGGAGGTGATCGCCCTCGGCGTCGAGGACGCGGTCGCCGCCCAGGCCGGAGGTGCGGATCGGCTCGAACTGGTCACCGACATGGCGGCCGACGGCCTGACCCCGCCGGTGGAGACGTTCGCCGGTGTCCGTGCCGCCGTCGACATCGACCTGCGCGTGATGCTGAGGCTGGCGGACGGGTTCGCGGTGGGGGACGTCGAGCGGGTGATCCGGACGGCGCGGGCGATGCGGGACGCCGGGGCCGACGAGTTCGTGCTCGGGTTCCTCGACGCGGACGGCGGGGTCGATCTGGAGGCCGTCGAGCGGGTGGTGGCCGTGCTGGACGGGTGCCGGTGGACCTTCCACCGTGCCATCGACCGCGCCGCCGACCGGGACGCACTGCGCAAGCAGCTCGACGGGATGCCGGGGCTGGACACCTACCTCACGGCCGGCGCGGCGGAGGGCGTGGACGAGGGCCTGCCCACGCTGCTCGCCGAGGCGGAGAGGGCCGGAGAACCCGGGTACGAGCAGCACATCCTGGTCGGCGGCGGCCTCCGCCTCGACCACGTCCCCACCCTCCAGAACGCCGGCATCAACGCCTTCCACATCGGCGGCGCGGCCCGCCCCCAGGGCTGGAACGGCCCCGTGTCCACAACCGCGGTCGCGAACTGGCGAGCCGCACTGGACGGAGGAACAGGGGGAGTCCCGACCCCCGCCGCCCAGAGCCAGCCCCCCACCCGGTAGACACACGAGCAACGCCCCACCGAGCAACGCCGTACCCACGCACCCATCCCCCTCAGCCCCACCCCCTCAGGGGCGCGGGGAACTGCGCGACCAGCCCCCACCGCCCCGCACACGAACACCAGCCGGCAGCACCCTCAACCAATCAACCGACGGGTCCGCAACCCCTTCAGGGGCGCGGGGAACTGCGCGATCCACCCCCACCGGCCCGCAGACGAACACCAGCCGGCAGCACCCTCAACCAATCAACCGGCGGGTCCGCAACCCCTTCAGGGGCGCGGGGAACTGCGCGATCCACCCCCACCGGCCCGCAGACGAACACCAGCCGGCAGCACCCTCAGCCAATCAACCGGCGGGTCCGCAACCCCTTCAGGGGCGCGGGGAACTGCGCGACCGGCCCCCACCGGCCCGCACACGAAACACGAGCCGGCGTCACCCCGAACCCCCGGCCCTCACCCCAGCTGCGACGGCAACCCCGCCGCATGCACCACCACCAACCCGGACACCGCCCTCGTCAGCGCGACATACAACCGCCGCAACCCGGTCCGTTCGTCCGGCTCGCCGTCCACCACCGCGCAGGGCTCGTCCAGGACGACGTAGTCGTACTCCAGACCCTTCGCGAGGGACGCGGGGACCAGGGTCAGCCGGGTCTCGTGGGTCGTCTCCTCGCCGGGGGAGAGGTACCCGATACCCGCCTCGGCCAGCGCCTCCGCCAGCGCCGCGACCCGCGCGTCCGCGGCGATCAGGCCGACCGACCCCTCCCGCCGCAGCAACTCCCCGCACGCGGCGACCACGTCGGCCGTCTCCGACACCGGACGGACCTCGAAGAACCCGGGATTCTCCCGGATCGACGCCACCGGAGCCAGCCCCGGCGCGATGTGCGGGAGCAGACGGGAGGCGTACGCGATCACGTCCGTGGGGACGCGGAAACCGGCCGTCAGCTCCTCGATGACCCCCTCCGACTTGCCGAGGTGCGCCAGCGCCTCGTCCCAACTGCGCGTCGCCCACGGCGTCGTGCCCTGCGCCAGGTCACCGAGCACCGTCGCCGACCCGGTCGTACAGCGCCGCCCCACCGCCCGGTACTGCATGGGGGAGAGGTCCTGCGCCTCGTCGAGCACGACATGGCCGAGGGACGCCGTCCGGGACACGAGGTCGGCCACCTCGTCGATCAGCACCGCGTCCGCCGCCGACCACTTCGCGGACTTCACCGACCGCACCGGCTTCGCCCACAGGATCGTCTTCTGCTCGTCCCCGGACAGGATTCCGGCGGCGTGCTCGGCAAGGAAGTCCGCGTCCGTCAGCAGCCGCAGCACCAGCTTCGCCGGGTCGACCGGCGGCCAGATCGCCTTCACGGCCGCCTTCACGGCGCTGTTGCGGGCCACCGCGTCCTGCACCCGGTCGTCCGGCGCCTCCCCCGACCGTTCCATCTGCACCAGCACGGCATGTGCGATGCGCTGCGGAAGGGCCTCGCGGGCGGCACCGTAGCGGATGCCGCGGTCCAGCAACTCCCGTACGGTCTCTTCGAGTTCGTACGCCGGGACGCGCCACCGGCGGGATCCGCGGACGACGACCACCGCCTCCGTCGGCATGGTCACGTGCGAGTAGACCGCCCGCCGCAGCACCTCCGCCAGCCGTGCGTCCCCCTTGACGACCGCGGCCGTCGCCTCGTCCGTGCCGCGCACCTCGACATGGGCGACCAGGTCGTCCACGGTCGCCTGGCGGACCGTCAACTCACCGAGGGCCGGGAGCACCTGTTCGATGTAGTGGAGGAAGGACTTGTTCGGCCCGATCACCAGGGTGCCGGTGCGGGCGAGGCGCTCGCGGTGGGCGTACAGGAGGTAGGCGACCCGGTGCAGGCCGACCGCCGTCTTCCCGGTGCCGGGGCCGCCCTGCACGCACACCGTCCCGCCGAGCCCGGACCGTACGATCTCGTCCTGCTCGGGCTGGATCGTCGCCACGATGTCGCGCATCGGGCCGACGCGCGGACGCTCGATCTCCCGCTGGAGCAGCTTGCTGGTGCGGGCCGCCTCCTGCGGGTCGGAGAGGTGCTCGTCCTCGTACGCCGTGAGATCGCCGCCGGTGTAGCCGAAGCGGCGGCGCAGCGCGATGTCCATCGGGTCCTTCTTGGACGCCCGGTAGAACGGCTGCGACACCGGTGCCCGCCAGTCGATGACCATCGGGTCGCCCTCGGCGTCGTGCACATGCCGGCGCCCGATGTAGAAGCGCTCGCCCTCCGCGCCCTCCGCCCCCTCGGCGCCCGGCGCATGCAGATAGTCGAGCCGGCCGAAGAACAGCGGGGTGTCACTGAGGTCGGCCAGCGCCTTGATGCGCTCGTCGATCTGGCGGGCGAGGACCTCGGCGTTGACCCAGTTCGCGGTGACGTCGCTGATGTCGAGGGACTCGACGTCCTCCCGCATCGCGCGCAGGGCGGCACGGGAACCGGCGAGGTGGGAGCGCTCTCGGGAGAGGGGATCCAGGGGGTCGTCGACGGGCGTGGACAAGGGGATGCCTCCGGGGACCTACGAGCAGGTGGTCGGTCGGGCCGGCCGGTTTCCGTCCGGGCGGCGGCACTCCGTGAACGGAGGCGGGCAAGAGCGGAGATCTTAGGTGAGCGCCGACGCCGGATGCCAATGATTTTCCGGCCCGGCCGACCCCCGTACGCAAGGTCCGTCCCCTAGGGGACACGGCCCTCCTCCGTGGGGGTACGCGGTCCGTCCCGAGACGTACGCGGACGGTGTGCGGCTTCGGTCCGCAGGCCGATGCGGCCTTTATGTGCGCGAACGCATCATGGAGACATGAGCGCAGCAACCATTCACCCAGCCCCCGCGGGCCCCCGCGGAGCGACAGCGCTCCAGGGGAGCCACCGTCATCGCCTCGGCGAAGCCCTGCGCGCCGTCAGGGTGTTCGCCGGGGCGGCCTTCGACGTGATCGTCCTCGGTGAGTACGGAGAGGAAGCGGGCGTCCGCCGTAAGTGACTCCGGGGACGCCCGTCCCGGCCCGCCGGCCCTCCGCTATCCGTCCGCGAGCATCTCGTCGGCGTCCACGATCCGGTACGCGTAGCCCTGTTCCGCCAGGAAGCGCTGGCGGTGGGCGGCGAAGTCCTGGTCGATCGTGTCGCGGGCGACGACCGAGTAGAAGTGCGCCTGATGGCCGTCGGCCTTGGGCCGCAGGACCCGGCCGAGACGTTGTGCCTCCTCCTGGCGCGAGCCGAAGGTGCCCGAGACCTGGATGGCGACCGTGGCCTCCGGCAGGTCGATCGAGAAGTTCGCGACCTTGGACACCACCAGGACGCTGATCTCGCCCTCCCGGAAGGCGTCGAAGAGCTTCTCGCGCTGCGCATTGGAGGTCTCACCCTTGATCACGGGGGCGTTCAGATGCTCCCCGAGCTCGTCGAGCTGGTCGATGTACTGGCCGATGACCAGGATCTGCTGCCCCGCGAACCGGCGGACGAGGGCCTCGGTGACCTTCCGCTTGGTGTCGGTCGTCGCGCAGAAGCGGTACTTCTCCTCCTGCTCGGCGGTGGCGTACGCCAGCCGCTCGGCGTCGGTCAGGTTGACGCGCACCTCGACACAGTCGGCGGGCGCGATATATCCCTGCGCCTCGATCTCCTTCCACGGCGCGTCGAACCGCTTCGGGCCGATGAGGGAGAACACGTCCGACTCACGGCCGTCCTCGCGGACCAGGGTCGCGGTCAGGCCGAGCCGGCGGCGGGCCTGGAGGTCGGCGGTGAACTTGAAGACGGGCGCCGGCAGCAGGTGCACCTCGTCGTAGAGGATCAGGCCCCAGTCGCGGGAGTCGAAGAGCTCCAGGTGCGGGTAGACACCCTTCCGCTTGGTGGTCAGCACCTGGTAGGTGGCGATGGTGACCGGGCGGATCTCCTTCCTCGTCCCGCTGTACTCGCCGATCTCCTCCTCGGTGAGCGAGGTCCGCTTGATCAGCTCGTGCTTCCACTGCCGGGCCGAGACGGTGTTCGTGACGAGGATGAGCGTCGTCGACTTCGCCTGCGCCATGGACCCGGCGCCGACGAGGGTCTTGCCCGCCCCGCAGGGCAGGACGACCACGCCGCTGCCGCCGTGCCAGAAGTTCTCCACGGCCTGCTTCTGGTACGGCCGCAGCGCCCAGCCGTCCTCGTTCAGCTCGATCGGGTGCGCCTCGCCGTCGACGTAACCGGCGAGGTCCTCGGCGGGCCAGCCCAGCTTCAGCAGCGTCTGCTTGATCTGCCCGCGCTCGGAGGGGTGCACGGCCACGGTGTCCGGGTCGATGCGGGCGCCGACGAGCGGCGCGACCCGCTTCGAGCGCAGCACCTCCTCCAGGACCGGGCGGTCGGTGGTGGTGAGGACGAGGCCGTGCGTCGGGTGCTTGGAGAGCGTGAGGCGGCCGTAGCGGTCCATCGTGTCGGCGATGTCGACCAGCAGGGCGTGCGGCACGGGGTAGCGGCTGTACGTCACCAGGGCGTCCACGACCTGCTCGGCGTCGTGGCCGGCCGCGCGCGCGTTCCACAGCCCCAGCGGGGTGACCCGGTAGGTGTGGATGTGCTCGGGCGCCCGCTCCAGCTCCGCGAACGCCGCGATCGCCCGACGGCACGCGTCGGCCTGCTCGTGGTCCACCTCCAGGAGCAGGGTCTTGTCCGACTGGACGATCAGTGGTCCGTTCACGTGGGTCCGTCCTTCCGCTCACCACTCGACCAAACGTCCAGTGTGCCTGATCGTTTCCCAGGCCCCGCAGGAGTCCTGCGGAGTCCTACAGGATGTCTTTTCATTCCTGTGAGTGGCGTGGTTTCACCTGTACGGCGGCGGCTGCGAAGAATGCCGAGCGTGCAGGCCATCGATCGTGAACCGTCCCCGCCGACCACCACCCTCGGATACGCCCTGTTCGCCACCCGCTGGTTGCAGGCGCCGCTCTACTTCGGCCTCGTGGCCGCGCAGGGGGTGTACGTCTACAAGTTCTTCAACGAACTCTGGGCCTTAATTCTCCGCTGTGTGACCGGGCAGGCCACCGAGACGTACGTCATGCTCGCCGTGCTCAAGCTCGTCGACGTCGTCATGATCGCGAACCTGCTGATCATGGTGATCGTCGGCGGCTACGAGACCTTCGTCTCCCGCATCGGCCTCCAGGGCCACCGTGACCAGCCGGAATGGCTCTCGCACGTCAACTCCAACGTACTGAAGGTCAAGCTCGCCACCGCCATCGTGGGCATCTCCTCGGTCCATCTGCTCCAGATGTTCGTGGACGTCCACCGCACCTCGCACCACTCGCTGCTGTGGGGCACGGTGATCCACATGGCGTTCATCGCGTCGGCGGCGATCCTGGCGTACATGTCGGGGCCGATGGCCGCGCAGGCCGAGCGGGCGCATCAGCACACCCCTCACGAGCCCGCCGCCCGGGAGCCGGCCGCGAAGGTCTTCGTCCCGGCGCAGGCCGCCCCGTGCGAGGACGAGCCCAGCACCGAGGAGCGGCTGCGGGCCGCCGGGTTCCCCGCCCGCAAGCTGCTGGAGGACTTCGACTCCGAGCACCCGCGCTCCTTCGACCGGGAGACCGTCGCCCGGCTCGGCAAGCTGGACTTCGTCACCGCGGCACGCAACGTGGTCTTCGTGGGGCCGCCCGGCACCGGCAAGACGCATCTGGCCGTCGGGCTCGGGGTGCGTGCCTGCCAGGCCGGACACTCGGTGCTGTTCGCGAGCGCCGCGCAGTGGGCCGCCCGGCTGGCCGCCGCCCGGGACGCCGGACGGCTCGCGCGGGAGCTGGCCGCCCTCGACGCGCACGCCCTGCTGATCGTCGACGAGGTCGGCTACACGCCCTTCGACCCGGAGACCGCCGCGCTCTTCTTCCAACTGGTCGCCCACCGCTACGAGCGGTCCTCGCTGATCGTGACCAGCGACCGTCCGCTCGCCCGCTGGGACGAGGTGTTCGGCGGTCCCTCGGCCCTGGCGATGGCGGACCGGCTCGCCCACCACGCCGAGCTCGTACGGATCGAGGGCGAGAGCTACCGGATGCGCCGCACTACCTCAGCGTGGGCAGACTGACGTTGTTGATCAGCGGTCCTTCGATGGTGAGCCCCTCGGTGACCAGGGACTCCCCACCGGCCGCCGGGAGCGGCAGCGGCAGTGCGGGGGCCGCGGTCGCCGCGGGCGCGAGGGCCGTGACCAGGGCCGCGGCGGCGAGGAGAGTGGCGGCGGACAGGACGGTGCGGGCGGTGCGCTCGGAACGCATGGTGCCTCGGAGCCTTTCGGGTGGGGGAGGGCGGGCCGGCCCTGGTGTGCCGGGACCGGCCCCTTGCACTGCGTCAGACCTGCGGGGTCTCGACGACCAGCCCGGCGATGTCGACGCTGACCGCGGCGGCCTGCGTGGTGAAGGCGCCGATCATCAGGGCCGCGGCGGCCAGGACGGTGGCGAGACGACGCGCTGTGCGCATGGGACAACTACCTCTCTGTTGCGCTCACTTGAGCGTGATCAGGACACCGGGTGGCTGCCCTGCGCCACGCGAGGCGATGCGGAGAGTTCCGAAAGGTCCCTCAAGAGTTGGAAAAGCCCGGCGTGGCGGGCATGAACCGCCGCTTACGCCCGCACGAGTGAACCGGAGCGGGCCGACCTCAGATCTGGTCGTCCGCGAGCTCGGCGACACCGGTGATCCGGTGCAGCGGGTAGGTGCGCACCTCGTCCGCGGTGTGGTCGTACGCCGTCACGAACCCGCCCTCGACCCGTACCGGCGCGATCACCCGCTGACTCGCGGAGCCCTCGGCGTTGACGTACCCGATCCACAGCGACTCGCCGGTCAGGACGGCGGCCTGCATGGTGGCGAGGGTCTCGGCGGAGGTGGTGCGCGGCAGTTCGCCCCCGGCGGGCGCGGCGGCGGCCCCGCTCGGCTTGCGCGGTGTCGTGGAGGCGAGGTCGCCCGCCCGGATGGCGCGGATCGCGGCGGCCAGCAGTGTGGCGTCCGGCGTCGGCGGGCCGTCCGGGACCGGCTCGGGCGCCGAGCGCGGCGGGGTGCGGTGCGCGTCGGCGCGGGTGATCAGGACGTCGCCCTCCGCCGACTCGGCGGCCGGCGCGAAGCCCATCGCGCGCAGGCCCTCCAGCAGCCCCGCCGGGTCCGCCTGGGCGGCCAGCACGGTCGGCGCCAGGCGGCGCAGCCGCAGCCCGGCGGCCCGCTTGTCGGCGAGGATCTCGTTCAGCACCGCGTCGTCGTCGCAGCGGACGTACGCGGACGCCGCGCCCACCCGCAGATGGCCGTGCCTACGCGCCACGTCGTCGATCAGGTACGCCAGCGGCTGCGGCACCGGGGTGCGGGAGTGCTCCGCGAGGAAGGCGTGCAGGTCGGAGGCGCTGCGTCCGGCGTCCAGCGCGCGGCGCACCGAGCCGGGCGTGAACCGGTACACCGTCGCCCCGCCCTTGGACTCGACGTCCGCGAGCACGCCCAGCATGTCGGCGAGCGGCCGCCGCAGCGGCCCCGGCGCCACGGCCGTCAGGTCGGCCTGGAGCAGGACATGGTCCAGCGGCTCGGGCAGCAGCGGGGCGAGCAGCCGGGCGGCGGCAGCGGAGGCGACGGCCTGCTCGGCGGCGGAGAGAGGCTCGGGCGGGCCGGCCGGGCGGCGGTGCTCGTGATGGACGGGGAGCTTGTCGCCGGGGCCGCCGGACGGGGCCGGGGAGCCGGCCGTGGAGGGCACGGGCGGGGTGTCGCGGGTCGCCGCGGCCGGGCCGGTGCCGGACGGGCCGGAGGCACGGCCTCCCGGCTTCCCGGCGGCAGGCGCGGCGGGCACCCCCAGCAGCGCCCGTCCGTGCGCCGACAGCGCCCCGCGGCCCGTCACACCCAGCAGCTCCGCCTCGTTCAGCGTCCACCGGGCCAGGCGGCCGCGCAGGTCGTCGTCGCGCTGCGGGCCGCGCAGCGGGCGCTCCCAGCGCAGCCGGGCCAGCACCGACTCGGGCGACGGGGACGCGCCCTGCGGCAGTCCGGCGAGCAGCGTCAGCACCCGGTGCCGCACCTCGGGCGCCGCGGAGCGGTCCAGGCCGGGGCCCAGCGCCGACAACGTACGGTCCTTGGCGTCCCGCCCGCCGACCACGCCCGCGGTCCGCGTCGCCGCCAGCCACGCCTCCGCCAGCCGGGCCCAGCGCTCGGCGGCGGGCTGCTCCAGCCACTCGTCGTAGGCGGGCGTCGCCGCGAACCGCTCGTCGGCCTCGCCGTCGGAGGCCAGCAGGCCCGCCGCGTAGGCGAGTTCGGTCCAGAAGGCGGCCACCGGCTCGGGCACGTCGAGGGCGACGGCGGTCCGCTTGAGGTCGCGCACGCTCAGACCACCCGCGCGCAGCACCGCGGGGCCGCCCTCGTGCCAGTCCTTCAACAGCTCCTCGACGGTGGCCAGCGCGGTGTACGCCTGCCCGGCCGCCGTCGTGTCCACCACCTGTGGACTGTGCGTCGCGGCCGGTTCGACGGGCGGCGGCAGCGGATCGGTGGCCCGGTGCGCGCGTCCCGCCCGCAGGTGCAGGGCCACCTCGCGGGGCAGTACGACGGTGCCGGGTGCCGTCGGCAGGAGGAGACCGCGGTCGAGGAGCCAGCGCAGGCGGGCCGCGGGTTCGGCGGTGACCTGGCCGTACGGCGGTCCCCAGACCAGGCGCGAGAGGACCTCCCGGGACTCCTCCGGGGCGTCGGCGAGCAGGGCCGTCATCCGCCGGCGGTCGGTGAACAGCGCCGTGAGCGACGAGACGGCGGACACCGCGTCGTGGGTCGAGGGCAGCCCGGCGGTGGTGACGATCTCCTGGATACGGCCCGGCGACATCCCGGCCGTCGCCTCCTGCACGGTCGGCCCCAGGCCCGTCGGGGAGGGGTGCTGCGGGGAGGGGGTGAGCAGCTCGCGTGCCGTGCGCACCAGGCGCAGCCGGTCGTCGGCACCCCACACCAGAGCCTGCTCGCGCAGGGCGCCGAGCGCGTGCGGCAGCGCCGAGGTGACCGCCGGGTCGCCCTCGTCGCCGGCCATCAGGGCGAGCAGTTCGGCGTACGTCGCCGGATCCGCCGCCACCGCGAGCGCCTCCGCCGTCTGCAGCGCGAACCGGTCCAGCCGCTCCAGGGCACGCACCACCGAGGCCCGGGTGCCGGCGCGGGTCGCGAGCTGGGTGAGGTCGGTCGGGACGGGGGTGATGAGGTCGGGCCGGCTGCGCAGGAGCACGGTCAGCGAGGCGTCGTCCCGCACACGGAGATCCTCCGCGAGGGAACGGGGCGGTGTGGCCGGGTCGCTCATCCTGCCCACGTTAGCGGGTCGCCTCCGGCGGTCGGGCCGACAGCGGCGGGGCGGATCCGGGTACGGCGACAGGGCGCGGCCGCGCGGGGGCGCGCGTCCCCGGGGGCTCCGCCCCCGGCCTCGACCCGGTCATGGTGCGGGCCTCGCCCGATCCGCGCTCTCTTCCCACGGGCAAACAGAACGTTTCGTAGATGGCCCTCGGATGAACATCATCCGGAGGTACCCGGCACCTCTGGCAACGCCTCGCCCCCACTCGTCACCCTGGGCACCCGGTCAACTACTTCAGCGCTCAAGGGAATTGGGGGTTCGGCGATGAGCGAGCAGGCCGAGCAGTGGATCGCGATCCTGAGTCTCGCGTTCCCCGTCGCCGCCTTCCTGTGGGAGTTCGCCATCGTCGGGCGCAAGCGGCTCGGCTACCGGGTGCAGATGGACACCCTCGCCGCGGACGCCGCCGACAAGCCGTACGCCGACGTGCTCGGGGACATGCGGCACGACGGCCACCAGCTCAAGGACCCCTCCTTCGTGCTGCTCCGGATCGAGAACGCCGGATCGACCAAGATCGTCTCGGAGGACTATCTGGCCGATCCCGCCGACCCCTACGGCATCAAGGTCACCTTCCGCGACCGCCGCGTCGCCGCCGTGGTCCTCACCGACCCGAGCAACAACGCGCTGCGCGACTTCTTCTTCGAGGAGGTCACGGAGGGCGACAGCGTCCGCACCGTCGCCAAACCCGGCTTCCGCCGCAACAACAACGCGGGCGACCGCACGGGCACCATCCGGCTGCCGAAGGTCACGCTGCCCCGGGGCGCCGAGTACAAGGTCCTCGTCGTGCTGGAACGCTGGCCCGAGGACCACAGCACCGACCCGTTCCCGGACCCCGTCGTCCAGGGCACCGACGGACAGGAGCGCTGGTACGACCCGCTGGTACGGCTGCTGAGGCTGAAGGCGACCAGGACCGAGAGCCATGTCTTCGCCTCCCGGCCCGCGTGGTGGGTCATGTGGATCCTGATCGCGGCCGTCGCCGTCCAGGCCAACTTCACGCTCTTCGTCCGCGAGGACAAGCGCCCCCCGCTGGACTGCGTCAAGGGCACCCTGTACCTGCACGGCTCCACCGCCTTCGCCCCCGCGGTCAGGGCCGCCGCCCAGGACTACCTCGCGCGCTGCGACGGCGCCGACGTGCACATCCCGCTCGCCGACGACACCTTCAAGGGCAGCACCGACGGCGTCACCGACCTCGACAAGGCCGGCCGGGAGGCCGGCATCCCGGTCGGCGAGGGTCTGCGCGACCACGTCTCCTTCACCGACGGACTCGCCTCCGACGGCCACCCCCGGCTGATCCCCCGACCCGTCGCGCTCTCCGTCTTCACCCTCGTCGTCAACAAGGACGCCGGCGTGGAGAACCTGGAACTGGACCAGATACGGGCCGTCTTCGCGGGCCGCGTCCAGAACTGGTCCGACATCGGCGGCAACGACGTACCCGTCCACCTCGTCAACCGGGACCCCGGCTCCGGCACCCGCGGCACCCTGGTCGCCAAGGTCCTCGCGGGCAAGGAACCGCCCCAGTTCACCGTGACCGACTGCGCCGCCCTCAACCCGAAACGGTACGGCCGCTGCGAGGTCACCGGCACGGACACCATGCTGCACACCACCGCCTCGACCCCCGGCGCCGTCGGCTACAGCGAGGTCACCGCCGTGGACGGCCATCAGGCGGCCGACGGGCTGGTCAAGGTCACGATCGACGGCCGGCAACCGACCGCGGAGGGCGTCGAGGCCACCAACTATCCGTACTGGCAGACCGAGTTCGCCTACACCTACGGAGAGGCCCCGGCCGGCTCCGTCGCCGCGGCCTTCCTGAACTTCCTCACCCAGCAGAGCGGCCGCGACATCCTCCGCGACCACGGCCACGGCCTGTGCTCCGAGGTGCAGAACTCGGGCGAGTGCCGCCCGGCCTGACCCACCTCACCCGTGCTGTCCTGCGCTAACGTCGTCCCCCCGGGCATCCAACGCACCCACCCCGGAGGGGACTTCGTGGGGATCGAGAGCGACCAGGTCGTCTACGAGTATCTGAGCCGTGTCGGCGACGTGGCCCAGCAACGGCAGCTGCCGTCGTCCACCCGTATGCGCCTGGTGAACGAACTGCGGGGCGAGATCGACCGGCGGCGGGCCAAGGCCCCGGTCGACAGTCCCGCCACCGTCCGCCGCATCATCGCCCGCCTCGGCAGCCCGGACGAGGTCGTCTCGGCGGCCGGGGGCACCGCCTCCGCGCCGCGGGCGCCGGTCGCCCCCGTGCCCGCGCAGCCGGCGGGCCGGGACGAGGGGACCGACGGCAAGCGCCCCAAGGGCCTGCGCCGGATCGTGCCGCGCCCGCGCCCCGCCGAGCCCCCCGCGGCCCGCGACGACGCGCCTCCGCCGCCCCATCTCGCCGGCACCGCCGACCTCGGCGACAGCGCGCTGCAGCCGGACTGGTGGCGGGTCGACAGCAGCCCCTTCGGCCCCGGCGAGGACGTCCCCGGCTTCGTCGGCGGCATCGAGATCCCCGAGATGCTCAGGCGTCCGCCCGCGAAGGACGAGGCGGGGCTCCGCAGGAAGAAGCCCGCCGAGGAGCCCGAAACGGCCGCCGTGGAGGAGACCGAGGAGGACGAGCCGACATCCCGCCGCCGCCTCCTGCGCCGGCCCACCCTGCCGTCCGGCCGCTGGAGCAACCCCCTCCTGCTCGTCGCCGCCGCCCTCCTCGTCGCCGGCGCGATCCTCGGCAACCTCCTCGCCCTGCTCCTCGGCTGGCTCATCGCCTGGGGCTCGCGCCGCCTGAGCGACGCCGAGACCAAGTGGGCGGTGATGATCCTGCCCGCCCTCTCCCTCACGGCCGGCGTGGTCTGGCTCTGGGGCCGCACCAACGACCGCTGGGGCGCCCCCATCACCGAGGGCCACACCAACACCGCGATCGCCGAGACCTGGCCCTGGGTCCTGCGGGGCGCGGCGGTGGCATCGGCGTTGTTCATCGTCTGGCGCTCACAGAGGCGCCCCTGAAGGGGCGCGGGGACCTGCGCGTTCAACCCCCACCGACCCGCACCCGCGACACAGCGCATGGAACCGAGCCACCGGGCGCACATCACACCCACCCGGCGTCTGCCCGCAGGCTGACCTGGGCACAATGGCCCATATGGCACTCACCGTCGGCTTCGACCTGGACATGACCCTCATCGACTCCCGCCCCGGCATCCACGCCTGCTACACGGCGCTGGCCGACCGGACGGGAACGTACATCGACGCCGACCTGGCGATCACCCGCCTCGGCCCGCCGCTGGAGGAGGAGCTGATCAACTGGTTCCCGGCGGAGCAGGTCGCGGACATCGCCGACCGGTACCGCGAGATGTACCCGACGATCGCCATCGCCGCGACCCCCGCCCTGCCCGGCGCCCGCGAGGCGATAGCCGCCGTGCGCGAGGCCGGCGGCCGCGCGATCGTCGTCACCGCCAAGTACGAGCCGAACGCCAAGCTGCACCTGGAACACCTCGGCATCGACCCGGACGCGGTCATCGGCAACCTCTGGGCCGAGCAGAAGGCGGAGGCCCTGCGCGAGTACGGCGCGAGCGTCTACGTCGGCGACCACCAGGGCGACATCCGCGCCGCCCGCGCCGCGGGCACGCTGGCGGTCACCGTGGCGACCGGGCCCTACAGCGCCGCCGAACTCGGCGCGCTCGGCGCCGACGTGGTCCTCGCCGACCTGACGAGGTTCCCGGACTGGCTCGCCGGCTACCTCGAAGCGCCGCGCGCCTGACGCCTTCCGGCCGCGATCGAACGGAACACTCCGGCGCCGGCGACGAGGAATCCGACACCCATCAACATGCTCAGTCCGAACATGTATGTCGGAAATGGCGTCGTGCCGAGCAGGAACGGGGCCACTGTGACCAGAGTGGCCACAGCACCGATGAAGAACACGACCGCACCGGCACGGATCAGTCGGTCGCCGGGAGCGGCGGAATTCGTTTGGGTTTTGTCACGCACCGGACCAGGGTAGTTCCCTGCGCGAGGGAACTACCGGGCGACGTCTTGTCACCCGCCCGGGGACCATTAGCCTTGGTACCGGCGGGTCGTGGTCGACCCGCTGTAGTGCTATCAAGAGCCGTTTTCAGAAGCAGTTTTCCGACGAGTACGAGGACGAGGACAGACGTGCCTACCGGCAAGGTCAAGTGGTTCAACAGTGAGAAGGGCTTCGGCTTTCTCTCCCGCGACGACGGCGGTGACGTCTTCGTTCATTCCTCGGTCCTCCCCGCCGGAGTAGACGGACTCAAGCCGGGACAGCGGGTGGAGTTCGGCGTCGTCGCCGGTCAGCGCGGCGACCAGGCGCTCTCGGTCGTCATTCTCGATCCGACCCCGTCCGTCGCGGCCGCCCAGCGCAAGAAGCCGGACGAGCTGGCGTCCATCGTCCAGGACCTGACGACGCTCCTCGAGAACATCACGCCGATGCTGGAGCGGGGCCGCTACCCCGAGAAGACCGCCGGCAAGAAGATCGCCGGCCTGCTCCGCGCGGTCGCCGACCAGCTCGACGTATAGCGCGAGGATCCGCCGTGAACCCGGCGGATCCTCGGTATTTCTAGGGGAAATCCAGTGCACCCGGGCCGAGGGGCGGTACCAGTCCCTCGGCCGCCGCGCGCGTGAGCAGTCCGCGTACGGCCGCATAGCCGTCCTCGCCGAGGCCGGCCGTGAACTCGTTGACGTACAGGCCGATGTGCTGGTCCGCGACGGCCGGGTCCATCTCCTGGGCGTGCTCCATGACGTACGGGCGGGAGACCTCAGGGTCGTCCCAGGCGGCGCGCACCGACGTACGGATGGAGTCCGCGAGCCCCGCCAGTGTCCCGGCGCCCAGCGACCGCTTGGCGATGATCGCCCCGAGCGGGATCGGCAGCCCGGTGGTGTTCTCCCAGTGCTCGCCCATGTCGGCGAGCTTGTTCAGGCCGTAGTTCCGGTACGTGAAACGCGCCTCGTGGATGACGAGCCCCGCGTCGACCTTCCCGTCCCGCACCGCGGGCATGATCTCGTGGAACGGCATCACCACGATCTCGCCGACCCCGCCCGGGACCGTGTCGGCGGCCCACAGCCGGAACAGCAGATACGCCGTCGACCGCTCGCTCGGCACCGCGACCGTGCGGCCCGTCAGATCGGCCCCCGCCTCCCGCGTCAGCACCAGCGGTCCGCACCCCCGGCCCAGCGCGCCGCCGCAGGGCAGCAGCGCGTACTCGTCGAGGACGTACGGCAGCACGGCGTACGACACCTTCAGCACGTCGTACTCGCCGCGCTCGGCCATGCCGTTGGTGAGGTCGATGTCGGCGAAGGTGACGTCGAGCGCGGGGGCGCCGGGGACGCGGCCGTGGGCGAGGGCGTCGAAGACGAAGGTGTCGTTCGGGCAGGGGGAGTACGCGATCTTCAGCGGCTCACTGGTCATGTGGGTTCCAACTCTCCAGTACGGGCGCGAGCTTCCCGAAGCCGTCCGCCAGCGCGGCCAGCGCGTCGCCGATACGCCACGCGGCGCGGTCGCGGGGGCCCACCGGGTTGGAGATCGCGCGCAGCTCCAGCACCGGCGTACGGTGCGCGGCCGCGGCCTCGGCGACGCCGAAGCCCTCCATGGCCTCGGCCAGGGCGGTGGGGTGGCGCTCACGCAGCGAGGCGGCCCGCACGGCGGTGCCGGTCACGGTGGAGACGGTGAGGACGGCGCCGGGGCGCGCGCCGGTGGCGGCGGCGACCTCCCGTACGAGTGCTTCCGGCGGATGGTGGGTGACGGTGCCGAAGCCCAGCTCGGTGACGGCCAGGAAGCCGTCCGGGGTCTCCGCCCCGAGGTCGGCGGCCGTGATCTCGTCGGCCACGACGAGGGAGCCGACGGGGGCGTCGGGGGCGAAGCCGCCCGCTATGCCCGCCGAGACGACCAGGTCGTAGGGGGTGCCCGCGAGGGCGGCCCGGGTGAGGGCGGTGGCCGTGGCGGCCGCCGCGAGGGCGGGGCCGACGCCGGCGGCGATCACCTCGGCGCCGGACGGTGCGAACGCCCCGGCCACCGCGTCCCGCTCGGCGGGGACGGCGGTGGCCACCAGGACACGCATGCCGGACGTGGTCAGCTGTCCTTCTTCAGCTTGAAGGACCACAGACCCGTCACGTTCTGCTCGCCCTCCTTGATGGACACCAGCGTGGAGTCGCCGCTGGCGCCGTACTGGGCGTTGAAGAACACGCTGCCCGGGACGGTGCGGTAGGTCTTGGTGCTGGAGTCGGTGAGCGGCTGGCCGTTCATCAGGATCGTCCAGCCCTCGTCGGCGATGTCCGGGTCGACACCGAAGCGCACGGTGTCGTCCGGGTCCACCTTGATGGACTCGATGTCCTTGTTCTGCAGGCACTTCGCCAGGTCCGCGGTCTTCAGGGGCTCACCCTCACCACCGCAGGTGGCCTCCGAGTGCACGGAGGAGGTGCCGACGGTGACCGTGGCCAGCGGCGTCGGCTTGTCGCAGGCCGACAGGACGAGCAGTCCGGCGGAAACGGCGCCGGCGGCGGCGAGCGCGCGGCGGCGTCGCACAACGGATTGCAGCGTGGTCATGGGCGAAGGCTATCGGGCGCGTGTGACGGTCCGACTACGTGGGGGGCGGCGTGCCGTAGGTCACTACGACGCCGGGGCGCTTCAGCTGACCCGCGGACGCGCGTGGCCGCCGTGCCGGGCCGAGCCGATCAGGCCCTTGACGGTGGTCAGCCAGCCCGTGGCGACGATCGCCGCGCCCACCAGCAGCCCCAGGGAGCCCTTCAGCGGCAGCACGATGCCGACCGCGCCGCCGAGTACCCAGGACACCTGCAGCAGCGTCTCGGAGCGTGCGAAGGCCGACGTACGCACCAGTTCCGGCACGTCCCGCTGGATCAGCGCGTCCAGCGACAGCTTGGCCAGCGCCTGCGCGAACCCGGCGACCGCCGCCAGGCCCGCCACCATCACGGCACCGAAGAAGAGCGCTGCCGTGATCGCCACGGCCAGCACGAAACCGACGACGGTCACGATGATGATCTCCGGCGCCCGGGACCTCAGCCACGCCCCGACGGACGTGCCCAGCGCGTTGCCCGTGCCTGCCGCGACGGCGACTATGCCCAGCGACACGGCGGCGCTCTGGCCGGACATCGGGTGCTCGCGCAGCAGGAACGCGAGGAAGAAGATCAGGAAGCCGGTGAGGCAGCGGATGGAGCAGTTGGCGGCGAGGGCGTGGGTGACGGCGATGCCGACCGTGCGCAGCCCCGGACGCTTCACGGGTTGGCGGTGCGGCCCGTGCAGATGCTGCTCGTCGGACGCGAGGAGGGCGGTGTCCTCGCCCTTGGCCGAGTCGACCTTGTGCGGCAGGGTGAAGGACAGGAACGTACCGGCGATGAAGATCACGAAGGCGCCGTACAGCGGCCAGCGCGGCCCGATCGCCTGGAGCCCCGCGCCGATGGGCGCGGCGATGCCGGTGGCCAGGAGGCCGCCCAGGGTGACCCGGGAGTTCGCCTTCACCAGGGAGAAGCGTGGTGGCAGCAGACGGGGCACCACGGCGCTTCTGACGACCCCGTACGCCTTCGAGGCGACCAGCACCCCGAGAGCGGCCGGATAGAGCTGGAGATCGCCGCTGACGACCGCGCTGGACAGGACCAGGGCGAGCAGCGCCCGGGCCAGCATCGCGCCCGCCATGGCCGCGCGGCGGCCGTGCGGGAGCCGGTCGAGGAGCGGGCCGATCACGGGGGCGAGGAGCGTGAACGGTGCCATCGTGATGCCGAGGTACAGCGCGACGCGCCCGCGGGCCTCGTCCGTGGGGACCGAGAAGAACACGGTGGAGGCCAGGGCGACCGTGATCATCATGTCCCCGGCGCCGTTCACGGCGTGGAGCTCGATCAGCTTGCCGAGGCCGGACTCGCCGGCGCCCTGCGCGTGCGTGGCCTTGCGGATCCCGCGCGCGGGACCGGTCAGCGGGAAGTGCAGGGCACGGCCCACCGCGCGGAGGGAGCCGCCGATCCGGCCCGTTCCGCCACCTCGATCACGGTCGCCCTTGGCCCCACCGACACCGGTGGCTCCGTGGGGCGACCTCGCGGTTGCCACGACGCAATAGTGCCCCGAGATGGGGGTGGGTAGTGCGGTTACGGCGCGTATGGAGGGCAAGCTCTCACGGTCGGCGGGCAGCGCGGAGCGCCGAGAAGCAACGTCGGTGTAGGCCCAGCGCCCGCGAACAGGTAGCGTGCGTATCTCAGCCATCCCGCACAATGGATGACGTAGGTGCGCCCGAGCGCGATTCGGACGCGGACGTCGACGCGGCCCACAGGTCCGCTCCGTTCGCTCCGCCGCCTTCAGGCAGCCGCACCCGAGAGACGGCGTAGGAGAGAAGCGATACCTGTGAGCGCAGCGACAACGCGAAGCCGCACCCCCGACCGTCTGTGCGCCGAGGCGGTCGACCTCGCCCGCAGTGCCGCCGAGGAGGCCGCCGCGCCCGGCGTCGTGGGCGAGCACGCGGGACTGGTCTCCGAGGGCGACCGCGTTGTCACGCACTTCTTCGAGTGCAAGGAGCTCGGGTACCGGGGCTGGCGCTGGGCCGTGACGGTGGCGCGGGCGTCGCGTGCGAAGTTCGTGACGCTGGACGAGGTGGTCCTCCTGCCCGGACCGGACGCCCTCCTCGCGCCCGAGTGGGTGCCGTGGAGCGAGCGGCTGCGCCCCGGCGACATGGGCCCCGGCGATCTGCTGCCCACGGACGCCGAGGACCTGCGCCTGGAGCCCGGCTACTCCGGCGAGGACGAGCCGGCACCGAACGCGCCCGTCTCGGAGGAGATGGCGGAACTGGTCGAGGCGGAGGACGCGGAGGTCACCGCCGGCGCCCCCGCGAACCTGCCCATGGCCCCCTCCCGTGGCTCGATCACCTCGGTCGCCGAGGAACTGGGCATGCGCCGCGCCCGCGTCCTGTCCCGCTACGGCCTGCACGTCGCCGCGGACCGCTGGGAGGAGTCCTACGGCGCCAAGACCCCCATGGCCCAGGCGGCCCCGGCGTCCTGCGTCACCTGCGGCTTCCTCACCCCGATCGGCGGCTCCCTCGGCCAGGCCTTCGGCGTGTGCGCGAACGAGTTCTCCCCGGCGGACGGCCGGGTCGTCTCCCTGACCTACGGCTGCGGCGGCCACTCCGAGGCCGCGGTCATGCCCAAGCCGCCCCGCCCGGCACCCCCGGTGATCGACGAGACCCGCGTCGACCCCTTCCCGCTGCGCCCGTCCCCGGACTCGGGCTCGGTGCCGGTGGGGGCGGACGGGGACACGGCGGAGCTGGGGCACTCGTAGAGGTCAGGGCACGAGGTTCCTGAGGTCGATGTCGCTCGGGGACGGGACAGCGGCCTTCAGACGTTCGCGGTGAATTCCGGTGGCCACGTACCGAGGCTCGACGCCCGGCGTCTTCTGCGTGCCTAGCTCCTGCGTGCGCGGCGGATCAGCCGGGACGCCGTGAGGTACAGGGTGGTCACGGCCGCCCAGGCCGCCAGGAACTGGAGCGCGAGGGTCCGGTCGCCGTCGCTCCAGAGGAACGCGGCGACTCCCGGGCCGCCGATCCACCAGAGGAACACGATGATCGCGAGGACTCCCCAGGCCAGTTCGCCGAGGGTCTCCTTGATCAGGTCCAGCATTGCGCGGCACTCCCGTGCGGATGAGATGTCTGCATGATCAACCGCACATCAGACTCTCATGCCGTGTGCGTCACGGGACTTGGAGGGCCGCGCGCTCGAAAAGCGAGTGCGCCTGTTCGAGTCGGCGCGGTAGGTTCCTGCCGTTCGAAGGGGGACTCGTGGCGAAGCTGAATCAGATCATCGCTGTCGAAAAGGGTGTCAAGAGCAAGTCGCTCCAGGACATCACCGCGGCGCATCACAAGGTGCAGAAGCCCGCGCTGCTGGCCGGTATCTCGCGTACGTACCAGCCGAAGGACGAGGAGGGCGAGCAGCTGCCGCCGGAGTCCACGCGGGTGCAGGTGCAGGCGGAGGACGTGCTGCGGGAGATGTCCGCGTCGCTGACCCGGCTGTTCGACGTGACCGCGACGAAGGACTGGGCGAACTGCTCGGCGCGCGCGGACGTCACGGTCGAGGGGCGTACGGTCGTCGCCGATGTTCCGGTCAGCTACCTGCTCTTCCTGGAGAAGCAGCTCACCGACCTGCACACCTTCGTCAAGAAGCTGCCCACGCTCGATGCCGCCGAGTCCTGGTCCCACGACCCGTCGACGGACTGGTGGAAGACGGACCCGGTCCGCACGATCCGTACGAAGAAGGTCCCGCGCAACCACGTGAAGGCGGAGGCGACCGAGAAGCACCCGGCGCAGGTCGAGGTGTACTACGAGGACGTGCCCATCGGGTACTGGACGACCGTGAAGTTCTCCGGCGCCCTTCCGGCGCGACGCGTCAACGAACTGGTGGAGCGGGTCGAGAAGCTCCAGCAGGCCGTGAAGTTCGCCCGCGAGGAGGCCAACGGCGCGGAGGTCACCGACCAGCGGGTCGGCGACGCGGTGTTCGGCTACCTGTTCGGCTGACGCCGGTCACGGGTAGCCTCCATGATCGCCCCCGCGTGCGAGCGCGGGGGTGCGCAACAGGCGCGGACCGGAACTGAGGACCGGTTCGCGCGATGAGCGCAAGCTGACACTGAAGTTCAGCCTGAAAGACACGGTGACAGTGAAGGTTCGAGTCCTTCCCCCGGCACTACGACACCCATCCGGGCCGGGGTAGCCCAACATGGCAGAGGCAGCCGTGATCAATCTCAGACTCTCGCTCCAGTCTCAGCATTGCCGCCGATCGCCGGATCGACCGAGGCCGGACGAACGCCGTCGGATGCGAGTTCGAATCTCGCCTGCAGCTCTCTCGCGCTGCGGTAGTTCAAAGGAAGAACACGACGGCATGATGACTGATCCGTCCTCTTAAACGCCGCCGGCGTGCGCAATTGGGTGGCATCCCCAGGGGCCCGGGAGCTGGATACGACTCCCGGGCTCCGCCACGTACGCCGACGCCGGATCAGCTCGTCGGAGCGATGCGGCGCCCCATGATTTCCAGCCACTGCCGGAGCGAGGTCCCTTCCGGCGGCAGAAGGTCGAGCCCCAACGCCGAAGCGGCCGTGCGGAGTTCCTCCTCCGAGGCGACCATCGCCAGAAGCTCGGTGATCTCTTGCGCGGCCTGTGCGCGGTTCTCCGGTGCGGTTTCGGTGGCGTACTCATGGACGGCATCGTCGGGAGAGGCGTGAAACTCTGAGTAATTCTGGTGCAGGTAGCCGCCCAGGAACTGTCCCAATTCGGGGAACCGCTCGTTCCATTCCCACACGGTCTGTGGGTTCGTCCGGGGAACTCGTGACGGGTCCTGCAGCAGTCGGCGCAGGTGTTCTCTTGTGACGCGCAGGCAGTCCTCCACACTGGTGCCCATCGGGGGGCGGATGTGCGGCAGGTGTTCCACCTCGTCCGCGATCTCCTCGGCGAACAGTCCGACGGAAAGCAGGTCGTCGATCTGATCGATGGCCGTTGCCGCGCGCGCGGGATCCCGGGCAGCGATCCTGAGGTAGGAGGACAGGCCGGGGCCCGGGGTCTCCGCGGTGTCGGAGAACATGTAGCCCGTATCGGTGTACGCCTCCAGCAGGTCGCTGAGTTCGTAGAACCGCTGCCCAGGTGGAAGTGCCTGACTCATCGCTTGCTCCAACAGTGGGTTTCAGGGGCGCGGGAAAGACGTGAGGACGCGGTATCCGGATGCCGCCGACGGGTCCGCCTTGAGGACGACACGAACACGGTTCACCCACGTCGTCGGCTGTCCGTGAGTGAAGTCGTACCGCGTGAGGCGGAGTCCTGTGGGCTCTTCGAACTTCGCCTGCAGCCGCAATGTTCCCTTCGCGCCCTTGGCCAGCCAAGCAGATATCTTCCGCTGGTTTCCCGCAGTGGTGAGAGTGCCGTCCGTGAAGCGCTGTGCCGATTCCACGTCCACGTAGCGCGAGTCCGATTGCAGACCGGGGTCCTCGCGGAGACGCCTGCGCATGTCGGCAATGGTCTTGTCGACGTGTCTGTCGATCGTATGTGCCTTGCTCTTTCCACCAAGGCTCTTCCCCTCATCACCTCGGACATCGGCGCGATGCTCAGGATTCACGCGCCCCTTCCGCTTGCTCCGCGGCCAAGCGTTGTAGTCCCCGCCGGAGTTGTTCGAGCTGCCCAGGGCCATCAACACGACGCCGGCTGTGCCGAGGAGGCCGGCGTTGAGCGCGGCCTCGGCCGTCAGGGCGCCGGCCACTCCGCCTCCCGCCAGCGCGAAGCCGCCGGGTGGGAACAGGGCCAGCAGGGACAGGAGGATCAGGGCGAAGCCGAGGTAGGCCAGGAAGGTGTCGAGCGCGTCGAGGAGATGGAGGGTGCGGATGGTGGCGCCGTCGGGGCCCGCGTCGCCCAGGGCGCGCCACAGCAGGAGGGTGCCGGTGGTCGCCGCGCCCAGGGCCGTTCCGAAGCGGAAGCGGTGGGCTGCCAGCAGTTCGCCCAGGGGCTGGGCGGACGCCAGGCGCCAGGTGCGCAGGAGAGTGATGAGCTGGTACGCGATCCAGGCCAGCGCGGCGACGCCGAAGCCCATGAGGATCTCCGGGCCCGCGCCGGTGCTGAAGAACTCCTGCAAGCCGGCGGTGGAGGTGAACGAGCCGACGCCCAGGAACAGCAGCGAGGGAAGCGTGAGCACGCACGGGATCAGCAGGAGCCATCGGCGCCGGGACCGGCGGGCCGCTCTCGTCGCCTTCAGCCATGCGCGGATGTTCAGCGCCCGCCAGGCCTCGGCGTTGTCGGACGCGTCCATCCGGGCCGTGATCCCGGCGACCACACGACGGAGTCCGTCGGCCGGGTCGGGCGGCGTCGACGCGGCGGCGTACAGCAGGGCGCGCCGCAGTCTGACGTGGCGCAGGACGATCAGCAGGCTCCAGGGCGGGCGCCAGGCGGCGTAGCGCAGGAGGGCTCCGATGCTGTCGCCGTCGGCGCGTTCGGAGGCGAGCAGGACGTCGGGTACGGCGGCCTTGCCTCGGTGCAGTCGGCGCAGGTCCGCGGCCATGGCGACGGCCAGGCAGAGCAGCGGTGCCGCCCACGCCACCCCGTTCAGGGAATCCAGCCACTTCTCGGCCGATCCCGAGTGTTCCTGCACCGCGTAGTTGTTCACCGTGTGGTGGACGGTGGCGGCCGCGATCGGGAGCACCGACAGCAGACGTATCCAGCCCTGTGCGCGCCACAGCAGCCCCACCCCGAAGCCGGCCACGGCCGTGAACACCAGGTGCGTGAACGTCTCCGTGACCGGAGGGCCGCCCAGCTCCAGCTGGCTGAACGGCGCCGGGAGCCAGGACGTCAACACCTGTCCCGGGCCCGGCACATACGGCGGAGACAGACTGTCGGGGACGATCCAGCCCTCGCCGCGGGGGATCGCCCGGCCCGCGTCCAGGCCGAACCGGAGAACCGCCTCCAGCAGCCCGAACCCGGCTCCCAGGGCAGCGCCCACCACCACGAAGTCGCTCAGACCCCACTGGCGTCGGACCCGCACACTCAACCCCGCCAGCAGCAGCGGGGTGACCTTGAGCAGCTCCTCCACCCAGGGGGCCACGGTGTAGCCGGTGGTGTTCACCACCGTCACCAGTGACTGGCCGGACTGCTCCGCGTAGACCCGGGTGTAGGCGAGCTGTGCCAGCGCCGCCGCCACCCCGCATCCGTACCCGCCGACCGCGAGCGCCAGCAGCACGGTCGACAGGCGCACCGAACGCGTCGGCCAGGAGATCGCGAACAGTTGCAGCACACCCCAGACGGCGGCCACCGCCATCATCAACGTCACGCCAGGCCCCCGATGCACTGGAACAACTCGTGATTCGCGATCGTGAACGTGATGCTAGGTAGTCAACTGCCGGTGCTGCAAGGGAGTTGTGAGACGGATGCGGCGCCTTCGGGGCGGGTCACCAGGACGGTGGCTGGTAGTACCAGGGCGGCCGGTCGGGGTCGGTGAGCCGGGCGCGGGTGTCCTGGGTGAGTGGATGGTCCGGTCCGAGGGCGCGGTCGCAGTCGTTGAGAAGCGAACTGAACTGAGCGGAGGCACGGTCGGGTTGGCCCTCGTGCGCGGTCCACAGGGCCTGCTGGTGGCGGGCGGCCAGCGTCAGTTCGTGGTCGGGACCGAGTGCGCGTGCGGCGTCCTCGGCCAGGGCCGTCAGGAGTGTGCGCGCCTCGTCCCGGCGTCCGGTCTCACCGGTGCGGCCCGCGTGTTCCAGACGGCCCGCGAAGGTCCACGGGTGATCGCTGCCGTAAATGACGGATCGGTCGCGGACGACGTTCGACAGGAGCCTCAGTCCCCGTGCCGTATCGCCCGACTCGGTCACCGTGCCGGCCAGGTTCCAGTCCACGAAGTGCGTGGTCCGGTCATGGGCGCCCAGGATCCGTCGGGCGTCGTCCGCGAGTTCGCGCCACAGGGTGACGGCCTCGGTCGTCCGACCGCTCGCCCTCCACACCGCGACCTCGAAGCGGGCGTGGATCGTCATCGGATGGTCGGAGCCCAGCGAGGCCGCTGCGCGTTCGCGGGACGCCAGGGCCAGGTCCAGTGCCTCGGGGATCCGGCCGGAGTTGCCGGTCCAGCGGGCCACGTTCAGCGCCAGGTCCACGGTCCACGGCTGGTCGTCCCCGTACCGGTGCCGGCTCTCCTCGTGCAGCGAGGCGGCGAGAGCGAGCGCTTCCTCCGTGTCGCCCGCCCCGCCCGTCCACCAGGCCAGTGCCGAGCGCAGCTCGAAAAGGACGTCCGACGTGGTGTCCGCCGGGGCCGAGGCGAGCGTGGTGCGCAGCACCCGGCAGGCTTCGTCCGCCACTCGTCCCCCAGCAGCGTCGCCAGCCCCACGGCGGCGGTGAGGACGCCGTTGTCCAGGGCGCGCTGGAAGGCCCGCCGGGCGACTGTCCGGCAGGTGTGCGCGACGGCCGTCCAGCCGATGTCCTCGCACACGTCCGGCTCCGCCTCCGCGATCAACCGGGTCCAGGTGCCGTCGGAGATGCGCACGGCCTCGGGAGCGGCGTCCGGCGCATCGGACAGAGAGCCGGACACGGAGCCGGGCAGCGTGTCCGACAGGTAGTCGAAGACGTCATAGGTGTCCGGTGGTTCGTGCGGGAGGAGCATGCTGCTCGTGGCACAGAGCGGGGTGGTCGCCCAGGACAGGGCCTCCTGCCAGCTCTCGGGCCGCAGTGACGGGCCGCCGCGCGCGGCCAAGTGCTGCTCGTGCAGGTCCCGCAGCAGCGTGACCGGGAGCGGCCTGCTCCATCCCGCACGGCGAGCCTCCACGGCCGCACTGACGAGCGCGGCACCTCTCGTGTGTCCCCCCTCGGGCGCCCAGGCGTCCTGCCACGCCGCCAGCAGTTGCGGGCCGGCGGCCAGGAACTCGGCGATGCCGTGGCGTTCCGCGTTCTCGACCGCGCGGGCCACGCGGCCGTCCCGGCGGCCCTGGTCCCGGGCCCGGGTCACCTCGTCCTCGTGCCAGCGCCGGTCGAGACGGATCTCGTGAGCCGACACCAGGACATCCCGTGCCGTCCTCCTGCCCGCGCCGTCTCCCGCCTGCCGCGCGTCCAGGTGGCGTGCCCGCTCCTGCGCCCGGATCGTCGCGACGACGACGGCCGTACGGCTGCCGCCGGGACGAGCCAGCCTGCGCAGGAGATGGGGCGTGAGGGCCCCCGCCCCGAGATAGCGCTCGATGTCGTCCAGCCAGACGACGCAACACCGTTCGCGCTGGACCGCGGCGGCCGCAACGTGCAGCGCCGACGGGTCGGTGGGGTCGGGGGCGATGAAGGCGGCCTGCGGGAGCACCGTACGGACCGCCTCGAACGCCGCCCGGGTCTTGCCCGCCGTCGACTCGCCGACCAGGAGGACGAAGCCCCGCGTCCGCAGGGCCTCCTCGATCTCGTGGCTGCGGTCGCGGCGTACGAACGGAGGGACCCGTCCGCCGGCCGTGCCCGTGTCGCCGGCCGGTGCCGCGGGATGGACACCGATCTCGATCAGGTCCTCGATGTCGCGGACCCGGGGGACACGGCCGCGCCGGTCGCGCAGCAGCGCGTCCCTGGCATTCGCCGTGTGCAGGGCGCTCTCCTCGACGAACCGCCGGCCGCGCTGGGACAGCGTCGCACCCACCGTCGCCGCGACGGCGACCAGTGCCCCACCGACCAGGCCCGGCAACAGACGGGCAGCCCAGGAAACCGACGACACCCCGACGGCGACGGCGACGAGCAGCAACCAGCCGCCCCGACGGGTCCCCCACGTCCGCATGAGCCCATGAGAGCACCGCGGGCCGAGTCGGTCCATGGAACGCGCCCCCGGAGCGGAGCAGGCAGGCGGCGCGCAGGTGTCCTGTGGGCGGTACCTTCATCATCACGCCGATGAGGAGAGTCAACGTGAGCAAGTTCGTGCGGCCCGCGGCCGAGGGCGCCGACCCGTTCGGTACGGCCCGTCTGCGTCGCGGCGTGCTGGATGCCTGGGCGACCAGTCCGGCCCGTTTCCGGGAGGACGCCAACGCCGAGGAGGACCTGGTCCTCGGCGGGTACCGGGACCGGCTCGTCGTCGAGCTCGCTCAGAACGCCGCCGACGCCGCGGCCCGTGCGGGGGTCCCGGGGCGGCTTCGGCTGACCCTCCGGGAGGGTGTTCTCGTCGCCGCCAACACCGGTGCGCCGCTGGACGCCGCCGGCGTGGAGTCGCTGTCCACGCTGCGCGCCTCCGCCAAGCGCGACGCGGCGGCCGTCGGCCGCTTCGGCGTCGGATTCGCCGCTGTCCTCGCCGTCACCGACGAGCCCGCCGTCGTCGGCCGGCACGGCGGTGTGCGGTGGGCGCTCGCCGAAGCGCGGGAGCTGGCTCAGGAGACCGCTCGGCACAGCCCTGGTCTGGGGGACGAGATCCGCCGGCGGGACGGGCATGTGCCGCTGCTGCGGCTTCCCTTCGCCGCCGAGGGCACCGCCCCCGATCCGTACGACACCGCCGTCATCCTCTCCCTCCGTGACAGCGCGGCCGCCGGCCTCGCCGAACGGCTGCTGCATGCCGTCGACGACGCGCTGCTGCTCGCCCTGCCCGGCCTGGAAGAGGTCGTGATCGAGGTCGGGGAGGACGAGGCGCGCACACTGCGCCGCCGTGTCGACGGCCCCTTCGTCGTCGTGGAGGACTCCCGGGCGGGCGTCACCCACTGGCGTACGTCCTCCGCGCACGGCCCGCTCACACCCGAACTCCTCGCCGACCGGCCCGTGGAGGAGCGGCTGCGCCCCCACTGGTCGCTCACCTGGGCCGTCCCGGTCAACGCCGCCGACAGCACGCCCGACCGCCCCCGCACCGCCCCGGTCGTGCACGCGCCGACGCCCAGCGACGAAGCCCTCGGTGTCCCGGCCCTGCTCATCGCCTCCTTCCCCCTCGACACCACCCGCCGGCACGCCGCGCCCGGACCGCTGACCGACTTCCTGGTGCAGCGCGCGGCGGACACCTACGCCGAACTGCTCGCCGACTGGCGGCCGGTGAGCGAGGGCGTCATCGGCCTCGTGCCCGGCCCCCTCGGCCAGGGCGAACTGGACGGTGCCCTGCGCCAGGCCATCCTGGAGCGGCTGCCCCGCACGTCCTTCCTCCCGCCCGCCGTGCCACCGCAGGAAGCCGACTCCGAGCTGCCCGAGGCGCTGCGGCCGCGGGACGCCGAAGTCGTCGAGGGCGCCGGCGCCGACACCGTGCGGGTGCTGGCCGAGGTGCTGCCCACCCTGCTCCCCGCCGGGCTCGAACGGCGGGTGGAGCTGCGCACGCTGGGCGTCGCCCGCGTCCCGCTCACCGACGCCGTCGACCGGCTGGCGGGCCTGGAGAAGGAGCCCGGCTGGTGGCGGCGGCTCTACGACAGCCTCGCCGGGGTCGACCCGGACCGGCTGTCCGGGCTGCCCGTGCCGCTCGCCGACGGCCGCACCACCATCGGCCCCCGCCAGATCCTGCTGCCCACCTCCGACACGGCCCGCGTCGAGCCCGGGATCCTGGCCCGCCTCGGCCTCAAGGTCGCCCACCCGGACGCCGCGCACCCGCTCCTGGAGAAGCTCGGCGCCCTGCCGGCCACACCCCGCGCGGTCCTCACCACGCCCCAGGTGCGCGCAGCCGTCGCCGCCTCCCTCGACGACGAGGGCGGCGCGAGCTGGGAGGAGGACGCGCCCGACGCCGAGGACCTGGCCGACACGGTCCTGGCTCTGGTGCGCGACGCCGGCCTGGAGCCCGGTGACGAGCCGTGGCTGGGCGCCCTCGCCCTGCCCGACGAGGAGGGGGAGCTCGCCCCCGCCGGTGAACTGGTCCTGCCCGGCAGCCCCTTCGCCGAGGTCATGCGGGAGGACGAGCTCGCCGCCGTCGACGCCGAGCTGGCCGAGAAATGGGGCGAGCAGCCGCTCGCGGCCTGCGGCGTCCTCGCCAACTTCGCCCTGGTCCGCGCCACGGACGTCGTCCTCGACCCGGACGAACTGGAGCCGCGCGAGGGCGACTTCGCCGAGCCGGACGACGCGGGTCTGCTGGACGCCGTCGACGTCTGGTGCGAGGACATCCTCGACCGGTTCCCGGACACGCCCGTACCGCCGGTCGCCACCGAGCTGATCGCCGTACGCGACCTGGACCTGGTGGACGACGACAAGTGGCCCCGGGCCCTCGCCCTGCTCGCCCAGCCGCCGCTGCGCGACGCGCTGACCCAGCAGGTGCGGATCCTGCTGCCGGACGGCACCCACGAGGTGGTTCGGCCGTACACGGCCTGGTGGCTGCGCGGGAACCCGGTGCTGGACGGCCGCCGTCCCGCGGGCCTGCTCGCCTCCGGCGGCGACCCGCTGCTGCGCGGTCTGTACGACGAGGCCGACGCGACCGGCTTCGACGACGAGCAGGTGCTGCGGGCGCTCGGCGTGCGCACCTCCGTCGCCGCGCTGCTCGACGAGCCGGGCGGTGCCGCCGAACTGCTGGACCGGCTCGCCGACCCGGAGCGTGCCGTCACCGCCGCCCAACTGCACGCCCTCTACGGCGCCCTGGCCGACCTGGACCCCGAGCAGGTGACCCTGCCGGACGAGCTGCGGGCCGTCGTGGACGGGCGGGTCGAGGTGGTGGACGCGGCGGACGCCGTGGTCGTCGACTCGCCCGATCTGCTGCCGTTCACCGAGGGCGTCCCGCTGCTCCCGGTCCGGCCCGCGCGGGCCGCCGAGCTGGCCGAGCTGTTCCAGGTGCGGCGGCTGAGCGAGTCCGTCACCGGCGAGGTGGACTCCGAGGGCACCGAGCACGACGTACCCGAGTCGGTACGGGTACTGCTGGGGGCGCGCACCCCCGAGTCGTACGTCGAGCACGAGGAACTCGTCGTCGACGGCGTGGAGATCGACTGGCGTCTCACCGACGACGGCGTGCTGCACGCGGCGACCCTGGAGGGCGTGGCCGCCGGGCTGGCCTGGGCGGCACGGCAGTGGCCCCGCCGGTTCGAGGTCGCGGCACTCCTTGAGGACCCGTCGCGGACGGCGGAGCTGGCACGCGACCGCTGGTTCGACTGAGACGGAAGGGGTACGGGCCCTGGACGCAGGGCCCGTACATATTTTCTTCACCCCCCGTACAACCTTTCGTCGCCCTCGCCGATCTGATCACCCGAGCCAACTGGCTCCACGATCACTTGGGCCCGCTCGGCGACGAACCGCACGGAACGACCACGGCCGGGCCCCCTTCTCCTCCTGGGGAACGCATGCGCATTCGAGCCACCGTGGCCGCCGTGACCGGCGCCCTGGCCCTGTCCGCCCTCGCCGTTCCGGCCGCGCAGGCCGGCAACGACAGCGACGCGAGCGTGAACAAGCCGAGCGCCGCCGAGCGTTTCGGCAGCTCCAACCGGTCGGCGTTCAGCACGGCCGCCGAGGCCGAGGCCCTGCCCGTCGTGTCCAAGGTGACGGTCAACTCCGGTGCCGGCGTGGCCGTCGGCACCACGTACGCCAAGACCTTCACGGTGTCGGTGACCGCCAGCCACGCCACGGGCATCCAGGACGCGTACGTCGACCTGTGGCACGGCACCGACCTCGACAACATCGACGGCCTGCTGATGGCGAACGAGGAGGCCGCCACCTGCACCGCCTCCAGCGCCACCACGTCGACCTGCAAGCTCACCATCACGGCCACGCCGGGCACCGACCTGTACATGAACGCCCTGGCCGGCACCTGGCACGTGACCGCCGGCGCGCTCGCGGGCGACGGCAGCATCTACTGGAACGACTTCCACACGACCCACAAGGTCCAGCGCTACTCGAAGCTCACGGTCAACGCCTCGCCGGAGCCGGTGAAGAAGGGCAGGACCATCACGGTCACCGGCAAGCTCTCCCGGGCCAACTGGGAGGACTTCGCGTACCACGGCTACACCAACCAGTCGGTGAAGCTGCAGTTCCGCAAGAAGGACAGCAGCACCTACACCACGCTGAAGACCATCACGTCGAACTCGACGGGCGAGCTGAAGACGACCGTCACCGCCTCCACCGACGGCTACTTCCGCTACAGCTTCGCGGGCACCACGACCACCCCGGCGGTCAACGCCACGGGTGACTTCGTCGACGTGCAGTAGTCCGCGCGGCAGGCCCCGTGTCACGAACTCCCGGTCGCCATCCGGGGGTTCGTGACGAAGGTCACGAAGTTTCCCCGCCGGCGGGACAACCGCCAACCCCGGGCGCGTATCTGATCACATGGGTCAACAGGCCCCGCGATCACCGGGCCCCGACACGACCAGCGGGGCCCCTTTACGTACCAGGGGAACGCATGCGCATCAGAGCCACCGTGGCCGCCGTCTCCGGCGCACTGGCCCTCTCCGCCCTCGCCGTCCCGGCCGCCCAGGCCGACGACTCCGCCGTCTCCCGCGCGGACGTCGCGAAGGTGCGTCAGGCGGCGCACGCCGGGTCCGTCAGGGCCGCGGGCAAGCCGTACGCCCTGAACGTCTCCTTCTCCGACTTCAAGATCGCCAAGGCGGTCAAGGCCGGCACGACCAACCACGTCGCCACCACGGTCACCTACACGCTGACCCACGGCGCGGACGTCGACATCACCGCCCGCGACTTCGTCACGGACCCGATCATCTACCGGGGCTCCTACACCAGGCCGGACAACATGCTCTACGGCAACAAGCCGGCCAAGTGCACCGCGACGAACGCGACCACGGCCACCTGCAAGGGCACCATCGACGTCTACCCGGGCGACCACGAGCTGCGCAACACCGACGCCGGCACCTGGCGCGCCGCCGCCGAGGCCACCGCGTTCAACGGCCAGGACCCGGCGGGCGAGACCTTTGACATCACCAAGGTCGGCTACAAGGGGCAGAGCGGCCTCGGCAGCACGCTGATGCAGCGCTTCTCGAAGCTGACGGTGGACGCCTCGCCGGAGCCGGTGAAGAAGGGCAAGCCCATCACCGTCACCGGCAAGCTGTCCCGCGCCAACTGGGACCGGGGCACCTACAACGGCTATGTCGAGCAGCCCGTGAACCTTCAGTTCCGCAAGAACGGCAGCACCACCTACACCACGGTCAGGACCGTGAAGACCAACGCGACGGGCAATCTGAAGACCACGGTCACCGCCGCCCAGGACGGCTACTTCCGCTTCACCTTCGCGGGCACGACGACGACCCCGGCGGCCACCGCGACGGGCGACTTCGTAGACGTCCGCTAGGACAGCGCCCTTCTTTCAGGGGCGCGGGGAAACTGCGCGACCGGCCACGACGGACCCGCAGTGACCCACGGCCCCTCACCGGCCATGGCCGAGCGCAGCGGGCCGGCGGTCGACCCACCTCCACGCGACTTCCAGGACGACCGCCGCCCCCGCCGAGATCCCCACCGCGATCCACGGCATCGTCATCCCGACCAGCTTCAGCGCGAAGAACTCCTGGAGCCAGGGCACCATCAGTACCAGCAGGAACCCGAGCCCCATCGCGGCCACCAGGACGACGCGCCACCACGTGTAGGGCCGGGCGATGATGACCAGTACCCACATCGAGATCAGGAAGAGCGTCAGCGTGGCGACGCTCGTCTCGGCGTCCAGCGCGCCCTCGCCCGTGTAGTGGTGCCGGGCGATCAGATACGTCCCGAAGGTCGCCACCCCGGCCACCACGCCGCCCGGGATCGAGTACCGCATGACCCGCCGTACGAAGTGGGGCCGGGCGCGTTCCTTGTTCGGCGCGAGGGCCAGGAAGAACGCGGGGACACCGATGGTGAGGGTGGACAGCAGGGTCAGATGGCGCGGCAGGAACGGGTACTCCACCTGCCAGAACACCACCATCAGCGCCAGCAGCACCGAGTAGACCGTCTTGACCAGGAACAGCGTCGCCACGCGCGTGATGTTGCCGATGACCCGGCGCCCCTCGGCCACCACCGACGGCAGCGTCGCGAAGCTGTTGTTCAGCAGCACGATCTGCGCGACGGCCCGGGTCGCCTCGGACCCCGAGCCCATCGCCACGCCGATGTCGGCGTCCTTCAGGGCGAGGACGTCGTTCACACCGTCGCCGGTCATGGCGACGGTGTGCCCGTGGGACTGGAGCGCGCCCACCATGTCCTGCTTCTGCTGCGGGGTGACCCGCCCGAACACGGTGCCCTCGTCCAGGGCCGTCGCCATCCCGTCCTTGTCGCGGGGCAGGGTGCGGGCGTCGACGGTCGTGCCGGTCAGCCCCAGCTTGCCGGCCACCGCCCCCACCGACACCGCGTTGTCGCCGGAGATCACCTTCGCCCGGACGTTCTGGTCCGCGAAGTAGCGCAGGGTGTCGGCGGCGTCCGGCCGCAGCCGCTGTTCCAGTACGACGAGGGCGGCCGGCCCGGCCCCCTCGGCCACGTCGGGATCGCCGAGGTCGCGGCGGGCCCGGGCGAGCAGCAGCACCCGCAGCCCCTGTTCGTTGAGGCGATCGGTTTCGGCCAGCGCCGGGTCGCCGTCGGGCAGCAGCACATCCGGGGCGCCCAGCAGCCAGGTGCCGGCCTCGCCGTCGCCCTCGCTGAAGGTGGCGCCGCTGTACTTGCGGGCGGAGGAGAAGGGCAGCGACTCGGTGCAGCGCCAGTCCTCGGCGTCCGGGTAGGCGTCGATGATGGCCTGCAGGGAGGCGTTCGGGCGCGGGTCGGACTCGCCGAGGGCGCCGAGTACCTGGGCGACGTACGCCTGGTCGTGGCCGTTCAGGGTGCGCAGCTCGGTGACGTCCATGCCGCCCTCGGTGAGGGTGCCGGTCTTGTCCAGGCAGACGGTGTCCACCCGGGCGAGGCCCTCGATGGCGGGCAGTTCCTGGACCAGGCACTGCTGGCGGCCGAGGCGGATGACGCCGATCGCGAAGGCGACGGAGGTGAGCAGCACCAGCCCCTCGGGGACCATGGGCACGATGCCGCCGACGGTCCGGGCGATGGAGTCGTCGAGGTCCTTGTTCTTCACCACCAGCTGGGTGACGATCAGGCCGATCGCGGCCGGGACCATCATCCACGTCACGTACTTGAGGATGGTGGAGATGCCGGAGCGCAGCTCGGACTGGACGAGGGTGAAGCGGGAGGCCTCCTCGGCGAGCTGGGCGGCGTAGGCCTCGCGGCCGACCTTGGTGGCCTGGAACGCGCCGCCGCCCGCGACGACGAAGCTGCCGGACAGGACCGGGTCGCCGGGCTGTTTGACGACCGGGTCGGCCTCGCCGGTGAGCAGTGACTCGTCGATCTCCAGACCGTCGGTCTCCACGCACACGCCGTCCACCACGGCCTTGTCGCCGGGCCCGATCTCTATCAGGTCGTCCAGCACGATGTCCGAGGTGCCGACCTGGGCGGCGACGCCGTCGCGTCGCACGGTGGGCCGGGCCTCACCGATCACCGCGAGGGAGTCGAGGGTCTTCTTCGCCCGCCATTCCTGGATGATCCCGATGCCGGTGTTGGCGAGGATCACGAAGCCGAACAGGCTGTCCTGGATGGGCGCGACGAACAGCATGATCAGCCACAGCACGCCGATGATGGCGTTGAACCGGGTGAAGACGTTGGCGCGGACGATCTCGCCCATCGAGCGGCTGGAGCGCACGGGCAGGTCGTTGACCTTGCCCTGAGCGACCCGCTCGGCCACCTCGGCGGCGGTCAGCCCGCCCGACGCCACCTGGACGGCGGCGGGGTGCACGGGGTTGTCCACGTCGGTGCCCGCGTCGGCATGCGTCATGCATTCGACGGTACGTGCGGATTTACGGCTTCACCCGCCGAGTGGGCGGAAGTTCCGACCTGGGGAGGACGGGGCCTCGTGCCCTGGTCGTAGGGCGCGGTGCCTCAGGACGACTGGGGTTCGCCCGTCGTTTCCCTGGGCTCCGGGAGGGCGGCTGCCGCCCGCTTGAGGGCCGCGTCCCGCCTGCGGACGTACCAGATGCCGATCAGTCCGAGTCCGCCGCCGGCCAGGCACGTCCACACCCACCAGGTGTGGCCGTGGTCGTCGAACCAGCCGTAGAAGGGGAGCTGCACGAGGAAGAGGACGAACCAGAGGACGGTGCCCCCGACGATGGTGGGGACCACCGGCCCCTCCAGGGGCTCCGGCGCCTCGTGCTTGATGGGTCCCGTGAAAAATCCGGCCATGGAGGACAGCTTACGAGGCGATCGGGTCTACGCGCGGAGATGGCCGATCGCGGCTTTATATGTTCATACTGAAACGGTTTGTGTCTGACCACTTCTCTTCGTAGGAAACACCAAAAGCATGCCCACCTCGGCTCCTGCCAAGGCCCCCACCCCTGAACAGCCGGGAGCCGGGCCCACTTACGGCGCACTCGACCGTTACTTCAAGATCTCCGAACGCGGCAGCACGCTGTCCCGTGAGATCCGCGGCGGTCTCGCCACCTTCTTCGCGATGGCGTACATCATCGTGCTGAACCCGATCATCCTCGGCAGCGCGAAGGACATGTACGGCCATCAGCTGGACAACGGCCAGCTCGTCACCGCGACCGCTCTGACGGCCGCCTTCACCACGCTGCTGATGGGCGTCATCGGCAATGTGCCGATCGCGCTGGCGGCCGGTCTCGGCGTCAACTCGGTCGTCGCGCTCCAGCTCGCGCCCCGGATGTCCTGGCCGGACGCCATGGGCATGGTGGTCCTGGCCGGCTTCGTGGTCATGCTGCTGGTCGCCACCGGTCTGCGCGAGCGCGTGATGAACGCCGTGCCGTACAGCCTGCGCAAGGCCATCTCCATCGGTATCGGCCTGTTCATCATGCTGATCGGTCTCGTGGACTCCGGCTTCGTCTCGCGCATCCCGGACGCCGCCCACACCACGGTCCCGCTCCAGCTCGGCGCCGACGGTCACCTCAACGGCTGGCCCGTCCTGGTCTTCATCCTCGGCGCGCTGCTCACCCTCGCGCTGATCGTGCGCAAGGTGCCCGGCGCGATCCTCATCTCCATCGTCGCGATGACCGTGCTGGCGGTGATCATCGAGGCGGTCGCGGATGTGCCGTCCTGGGGCCTGACGACCCCGAAGTGGCCCGGCAACCCCTTCGACAGCCCCGACTTCGGGCTGATCGGGCAGGTCAGCCTGTTCGGCGGCTTCGACAAGGTCGGCGCGCTGACCGGCGTCCTGTTCGTCTTCACCGTCCTGCTGTCCTGCTTCTTCGACGCCATGGGCACGATCATGGGCGTCAGCGACGAGGCGAAGCTGACCGACGCCCAGGGGCAGATGCCGGGCATCAACAAGGTCCTGTTCGTCGACGGTGTCGCCGTCGCCGCGGGCGGTGCCAGCTCCTCCTCGGCCACCACGGCCTTCGTGGAGTCCACCGCCGGCGTCGGCGAGGGCGCCCGGACCGGCTTCGCCAACGTCGTCACCGGCGCCCTGTTCGCGGTGGCGCTGTTCCTCACGCCGGTCGCCACCATGGTCCCGTCCCAGGCGGCCACCCCGGCCCTGCTCGCGGTCGGGTTCCTGATCCTGGCGAACTCCGTCAAGGAGATCGACTGGACGGACTACACGATCGCCGTGCCGGCCTTCGTGACGATGGTGATGATGCCGTTCACCTACTCGATCACCAACGGCATCGGCATGGGCTTCATCACCTTCGCAGTGCTGCGCCTGGCCGCCGGGCGGGGCAGGGAGGTGCCGGTGGCGATGTACGTCGTGGCCGCCGTCTTCACGTTCTACTACCTGATGCCGGCGCTGGGACTGACGTAGCAGGGATCAGGTGAGGCCGTAGAACTTCTCGGTCTCGTCGACGGCGGTCTGGAACCGTTCGTCGAAGTCGTCGCGAATGAGCGTCCGGACCACGTAGTCCTGGACGCTCATTCCTCTTTTCGCCGCATGCTCCTTGAGTCGTTCGAGCAGCTCGTGGTCTATCCGCAGGCTGAGCACGCTGGTCCCCATGGACATGAGGGTCCCGGCACACGCGGGTTCGACGTGTCACGTTCCGCCACCGGATCACCCATATGAGTGACCCGATTTCAGGTGGTCTTTAGTCAGGGTAATGAGTTATGCTAAAGAACATGTCGGACCTTACCCATGGCGACGACGCTGCCGCCGTGAACTCCCTGCGCTCCGCCGTGATGCGGCTGTCGCGCCGGCTCAAGCACCAGCGGGTCGACGAGTCGCTGAGCCCCACCGAGATGTCGGTGCTGGGCACCCTCTCCCTCTGCGGCAAGGCCACCCCCGGTGAGCTCGCCCGCAAGGAGCACGTCCAGCCGCCGTCGATGACCCGCATCGTCGCGCTGCTGGAGTCCAAGGGCCTGGTCCGGCTGGAGCCGCACCCGGAGGACCGGCGCCAGAAGGTCGTCACGAAGACGGAGCAGGCCGAGGCGATGCTCGAGGAGAGCCGCCGCAAGCGCAACGCCTTCCTGGCCACCCTGGTCGAGGGCCTGGACGAGGACGAGTGGGCGAAACTGCGCGCCGCCGCCCCCGTGCTGGAGAAGCTCGCGCATCTGTAAGCAGTCGTCGCAAGGAGGCGAACACTTTTGAGTTCGGGACCCGGAGCAGCTTCCGCACCCGCACCGACCGCACCTACTACCCCCTCCGGCCCCCGCAAGTCCTCGATGTTCAGCTCGCTCAAGGTCCGGAACTACCGGCTGTTCTTCCTCGGCCAGGTCGTCTCCAACACCGGCACCTGGATGCAGCGCATCGCCCAGGACTGGCTGGTCCTCAGCCTCACCGGCTCCGCCACGGCCGTCGGCATCACGACGGCCCTCCAATTCCTGCCGATGCTGCTCTTCGGCCTCTACGGCGGTGTCCTCGTCGACCGGCTGCCCAAGCGCCGCACGCTGCTCTTCACCCAGTCGGCGATGGCCGTCACCGGCATCGCCCTCGCCGTCCTCACCCTCACCGGACATGTCCAGGTCTGGCACGTCTACCTGGCCGCCTTCGCCGTCGGTCTCGCGACCGTCGTCGACAACCCGGCCCGGCAGTCCTTCGTCTCCGAGATGGTCGGCCCGGACCAGCTCCAGAACGCGGTGAGCCTGAACTCGGCGAACTTCCAGTCCGCCCGGCTGGTCGGCCCCGCCGTGGCCGGCCTGATGATCACCGGGGTCGGCACGGGCTGGGCGTTCCTCGCCAACGGACTGTCCTTCGTCGCGCCCATCGCCGGTTTGCTGCTGATGCGGGCGCGCGAGCTGTACCCGGTGCAGCGGGCGCCGCGCGGCAAGGGGCAGCTGCGGGAGGGCCTGCGGTATGTCGCCGGGCGCCCGGAGCTGATCTGGACGATCGTCCTCGCCGGGTTCGTCAGCACCTTCGGCTTCAACTTCCCCGTCTATCTGTCCGCGTTCGCCGACGACGTCTTCCACGCGGGCGCCGGCTCCTACAGCCTCTTCAACACGCTGATGGCGGTCGGCTCCCTGGCCGGCGCCCTGCTCGCGGCCCGGCGCGGCACGGCCCGGATGCGGGTGCTCGTCGCGGGCGCGGTGGCTTTCGGCACGATGGAGATCGTCGCCGCGTTCGCGCCCTCGCTGTGGCTGTTCGCCCTGCTCATGGCGCCCATAGGAATGTTCGGCATGACGGTGAACGTCACCGCCAACAGCAGCATCCAGATGGCCACCGACCCGAGCATGCGGGGCCGGGTGATGGCCCTGTACATGATGGTGTTCATGGGCGGCGCGCCACTGGGCGCACCGATCGCCGGCTGGATCACGGACGCGTACGGCGTCCGGGCCGGCCTGGCGGTGGGCGGCGCGATCACGGCCGCGGCCGCGGTGACGATCGCCCTGGTCCTGGCCCGCGTCGGCGGCCTGCGCCTGTCGGTGGGCTGGAACCGCGGCCATCCGCACGTCCGGTTCGTACCCAGGGAACAGGAACAACTGGCCGCGGCCGCGTGAGCCGCGGAGGGAGGGCCGAGCGCGCGACCCGGCCCTCCGCCCTCCCGGCCGCACCGGGTCACACCCGTCGGGCCAGCACCTGTCCGGGCCAGTCGTTCGTGCCCACGTAGGTCTCCGTGCGGACGAAGCCGTTGCTCTCGTAGTAGGCCACCAGCCTGCCGTCGTCGCCCGCGTAGCAGTCCACCCGCAGCAGCGAGACGCCCGCCCGCCGGGTCACCTCGGCGGCGTGGGCGAGCAGGGCGCTGCCCGCGCCGTGGCCCTTGAAGCGGCGGTCCGAGGCGAGCCAGTGGATGTAGCGCTCGGGCTCGCCGGGCGGCGGGAGGTGGGACAGGGAGGGGCCGGGGGAGTCGGTGAGGGTGAGGGAGGCGGCCGGCACGCCGTCGACCTCGGCGACGAAGAGGCTGCCCTCGTCCACGTTCCGGGTGACCGATTCCACGGTCCTCGGGTTCCGCGACAGCGGCTTCGTCCCCCACTGCCCCGTGCGGCCCTGCCCGACCAGCCACTCCACGCAGCTGTCGAGCATGCCGAGTATCACGGGGATGTCGCCGGGCCCGCCTTCTCTGATGGTGATCGACATCCCCCCATGGTGCCAGGCTGGACCCATGAGACTCTTCGCCGCCGTGCTGCCGCCGCAGGACGTGACCAGTGAACTGGCCTCCGAAGTGGCCCAGTTGAGGAAGCTCCCCGGCGCGGACGGGCTCCGCTGGACCGGCAGCCCCGGCTGGCACTTCACCCTCGCCTTCTACGGCGAGGTCGACGACGACCTCGTCCCCGAACTGTCGGAACGGCTTCAGCGGGCCGCCCGGCGCACCGCCCCCTTCGCGCTGGCCCTGCGCGGCGGCGGACAGTTCGGGCACGGGCGGGCGCTGTGGGCGGGCGCGCGGGGCGACCTGGAGACCCTGCGGCTGCTGGCGGACCGCAGTGAGGCCGCGGCGCGCAAGGCCGGCGTCCCGATGGGCGAGCACCGCCGCTACAAGCCCCACCTCACGGTGGCCAGGAGCCGGTCGGCGGTGGACGTACGCCCGTACCTGACCGCCCTCGACACGTTCACGAGCCGTACCTGGACGGTCGACGAGCTGGTGCTGATGCGCAGCGACCTCCCGAGATCCGGCATCCCCGGCGAGCAGCCCCACTACGAGGCGATCGCCCGCCGGCCACTCGGGGACGCCGGCCGGAGCTGATGTGCGGGAGCCTGCCGACGCCCGGTGTCCCGGGCGGGCGGTCCCGCTAAGGCGCGGTCGCCTGTGGGTGGCTCGGGGGGCGGCGAGAGCTGAGGGGCACGAGCTTGTCGACATCCGCTGTCCCGGGCGGGCGGTCCCGCTACAGGGCGGTCGCCCGTCGGTCGTTCGGGGGCGCCGGTTAGGCTCGAAGGCGTGGACCCGAAAACCCGGAACCGGATCATGGCCGGTGCGCTTGTGCTGATGTTCGTGCTGGTGGCGCTGGCGGCGGCCCTCGGCAAGTGACCGAGCGCCCCCGCCGCGCCCGCGTGCTCGCCTACCAGGCGAACGCCTCCGGAGACGGCCCGGGGCCCGGGAAGATCTCGTCCAGCCCCGCCAGCAGCTCGTCGCTCAGCTCCAGCTCGACCGCACGCAGCGCGGACTCCAGCTGTCCCGCGGTGCGCGGGCCGACGATCGGGCCCGTCACGCCCGGCCGGGTGAGCAGCCAGGCCAGCGCGGCCTCGCCGGGCTCCAGCCCGTGCTTGTCGAGCAGGTCCTCGTAGGCCTGGATCTTCGTGCGCACGGCAGGGTCGGCCAGGGAGTCGGCCGCCCGGCCCGAGCCGCGGCGCCCGCCCTCGACCTCCTTCTTGATCATGCCGCCGAGCAGTCCGCCGTGCAGGGGCGACCAGGGGATGACACCCAGGCCGTACTCCTGCGCGGCCGGGATGACCTCCATCTCGGCGCGCCGCTCGAAGAGGTTGTAGAGGCACTGCTCGCTGACCAGGCCGATGGTGCCGCCGCGCCGGGCGGCGGTCTCGTTGGCCTGGGCGATCTTGTAGCCGGGGAAGTTGCTGGAGCCCGCGTACAGGATCTTGCCCTGCTGCACGAGGACGTCGATCGCCTGCCAGATCTCCTCGAAGCCGGTGGCCCGGTCGATGTGGTGGAACTGGTAGACGTCGATGTGGTCGGTCTGCAGCCGCTTGAGGGAGGCGTCCACGGCACGGCGGATGTTCACCGCCGACAGCTTGTCGTGGTTGGGCCACGCGGCGCCGTCCGCGGCCATGTTGCCGTACACCTTGGTCGCGAGAACGACCTTGTCGCGCCGCTCGCCGCCCTTCGCGAACCAGTTGCCGATGATCGTCTCGGTACGGCCCTTGTTCTCGCCCCAGCCGTACACGTTCGCCGTGTCGAAGAAGTTGATGCCGGCGTCCAGCGCCGCGTCCATGATCGCGCGACTGTCCGCCTCGTCCGTCTGCGGACCGAAGTTCATGGTGCCGAGGACGAGCCGGCTGACCTTGAGTCCCGTGCGTCCGAGCTGCGTGTACTTCATGAAGTGCACGCTAGCCAGGTGGAGTGTGCTCTAGGCAAGGGACTTGAGTTCTAGTCGCGGGGGAACGTGGCCGTGTCGAGGGTGAGGTCGAGGAGGGTGTGGGTCAGATCCATCCGCTCGCCGAAGTCGAACCTGGAGTCGGTGCGGTACTCGCCGTCCTTGGGGTTGGTGAAGAGGTGGCAACGGCCCTGGTACGGATCGGCGATGAGGTAGACGGGAACCCCGGCGTCCGCGTACGCGGCCTTCTTCGGGCCATAGTCGTTCATGCCGGTCCCGCGGGAGATGACCTCGGCGACGAACTCGACGTCCTCATGGCGCCAGCCGCGCTCCGGGTCGCGTTCCGCGTCGTCACGCAGCTTCATCACGTCGGGGCAGAAGCCGTTCTCGAATCCGGGGAAGTCGATGCGTACATCCGTCTTCACGTTGATGTCCCTGCCGAACCTGTCCTCCAGTGCGTGGATGATCCGGCGAGTGATCTCCCAGTGCGTGTCCCGCTGCGGCACCATGTGGACGGCCCCCTCGACCACCTCAACTTTGTATCCTGCGGGGACCATCCGCTCAATCAGCTCGAACCACTGGTCGAGGTGCTGGGCGTTGTCGTCGGCCATCTCGATCCTGTCTTCCAGGACGGTCATCGTGGCGCTCCTCCCCGGCCGCTCCGCACGAGTGCAGCCGCGCGGTACAACGATACGCACAGTGACCGCGACACGGAGAGGAAGCTCACATGCGTCGCGGCCATCGACGATCCCGCCGTCGGCCGTCGGCCGTCAGACGGAGTCGGCCTCGTACGGCTCGCCCAAGTCCCACGCCTGGTACATCGCCTCCGCGAAGCCCTGTGCGATCTTGTGCTCGCCGCTCGCGTTGGGGTGCGTGCCGTCGTAGGTGTCGAGGTGGATGTCGTACGAGGGCGGCGGGGACGCCAGGAGCAGCGGTGAGCGGGGCTCGTCCAGGTCGGCGACCGCCTTCGCCAGCAGTTCGTTGAAGCGGGCGACCTCGGCGGCGAAGGGCGGGTCCGACTCGGCGCGCACGTTCGGGATCACCGGCATGACCACGATCCGCAGCCGCGGGTTCGCCGCCCGGGCCGCGGCCACGAAGTTCCGCGCGTTGTCCGCCGTCTGCTCCGCGTTGGTGTAGAAGCCCAGGTCGATCAGGCCCAGCGAGACCAGCAGCACATCGGCCCGGCACGAGCGCACCGCCTCACCGATCAGCGGCGCCATGTGCAGCCAGCCCTCGCCCCAGCCGGCCAGATGGGCACGGGGGAAGGCGGGCTCGCAGTCGGCGTACTCGTACGACGTGGGCGCGTCCGCCGCCTTGTCGTACAGCGTCTCGCGCGGCCCGACGAGGGCGAAGGGGCCGCCGTAGGTGTCGCGCAGGTGCTGCCACATGCGGTAGCGCCACGTGTGTTCGCCGGCGCTGCCGATGGTCATGGAGTCGCCGACGGGCATGAACCTGAGCATCCGCTCATGATGGACGATCGCCACCTGTCGGCAGGAGCGGGCGGGGTGTGAAGCCTGCCACGCCGCCCGAACGGCCGGAGCGGATGGCAGGCTTGGGGCATGCGCCGACCGCTCGCCATTCTCGCCGGGGTCCTGCTCACGGGGGCATTCACCCTGCCCGCCTCAGCCGCCGCCGGTGACGAGGACTTCACGATCAAGGACCCCCGCATCACGGAGTCCAGCGGCCTGGCCGCCTCACGTCAGCACCCGGGCATCTACTGGACGCACAACGACCAGGACACCGGCGCCTACCTCTACGCCGTCGACAGCAGCACCGGCGAGACCGTCGCGACGATCACCCTGACCGGCGTCGGCACCCCGCGCGACGTGGAGGCGATCTCCATGGGCCCGGACAACCAGCTCTACGTCGGCGACATCGGCGACAACGACGGTGTGCAGTGGCCGTACGTCTGGATCTACCGGCTGCCCGAGCCCAAGACCCTCAAGGACCAGACGATCAGGGCCACCCAGTACGTCGTGAAGTACACGGACGGCACCCGTGACGCCGAGTCGATGGTCGTGCACCCCAAGACCGGCCGGGTCTACATCATCGACAAACACGAGGACGGCGGGCACCTCTACGAAGGGCCGGCCGAACTCTCCCCGTCCGGTACGAACGTCTTCAAGCCCACCGTCCCCGTCGACCTGTGGGCCACCGACGCCGCCTTCTCCCCGGACGGCCGCACGCTCGCCGTGCGCGGTTACCTCGGCGGCATCGCGTACGACTGGAACGGCGGCAAGCTCAAGCGGCTGGAGCGCATCAGCGTGCCCCTGGGCCAGGGCGAGTCCGCCAGCTACTCGCCCGACGGCACCAAGCTCATGCTCGGCATGGAGGGCGCCGGCAGCACCGTCGTCGCCGAGGACGCCCCGGGCGCGGCCGGATCCGCCGACTCCGACTCCGCGACCGGCAGCGGCAGTTCGGCCTCCGGAGACGACGGCGACGCCTCCGGCAGCAACCTCAAGGTAGGCGCCATCGCCCTGGGAGCCGCCTGCGTCGTACTGTTCGCGCTGCGCCGGTTGTTCCGGCGGAGGTGATGACGCAGGTGAGACGCGGGCGGTCGGGTGGTGCCTGATAGCGTCGCCGGGCCCGGCCGTCGATCTTGCCCGAAGGAACTTCCCGCTCCCCATGGACAGTCCGCCCCCGGCCCCCGACGTCGCACAGGTGCTCCGGCACAACCGCACGCTGCTGTACGGGCACTTGGCCGCGCGCCTCGCGCTGGCCGCCGCCCTGTTCGCGGTGCCGTTCGCCGCACACGGCGTCGGCTACGACGCCGCCCTCTCCGCGTTCGGCATCCCGGCCGCCTTCTTCGTGCTGATCTTCCTGTTGCTGCGGCTGCGCCACGGCTCGCGGATGAGGGTGTGCGCGAGGGTGCTGCACGCCTACCCCTTCGAATACCGCAACCGGGTCGTCCGCAAGGGCTCCCAGTGGATGTACCTCGGCACCGTGCACACCGTCCGGCTCACGATGCGCGGGCAGCACGGCGCGCCTTCGCTGCGCGCGCTGAACGCCTCGACGAGGCGCCGCTGGCCGAAGGAGGCCGAGCAGGGCGGTGCCTGGTTCGCCGGTGACTCGGCCTTCGGCGGTGTCATGGTCCTGCCGGGAAGCCATGACATGTTCTTCGTGCAGCCCGCCGACTGGCAGGAGTACGAGCAGGAGCGCGCCCAGGCCGGGCCGCGGCGTCGGGAACTTGCCGAACAGGCGGGAATCTCCAGGCTGTTGGAGAAGGAACCGAACATCATGGTGGGCGGATGAAGCGCGTCCTCGGGTGGGTGTGCGGTGTCGCCCTCGCCCTCGTCACCGGCCTGTGGTGGGTCACGGCGACCTCGGATCTCGCCCTGTCCGCCGGGCTGTGCTCTGGCAGGTGGCGATCTGTGTGACCGTCCTGGCCGTTCTCGCCCACCAGGCGATCAAGCCACGTGGACGGGCAGCCCGCGGCGAGGCCCACCGCCGGGAGCCCTCACGGCGTCAGAAGGCGGCCGACCGGGTGGGCCACGCCGTTCTGGTCGCCGTCCCCGTGGGCCTCCTGAGCTGGATCGCAATGATTGCTGAGCCGACGTCGTAGGGCGTACTCGCGTGCTCTACGTCTCGTCCGTGCGGCGGTTCACGAAGGCTTCCAGGCCGTCCAGGATCCGCTGGAGTCCGAACTCGAAGTGGTCGAAGTCGGGGCCCCAGGTGTTCTCGTCGAGTGAGGCCATGAGGGGGTAGCGGCCCGACGCGAGGACCTTCTCCAGCATCGGGGTCTGGGCCTCCCAGAACTCCACGTCCGTCAGCCCCGTCCGGCGCTCCGCCTCCAGTTGGTACAGCTGGGTGCGCGCGGCGCCGACGACATAGCCGTCGATCATGATGATCGCGGAGACCAGCTCGGGGTCGGACAGGCCCATCGGCTTGATGCGGGTGAGCACCTTCTCCATACCGTCCAGGGCGCTCGGGCCGAGGATCGGGCGGGACTGGTTGACCTGGAGCAGCCAGGGGTGGCGCTGGTACAGGGCGAGGGTCGCGCGGCCCATGGCCGCCAGCGCCGAGCGCCAGGTGCCGTCGCCGAGGTCGGCCGGGTTCTCGGAGGGCCGCTGGACGCGGTCCAGCATCAGGTCGAGCAGCTCGGCCTTGCCGGGGAGATAGCGGTACAACGACATCGTGCCGGTGCCCAGTTCGGCCGCGACCCGGCGCATGGACACCGACTCCAGCCCCTCGGCGTCCGCGACCCCGACGGCCGCCTCCACGATCCGGTCCAGCGTCAGCGCCGGCTTCGGCCCGCGGCTCGGGCGCCGGCCGGTGTCCCACAGCAGCTCCAACGTACGGACGATGTCGCCGCTGCCGCTGGTCTCCGTACCGCTGGTGCCGCCCTTGCCGCTCGTCATGCACTTCAGCTTATGTCCTCCGGGAAAAACTGAGTACGGTGTACGCGCAATCGGGTACGCTGTACTCAGTTACCGAGAGGGGGACCCATGGGCGACGGGAACGACGACGGGTACGCGGTACGGGCCGAGGGGCTCGAGAAGCGCTACGGCGACAAACGCGCCCTCGACGGCTTCGACCTGGCCGTCCGCGAGGGCACGGTGCACGGCCTGCTCGGCCCGAACGGCGCCGGCAAGACCACCGCCGTACGCATCCTGTCCACGCTGGTCAGGCTCGACGGCGGCCGGGCGAGCGTGGCCGGGCTCGACGTGGCCCGGCAGTCGCGCGAGGTGCGCGCACGCATCGGACTCACCGGGCAGTACGCGGCCGTGGACGAGGTGCTCACCGGACGGCAGAACCTGGAGATGTTCGGCCGGCTCTTCCATCTGGGCGGTGGGCGGGCCAAGTTGCGCGCCGTCGAACTGCTGGAGCAGTTCGACCTGACCGACGCCGCCGACAAGGGCGTCGGCGGCTACAGCGGCGGCATGCGGCGCCGCCTCGACCTCGCCGCGTCGATGATCCTTGCGCCCGCCGTGCTCTTCCTGGACGAGCCGACGACCGGGCTCGACCCCCGCAGCCGGGGTGAGGTCTGGGAATCCGTACGGGCGCTGGTGGCGAGCGGCACGACCGTGCTGCTGACCACCCAGTATCTGGAGGAGGCCGACAAGCTGGCCTCCCGCATCACCGTGATCGACCAGGGGCGGGCCATCGCCGACGACACCCCGGACGGGCTGAAGAACCTCGTCGGCGGCGACCGTATCGAGGTCGTGGTCGCGGAGCGGTCCGACATCCCCCACGTGGCGAAGGTCGTCGCCCGCGTCTCGGACGGCGAACCCGAGACGGAGGAGGGTGAGTTGCGGGTGCACGCGCCCGTCATCGACCGGGTGTCGGCCCTGACCGAGGTCGCCCGCACCCTTCAGGACGAGGGCGTCCAGGTCGAGGACATCGGGCTGCGCAGGCCGAGCCTCGACGACGTGTTCCTGCGGCTGACCGGACACCGCGCCGAGAAGGCGGCGGGGGCGGGGGAGCCCGGGAGCTCCGGAACCTCCGGTAAGGCCGGGAACTCCGGTAAGGCCGGGAACTCCGGTAAGGCCGAACTGGCCGCCGGCACCGAGAAGGAGGCCGTCGTATGACCGCCGTCGACCTGACCGTCCCGGCCGAGCGCGGCCGCGTGTACTGGGCCCTCGCCGACGTGTGGAACATCGTCCGCCGCGGCCTCACCCACTACCAGCGCCAGCCGGTCAACATCGCCTGGCAGCTGGGCTTCCCGATCCTGTCCGTCCTGCTCTACGGCTATGTCTTCGGCAGCGCGATGAAGGTGCCGGGCGGCGGGGACTACAAGGACTTCCTGATGCCGGGCATGTTCGTGATGACCATGGCCTTCGGCTTCATCAACACCGCGACGGTCGTCGTCTACGACTCGACGAAGGGCGTCATCGACCGCTTCCGCTCGATGCCGATGTCGTCGTCCGCGGTGGTCGCCGGACGCGGGGTCACCGATCTGCTCATCGCCTGCGCGGAGTTGGCGATCATGATGCTGACCGCCTTCGCGATGGGCTGGCGGCCGGACGGCGGGTTCGGCTTCCTGGGCGCGTTCGGGCTGCTGCTGTGGCTGCGGTTCGCGCTGATCTGGATCGGCGTGTGGCTGGGCCTGCTGGTGCCGAACCCGGAGGCGGCGGGCGGTCTGTTCGCCGTGGCCTTCCCGCTGACGATGATCTCCAGCATCTTCGTCGCGCCGCAGCTGATGCCCGACTGGCTCGGCTGGGTGGCGGCCTGGAACCCCATCTCGTCCACGGCCGCGGCGGCCCGCGACCTGTTCGGGACGCCCGTCGGGGGCGGCGACTCCTGGGTCGAGCAGCACGCGCTGCTGATGGCCGGAGTGTGGCCCGTGATCCTCACGGCGATCTTCCTGCCGCTGGCGGTACGGAGGTTCCAGAAGCTGAGCCGGTGACGACCGCCGCCCTGCGCATACGAAGGGTGCCGTGGCCCGGGCGTCGTATCGAGGGGTGCCCGGGCCGCGGCTGTCGTATCGAGGGGTGTCCGGGCCCGCCTGTCGTATCGAGGGGCGCCCAGGCCCGGCTGTCGTATCGAGGGGTGCCCGGGCCGGCCGTCCCGTCGAAGGGCGTCCCGGCCCGGCTGTCATATCAAGTGGCGCAGGAGCTCTTGACGTGTCCATGCGACCTGGCTTCCATGAGAGACGCGGGATGTGGGAGCGCTCCCACTCGTTCCGGACCCGCGCCTCCCGAGAGGAAGCAGCGACATGGTCGGCAGCTTGCGAAGAGCGCTGTGCGCGCTGGTGGCGGGGCTTCTGTTACCGCTGGTGGGGGTCGGTGTGCAGCCGGCCCGGGCGGCGGAGCCCGGCGTCGGCACGGATGCGGTCCGTGCGGCGGAGGCCGGCGCCGGTCCCTGGCACACCAGCGGCCGGCAGATCCTGGACGCCGCCGGGCAGCCGGTCCGGATCGCCGGGATCAACTGGTTCGGCTTCGAGACCGGCAACAACGTCGTGCACGGCCTCTGGTCACGCGACTACAAGAGCATGATCGACCAGATGAAGTCGCTGGGCTACAACACGATCCGCATCCCCTACAGCGACGACATCCTCAAGAGCTCCACCGTCCCGAACAGCATCGACTTCTCCGGCGGCAAGAACGCCGACCTCCAGGGGCTCGGTTCGCTCGGCGTGCTGGACAGGATCGTGGCGTACGCCGGACAGAGCGGCCTGAAGATCGTCCTCGACCGGCACCGTCCGGACGCGGGCGGCCAGTCGGCGCTCTGGTACACGGCGGCGGTCCCCGAGTCGACCTGGATCGCCAACCTGAAGGCGCTGGCGACCCGTTACCAGGGCCAGGACACGGTCGTCGGCATCGACCTGCACAACGAGCCGCACGATCCCGCCTGCTGGGGCTGCGGCGACACCACCCGCGACTGGCGCCTGGCGGCCCAGCGGGCGGGCAACGCCGTCCTGTCCGTCGACCCCGACCTCCTGATCTTCGTCGAGGGCGTGCAGACCTTCAACGGCGTGTCCGGCTGGTGGGGCGGCAACCTCATGGGCGTCGCGCAGTACCCGGTGCAACTGGACGTGCCGGGCCGGCTCGTCTACTCCGCCCACGACTACGCCACGAGCGTGGCCCAGCAGAGCTGGTTCAGCGACCCCACGTTCCCCGACAACATGCCGGGTGTCTGGGACAAGTACTGGGGCTACATCTTCAAGCAGAACATCGCCCCCGTGTGGGTCGGCGAGTTCGGTACGACACTCCAGTCGACGGTGGACCAGAAGTGGCTGGCGGCGCTGGTGAACTACCTGCGGCCCACGTCGACGTACGGCGCCGACTCCTTCCACTGGACCTTCTGGTCCTGGAACCCCAACTCCGGTGACACGGGCGGCATCCTCAAGGACGACTGGTCGACGGTGGACACCGTGAAGGACGGCTACCTCGCGAGCGTCAAGGCGCCGGGCTTCCCGCCGGCCGGCGGAGGCGGCGACCCGGACCCCGACCCTGGCGGCGGCACGGCGGCCTGCAGCGCCGCCTACACCGTCACCAGCGACTGGGGCGGCGGCTTCAACGCGGAGGTGAAGGTGACCAACACGGGTACCACCCCGGTCAACTCCTGGAAGGTCATCTGGACGTGGCCCGGCTCCCGCCAGATCACGTCCATGTGGAACGCGACGTACACCCAGAGCGGGACGACGGTGACCGCGTCCAACGCCGCGCACAACGGAGCGGTACCGGTGGGCGGCTCGGCAGGCTTCGGATTCGGCGGCACGCCAGGGGGCGGCCCGGCGCCTTCGGTGACCTGCACAGCAGCATGAACGAAGGGCGCCCGGCGGTGAGTTCGCCGGGCGCCCTTCGGATGTCGTGGGAGAGGCGGTTACAGCTTCTCGATCACGTAGTCCACGCACTTCGTCAGTGCCTCGATGTCCGCCGGGTCGATCGCCGGGAACATCGCCACGCGGAGCTGGTTGCGGCCGAGCTTGCGGTAGGGCTCGGTGTCGACGATGCCGTTGGCGCGCAAGACCTTCGCGACGGCGGCGGCGTCGATCTCGTCCGTGAAGTCGATCGTGCCGATGACCGCCGAGCGCTTGGCCGGGTCGGTGACGAAGGGGTTGGCGTACTTGATGTCCTCGGCCCAGCCGTACAGCGTGCGGGCGGAGGTGGCCGTGCGGCGCACCGCCCAGTCCAGGCCGCCCTGGCCGTTGATCCACTCCAGCTGCTGGTTCAACAGGAACAGGGTGGACAGCGCCGGGGTGTTGTACGTCTGGTTCTTGCGGGAGTTGTCGATCGCCGTGGGCAGGCTGAAGAACTCCGGGACGTGGCGGCCGGACGCGTGGACGCGCTCGGCGCGCTCGATCGCGGCCGGGGAGAAGACGCCGATCCACAGGCCGCCGTCGGAGGCGAAGGACTTCTGCGGGGCGAAGTAGTAGACGTCGGTCTCGGAGACGTCGACCGGGAGGCCGCCGGCGCCCGAGGTGGCGTCGACCAGGACCAGCGCGCCCTCGTCGGCGCCGGCCACGCGCTTGATCGGCATGGCCACACCGGTGGACGTCTCGTTGTGGGTGAAGGCGTAGACGTCGACGCCCGACTGGGCGACCGGCTCCGGGTGCGTGCCCGGCTCGCTGGTGATGACGTCCGGCTCGGCGAGCCACGGCGCGAGCTTGGCGGCCTTGGCGAACTTGGAGCTGAACTCACCGAAGGTGAGGTGCTGCGACTTGTTCTCGATCAGGCCGTGCGTCGCGATGTCCCAGAACGCGGTGGAGCCGCCGTTGCCGAGGATCACCTCGTAGCCGTCCGGCAGCTGGAACAGCTCGCGGATGCCCTCGCGCACCTGGCCGACCAGGTTCTTGACAGGTGCCTGGCGGTGAGAGGTACCGAGGAGGGAGGCTCCGGTCGCGGCCAGCGCGTCCAGCGCTTCCGTCCGCACCTTGGAGGGGCCCGCGCCGAAACGTCCGTCGGCGGGCTTGATGTCAGCGGGAATCTGGATCTCAGCCACGGGGTGAGGTTAGCCGTTTCGGGAAACCTGGGTGAAACCTCGTCCGTCGGGTGAGACGGCGTTTCGGCGGCCGCCACCTCCGGGGGCCGCCGCCCCGGACCCCGGCTTCGGCCCTGAACCGGCCTCGTCCGGCCTCGCCCCGCTCGGCCCGTCCGTCAAAGGCCGGACGGGCCGAGTGGGTACGGGAGGGCTGAGTGAGTACTGGCCCGGCTGATGGAGTGGACGTATGTCGGAACTTGAGGCAGAGCTGCGCAAGGTTGTCCGGGGCGACATCGGGTTCGACGTCACCTCTCGGGCGTTGACGACCATGGACGCCTCCAACTACCGGCGCGTCCCACTCGGTGTGGTCGCACCACATGACGCTGACGACGTCGCCGCCGTGCTGGAGGTGTGTCGGGACCACATGGTGCCGGTGGTGGCGCGGGGCGGCGGCACGTCGATCGCCGGGCAGGCCACGGGCACCGGCATCGTCCTGGACTTCACCCGGCACATGAACCGGCTCGTGTCCCTGGACCCGGACACCCGCACCGCCGTCGTCCAGCCCGGCCTGGTCCTCGACCGTCTCCAGGAGGCCGCCGCCCCGCACGGCCTGCGCTTCGGACCCGACCCCTCCACCCACAGCCGCTGCACCCTCGGCGGCATGATCGGCAACAACTCCTGCGGCTCCCACTCGGTGGCCTGGGGCACCACCGCCGACAGCGTGCAGGAGCTGGACGTCATCAGCGGGCGCGGGCAGCGGCTGCGGCTCGGGCGGGAGGGGGCCGGCGCGCCGCCGGGACTGCGGGAGCTGGTGGACGGGGAACTGGCCCGGCTGCGCACCGGCTTCCCCGAGCTGCCCCGCCGCATCTCCGGGTACGCCCTGGACGCGCTGCTGCCCGAGAAGGGCGCCGACGTCGCCCGCTCGTTCTGCGGCAGCGAGGGCACCCTCGGCATCCTCACCGAGGCGGTCGTACGCCTCGTCGAGGCGCCACGCGCGCGTGCGCTCGCGGTGCTCGGGTACGGCGACGAGAGCGCGGCCGCCGAGGCCGCCGCCGGGCTGCTGCCGTACGGACCGCTGACCGTGGAGGGCATGGCCGCCGACCTGGTGCCCTCGGTGGACCTGCTGCCCAGGGGCGGCGCCTGGCTGTTCGTGGAGACGGGCGGGGAGTCGCAGGACGAGGCACGCGCGCGTGCGGAGGCGATCGTGCGGGCCGCCGACGTCGTCGGGGCGACGGTCGTCACCGACGCGGGCGGGCAGCGGGCCCTGTGGCGCATCCGGGAGGACGCCAGCGGTACGGCGACCCGGATGCCCGACGGGAGCGAGGCCTGGCCCGGCTGGGAGGACTGCGCGGTGCCGCCGCCGCGGCTCGGGGCGTACCTGCGGGACTTCCGGGCGCTGCTGACCACGCACGGGCTGCGCGGGACGCCGTACGGGCACTTCGGGGACGGCTGCATCCACGTCCGGATCGACTTCGATCTGCTGACGGAGCCGGGCGTGGCCCGCTTCCGGCGGTTCTCGGAGGAGCTCGCCGAGGTCGTCGTGGCGCACGGGGGCTCGCTGTCCGGGGAGCACGGGGACGGGCAGGCGCGTGCCGAGCTGCTGCCGAAGATGTACGGCCACGACATGGTCGGGCTCTTCGAGCGGGCCAAGGGTGTGTGGGACCCCGACGACCTGCTCAACCCCGGGATGCTGGTGCGCCCGGCCCCGCTCGACAGCAACCTCCGCTTCTCCGTCCTGCCCCGCGAGCCGGTCGACGTGGCCTTCGGCTACCCCGCCGACGGCGGTGACTTCTCGGCGGCCGTACGGCGCTGCGTCGGGGTCGCCAAATGCCGTACGACATCGGCGGCGGGCCCGGCCGTGATGTGCCCGTCGTTCCGGGCGACCGGCGAGGAGGAGCACTCCACGCGCGGGCGTGCCCGGCTGCTGCACGAGATGCTCGCCGGGGAACTGGTGACCGACGGATGGCGCTCGACCGAGGTGCGCGACGCACTGGACCTGTGCCTGGCCTGCAAGGGCTGCCGGTCCGACTGCCCGGTCGAGGTCGACATGGCCACGTACAAGGCGGAGTTCCTGCACCACCACTACGAGGGGCGGCGGCGTCCGGCCGCGCACCACAGCATGGGCCGGCTGCCGCAGTGGCTGCGGCTGGTGGCACGCACGCGTACCGCGTCCTCGGTCAACGCCCTCGCCGCCGTGAGGCCCTTGGCGTGGGCGGCGAAACGGCTCGGCGGGATCGCGCCGGAGCGGGACATCCCGCGGCTGGCGCCCCGCACGTTCAGCCGGTGGTGGGAGCGGCGGGAGAAGGCTCCCGCCGGTGCGGGCGGCGACCTCGTGTTCCTGTGGCCGGACACCTTCACCGAGCACCTGTCGCCGTCCGTGGGACAGGCGGCCGTACGCGTCCTCGAAGCGGCCGGGTTGCGGGTGGCGCTGCCGCCGACGGTGCGGTGGAAGGTGCCCGCCGGGGGCGGGGAGGGCGTGACCGTGGCGATGGATCCGGTGTCGCTCCTGCGCGGCCGGGAACGCGTCTGCTGCGGCCTGACGTACGTCTCGACGGGGCAGCTCGACCGTGCCCGCGCGGTGCTGCGGCGCACGCTCGACCTGATGGAGCCGGTGCTGGGGACGGGCGCGCCGGTCGTCGTCCTGGAGCCGAGCTGTGCGGCGGCGCTGCGCTCGGATCTGCCGGAACTGCTGCACGACGATCCGCGGGCCCGTCGCCTGGCCGACCGTGTCCTGACCTTCGCGGAGGCACTGGAGCGGCTCGCACCCGACTGGACGCCGCCCCGCGTCGAACGGCCGGTGGTCGGCCAGACCCACTGCCATCAGCACGCCGTCCTGGGCGACGCGCCCGACCGGCGACTGCGTGAGGCGGCGGGTCTCGCCGGGGAGCTGAGCGGTGGCTGCTGCGGCCTCGCGGGCAACTTCGGGTTCGAGAAGGGGCACTACGAGGTGTCGGTGGCCTGTGCTGAGGAACAGGTGCTGCCGGCGGTGCGGGGGGCGGGGGAGAGCGCCGTGGTGCTGGCGGACGGGTTCTCCTGCCGGACGCAGCTGGAGCAGTTGGCGGGGGTGCGGGGGCGGCATCTGGCGGAGGTGTTGGCGGAGGGGCTGGGGCCGGCTGTGTAGGGGGGCGGGGGTGGTGGC
>NZ_JBIDDQ010000043.1:0-53656 GCF_043195415.1 Streptomyces sp. Y7
GTATCGGGGGGTGTCCGTCCTCGGTCGGGCGGTTGCTGTCTTTCAAGTGGGTTCCCTGCGTTGACGCCCGCCGCTGCGGGCGGACACCCCCCGGCACGCCCCCTCGCCACCGTCGGCGCCTGCACCCCCCCCAGGGGCGCGGGGAACTGCGCGAACGGTGGTCAGGGCGCCGGTCACGTCTGGGGGCGGGCCGGGTGCAACGCCCTTCTTTGGGGGCGCGGGGAACTGCGCGATCGGCCACCGCCGGCCCGCGGATGACTGTCGGCCTCACTCGGTCGCGCGGGTGAACGTCAGGTGGGTCACCCCGCTCGGGGACGAGACCGACTCGATCCGGTAGTCCTGTTCGATGCCCTCCAGGCCGTCCCACAGGCGTTGGCCTCGGCCCAGGAGGAGGGGGGCCACCGCGACGTGCATGTGGTCGATGAGCCGCTCGGAGAGGAAGTCGCGCAGGAGCGTCACACCACCGCCGATGCGGATGTCCTGGTCGCCCGCCGCCTTGCGGGCCGCCGCGAGGACCTCGGTGGGGGAGGCGTCCAGGAAGTGGAACGTCGTGCCGCCCTCCATCTCGATCGACGGGCGCGTGTGACGGGTGGCGATGAACGTCGGCGTGTGGAACGGCGGGTTGGGGCCCCACCAGCCCTTCCAGTCGGCGTTCTCGTGCCAGCCGGGGTAGCCGAACTTTCCGGAACCCATGATCTCGGCGCCGATACCGGGCATGAACTGCCGCGCGAAGGCGTCGTCGACGCCGCCGTTGCCGCCGCGGTCGCCCGCCTGCTCGTGCCACCAGCGTGTGGCGAACATCCACTCGTGCAGCCGTTCGCCGGCGTGGCCGAAGGGAGCGTCGAGGCTCAGGCCCTCGCCGGTGCCGAAGCCGTCGAGGGAGATGGTGAAGTTGTGGACCCGGACCAGTGACATGGCAGTGATTCCTTTCCCGCGAGTTCAGGTGCTCTCACCATGACGTCGATCGGGGAGCCGCCGAATCGACACGCAGACGGCAGCAGTTTGAGGCGCCCTTTACGGGCAACTCGCCTCGCATGTCAACAGGTGTGATCATTCTGATCGTGATCGCGGCGGTCGTCGTGTTCGGCGTGACCGCCATGGCCCTGCGCACACGCGGCGCACAGGGCGGTAGGAGCCTGAAGCGGCGCTTCGGGCCCGAGTACGAGCGGACCGTGGCCCGGCACGACGGGGACGCCAAGGCCGCCGAACGTGAACTCGCCCATCGGGTGGAGCGGCACGGCGGGCTGCGGGAGCGGACGCTGGAGGCGACCGAGGCCGAGCGGTTCGAGGCTCGCTGGACTGCGGCCCAGGAGCGCTTCGTCGACTCGCCGAGGGAGGCGGTGGACGAGGCGGACCGGCTGCTCGCGGATCTCGCGCAGGCGCGGGGCTACCCGGAGGGCGCTCAGTACGAGGAGCAGCTCTCCGCGCTGTCCGTGCACCACGCGCACCGGGTGCACGGCTACCGCCGGGTGCACCGCGTCGCCCACGCCCGGACCGGCGGTGGTCCGGAAGCCGGGCCGGGTACGGAGGAGATGCGCGAGGCCATGGTCGAGGCCCGGGCGCTGTTCGAAGAACTGGTGGCGGTCCCCGTCGAGCGGCACCGTGAGTCCCACGAGACCCGGAAGAACACCGGCGGCCACATGCCGTGGTCGTTCACGGGACGTCAGGCGAAGGGGAGTTGAGTGACATGACCGACGCCACGACCGGCAGGGGAACCGAACACGAACCGGCCGAGAGCACGCCCGTGGTCGCGCACACCGGCGGCACACCCGCGCGCGCTGCGAAGCCGGGCGCGGTCGCCACGGAGAGCCGGCGCCCGGGCGTACCGCTCGTCCCGAACGACGAGTCCGACAAGTTCGAGCTCAAGCTCCAGCACGCCGTCTCCGGATTCGTCGACGGTCCCCGGGCCGCCGTCGAGGAGGCGGACCAGGTGGTCGAGGCCCTCGTGGGCCGGTTCACCGAGACCATCAGCGAGCGGCGTCGCACCCTGCGCCGGTCCTGGCAGGACACCGATGAGAACGCCGACACCGAGCAGCTCCGGCTCGCCCTGCGTGACTACCGCGAGCTGGCGGAACGGCTGCTACACATCTGACGCACGCGAACCGTCCGGCCCATCCGGCACACCTGACCCGGCCGTCGCCCGGCGCTCCCGCCACTGCCGTACGACCTCTTCCACGTCGTACGGTCTGCGGCCCAGGGGAGGGCCGGGCGGCGGCTTCAGCAGCATGTCGCGGATCTTGGCGTTGACGTTCGTGATGATCTTCCGGACCGCCCGCTCCGACGGCGCCGCGTACGCCGCCGTCAGCGCGTCCTCCGCCTCCTTGCGCAGGGCCAGAGCGGGGGGCAGGACCGACAGGCCCTCGCGGGCCATCTTGCGCTTGACCCACCACAGTTCGTCGTACGGGGCTTCCAGGTCGGTCGGCAGCGGTTCGCCCTTGCCGGGCAGCTGATCGAAGTCGCCACGCGCCTGCGCGTCGTGGATCTGCTTGTCGACCCAGGACTCGAACGGGACACCGGGGGGCTTTCGCTCGGTCATGAGTTCATTGTGCCGGACGCGGCAGTGCCGGGCGATTTATCATGCGGCGTCGGCGGCCAAAACGGCCTCCGCAAAGGACGTTTCAGGAGGGGCGCTCGTGCTCGAACTCACCATGGCCGCCGTGTCCGCGGCGGACGAGGGTGCCACGGCCGGCATGCTCATGGCCGACGCGCCCAGCGAGCCGGGCGCCGTGCTCCGGGTGGGCCGTGACAAGCAGGTGTGCCGGCTCTCGACGCCGGACGACTGGCTGTTCGTGTCGCGGGTCCATCTGGAGTTCCTGTGCGGACCGGACGGTGGGTGGCAGGTGAGCTGGCTGCGCGGCTCGCAGCCAGACCCGTCCTCCGAGGTGCGGCTGACCGTGGGGGAGTACGCCCAGCCGATCGCGTACGGCGGGACCGTGCCGCTGCCGAGGGGCGGCAGCGGCGAGATCGTCATCCACGACCGCACCGCCCCCCGCAGCGTCAACGTCGGCTTCTACCACGAGGCCTGAGCCCCGGCGGGGCTACGCCAGCACCCGCGCCAGCGCGAAGCCGTCGTAGCCCTTGCCGCCCACCGTCTGGATCGCCGTGCCGCTCAACCTCGGGTGACTGCCGATCAGTTCGATGGCGGCGCGGGTGCCCCGCACGTCCGGCGCGTCGCTGTCCGTCTCGACGACCCGGCCGCCGCGCACCACGTTGTCGACGACGATCAGGCTGCCCGTGCTGGTCAGCCGCAGCGCCCAGTCGATGTAGTGGGGGTTGTTGGCCTTGTCGGCGTCGATGAAGACCAGGTCGAAGGGGGCCGGGTTCTCGTCCGCCAGCTTCGGCAGCGACTCCAGGGCCGGGCCGACCCGGACCTCGACGACCTTGTCCAGGCCGGCCCGCGCGATGTTGCGGGAGGCGACCTCGGCGTACTTGGCGCTGTACTCCAGGGAGATCAGGCGGCCGTCGGCGGGCAGGGCGCGGGCCATCCAGATGGTGCTGTAGCCGCCGAGGGTGCCGATCTCCAGGATGTTGCGGGCGCCCTGGATCTCGGCGAGGAGCTGCAGCAGCTTGCCCTGCGTCGCGGTGACGCTGATGGCCGGCAGACCGGCCCCCTCACTGTCGCGCAGGGCCGCCCGGAGGGTGTCGTCGTCGGGTGAGAGGTGGGCGGAGAAGTACTCGTCGACGTCGTCCCAGAGCTGCGACTCGCTCATCGCCTTGCCTTTCGTATGGCTGGTCGGAAGGGCTCACAAGCACTGCCAACTATCCGTCCCCCGCCACCGGCCCCGGAATTCCAGGATGCTGGATTCAGCCGCTCGGCGCAGGCGGCGGGCCCGCGTCGGGAAGGCGGGGCCGGGTGCGCCGTAGGGCGAGCACCGCCCCTGTCGCCACGGCCGCGGTGAGCCCGAGGGCCACCGTCAGCAGCCACAGCGGGATGCCCGCCACCGTGCGCAGCCGGTCCTCGTAGATCACCTGCTGGAAGGGGGCGTCGGCCGTCGCCCGGCGCAGCACGTGGTCGCCGGAGATGCGCTCGGGGACCGGGAACTCCTGGCCGATCGCCGTCAGGAACGGCGTGCCCGCCGCCAGTTCCGCCAGCGGGCCGGTGCGTGCCGTCACCCGGCCGGCGTAGGTGACACGGGGGCGTTCACCGCCGATCCGGGACGCCGGCTCCATCCGGTGCCCGGCGAGCACGTACAGGCCCAGCGACTGCGGGGTGGCGGCCAGCCGCGACAGCCGCATCGGGTAGACCGGCTCGTCGGTGCGGAAGGTCAGGTGCAGGGGGTCCAGGGCGCCGTTGAGGGCCGCGCCGGTGCTCGCGGTCAGCTTCACGGCCACGTACTCCCAGCGCCGGTCGACGTACGGCCGCAGCGCCCCCGCCAGGCGCGGCGGCAGGGCGAAGCCGTTGTCGTCCAGCCAGCCGTCCAGCGCGGCCGGGTCGGTGGCCGTCAGCCGGGCCACCTCGAACGGGCCGAGCCGCTGCCGGCCGACCACGCCCACCGGAGGTCCGGCGCCGGCGGAGGGGGGTGGCGGGGCGCCCGCGGCGCCGTCGCCGGCCACCAGGGGCCAGTCACCGTCCTGTGGCCAGAAGTGGTACCGGGTGCGGTGCACGGGGGCGGTGACGTCGTGCACCTCGTCGAAGAGCGCGGGGTCGCCGAGGCGGACCGTGGCCCGCTGCGGCACCGGCATGATCCACGCGACCCGCTCGGCGTCCCCGCCCACGGTCAGGCGCATCACGATCTGTTCGCGCGCCCCGTCCCAGCGGACCACGGACTCCTCCCGGCCGACGGCGACCCGCCGTTCGTCGCCGGGCACCATGGCCCCGCAGCCGCACGCCCACGCGGGCGCCACGAGCTGGCCGAGCTGGAGGGCGAGCAGCGCCAGGACGAGCGTGAGGGCCCGGCCGCGCGCCCCTCGCCGCAGTAGGTCCGCCATCGCGTCCAGCCCCTTCGTCCCCGCCGGCCCCGCCACCCCGCCGACGCCAGGGCATCAGACGCTACGGCGGATGATCCGGTTCCGTGTCCGGGGCCGACGGATGTGAGCCACGCCGCGTCCACCGGAGGCGTCCGATTCCCACTCCGACTATCGTCATCCGGACAAAAGGAGAGCGGACGTCAGGTGAACCGGGGGTTGCCTGCGTCTCTCCCGGGGGTGGTGCGAGCCCCACGGGGTGCGTAAGGAACTTGTCGCATGGGACGCGTGGGACGAATCGGGGCGGGAGGCCGACGAGGCGTGGCGAATGCGGATCATGGTGGGCGACCGACGGAGGCCCTGGGAGCGACGGCCGTCGGCGCGGTCCAGGCACGCGTACGTGTGGCCCGGCTCGGCCTGTGGCTGGTCGTGGCGATCCTCGCCCTGCGGGAGGTCGCCGTCGTCCTCGGTACGCCGCGCGGGGAGCGGCTGACGGATCTGGAGACCTGGGTCGGGCCGGACGGCGTCCTGCATGTGAAGGGTTCGCTGTACGACTCGACGGAGTTCACCGGTACCCCGTTCGGCGGACTCGTCCTGAAACCGCTCACCCGCGCCGCCGAGCAGGCCCTCGGCTGGGGCTGGACCTTCGGCACCCTGCTGCTGGTGGTCGTCCTCGGCCTGGTCGCCGCCCGCGCCCTGCCGCAGCCCGTCAGCCGGCGCACCTCGCTGCTCGCCGCGCCCGTCGCGATCAGCCTGCTGATGCTGTCGCTGCCGGTCCGCAACACCCTCTACCTCGGCCAGACCAGCATCATGCCGGTCCTGCTCGTCCTGCTCGGCTGCTTCGCCGTGCGCGGCGAGCGGACCAGCGGCGTGCTCATCGGCGTCGCCGCCGCCCTCCAGCCCACCCTGCTGCTGTTCACCCCGCTGCTGTGGTTCACCGGCCGCCGCCGGGCCGCGCTCTCCACGGGCGCCACGTTCGCGGCGTGCACGGCGCTCGCCTGGGTGGCGATGCCGAGCGACTCGTACACCTACTGGGTGCACCACATGGCCGGCGTCGGCCTCGGCGGGCGCGCCGACGACCTCGGCAACCAGTCCCTGCACGGCGCCCTGCTGAGGCTCGGGCTGACCGGGCCCCTGGAGATCGCCCTCTTCCTGCTGCTCGGCGCCGGCGTCGCCGTCCTCGCGCTGCGCCGGGCCGTGCGCTACGCGCACGACGGGCAGCTCCTGCTCGCCGTCGCCGTCACCGGCTGCGCGGCGATCGTGGTGTCGCCGACGGCCTGGCAGCACCAGCTGCTGTGGGTGCTGCTGGCGGTCGTCGGCCAGGTCGGCAGGCGCGCCTCCGACCGGTACGTCTGGCCGGTCGCGATCGTGCTGGTGATGACCCTGCCGGCGCGGATGATGGTGCCGGACAAGGTGATCCTGCATCCGCTGCGCGCCGACCTGGTCCTGCTCGCCGCCCTCGCCACGGCGGCGGTCGTGCCGTTCCTGTCGCGTACCTCGCCGTACTGGCAGACACCGATCCCGACCCGGTACGCGGACAAGGTCCCCTCCCGCTTCCGGCACATCCCGTTGGTGCCGTTCCTGCGCCGGGTGATCAGCCGCCCCAACCTGCTCTTCGAGCTGCTGCTCATCCGGGTCACCTACGACGTCTACGCCCGGATCCGGCTCGCCGCGGCCGGCGGCTCCAACTCGGCCGGCCGGGTCACCGCCGAGGAGCACGGCGAGGAGATCCACTCCATCGAACGGGCCCTGAACATCGACATCGAGCACTGGGCCAACCACGCGGTCGTGAAGGTCGACTGGCTGCGCGGCTTCTTCGACTTCTACTACGAGTCGTTCCACTTCGGTGTCCCGCTCGCGATCCTCGCCGTCCTGTACTGGCGCCGCCCCGTCGACTACCGCTGGGCCCGTACCGCGATCGGCTTCGCCACCGTCTTCGCCCTGGTCGGCTTCTGGCTCTACCCGCTCGCGCCGCCCCGCCTGATGCCGGGCCTCGGCTTCATCGACACGGTCCACGGCCCGCAGGACTTCACCCGGCCCGACTACGGCACCCTGACCGAGCTCACCAACCAGTACGCGGCGATGCCGTCGCTGCACTTCGGCTGGTCCCTGTGGTGCGGTCTGGTCATCCTGATCCTCGCCCCGAGGTGGTGGATGAAGGCCCTCGGACTGCTGCATCCGCTGTTCACGGTCTCCGCGATCGTCGTCACCGGCAACCACTGGGTGCTGGACGCGGTCGGCGGCGCGGCCGTGGTGGGCGCCGGCTTCGCGGCGACGTACCTCTTCCAGGGCCCGCGCGCCAGGACGGTGACGGCGCGGTCCGGGCAGGTCAGCAGCGACTCCCGGGCTCCGGTGAGGGACCGTACTCCGAGCTGATCCGGTACTCGCCGGGTGCGGACACGGTGAGCCGGGTGAACTCGCCCCGCGGTGCCAGGCACCCGCCGCCGTCGGCGCGCAGCCACTGCGAGTAGGCGATGCGTACGGTGGCGCTGCCCGGCCGGGACATGCGGACGACGACGTCGACGCTGGACGTCGACACCACGGTCGCCGGCTCGCTCACCAGCGGTCGCGCGTCACGTACCCGGAACACCTTCCAGTGGGCGTCCTGCCACACCGGCTCCAGCCAGGCGGGCCGGTCCTCGCGCACCAGCCGTGCCTCGTCCTCGGCGTACCCGTCGGGCTTGCCCAGCGGCAGCACCACGAACCCGACGGCCCAGCGGTCCAGCCAGGCCCGGTAGGTGGCCGCCGAGAAGGACCCGTCGTAGAACAGCCTGGCCCGTTCCATGTCGAGCTGGCGGTTCCAGCCGCGGGCCATGTTCACGTGCGGGGCGAGGCCGCTGGCCTCGCGGTGGTTGCGGGCCGGGACGACCTCGACGCGGGTGCGGTCGGCGCCGAGGTGGTCCAGGGCGCGGACCACGCCGCTGGTCTCGGCGGCCCAGGCCGGCACGGTGGTGGAGACGTACAGGTCGTCGGCGGTCTTCTTGCCCACCCAGGCGACGGACAGGACCAGGGCGGTGATCAGCAGGTTCCGGCGTGCCTTCGCGAGCTGCGGCTGGGCGAGCAGGACGGCGAGCAGCGCGGCGGGCGCGAACAGCTCGGCGAAGCGCTCGACGTTGGTGCCTATGGGGGAGGCGATGAGGTACGTCAGGACGGTGCCCGCCGCGTAGACGGCTCCGCTGACGCGGGCGACGCGCCAGGAGCGCGGGGCGAGGAAGGTGACCGCCAGGCCGAAGATGAACGGCGGCCATATTCGCCCGGCGAACATCAGCTGCTCGCCCTTGAAGGGGAACAGCAGCGTGGTGACGCCGACGGTGAGGGCGGGCGGCAGGAGCAGGGCGAGGGCGCGCGGCCAGTCGCGGGTGACGAGGAAGGCGGCGCCGACGACGACGAGGAACAGGCCGGCCACCGGGCTGGCCATGGTCGCCAGGGCGGCGTAGGCGGCGGCGAGGACGATCCGCCGGTCGCGGGTGAGCATCAGGCAGGCGGCGAGCCCGAAGGCGACGCCGAGCGCGAAGGTGGTGCGGCCGGAGGCCACGTTGCACCACAGGGCGAACGCCGCGAGCAGGGCCGGACCGAGGGGTCTTCGCAGGCCCGAGCGTTCGATGAGCACGGCCGCGAGCCAGGTGGCGGCGAGCCCGGAGACGACGGTGAGGGCCCGCACGCCGAGGGCGGCCATCAGATACGGGGATATCAGGCTGTAGTTGGCGGTATGGGTGCCGCCGTACCAGAAAAGGTTGTAAGCGGAATCACCGTGCCGGGCCGCGAAGCCGGCCCAGGCGTACTGCGCCGCGAGGTCGCCGCCGCCGGTGGCGAGGAACGCCCACCAGATCGCGTACAGGGGGAGCGCGGGCAGCGTGGCCGACAGCGGCACCCTGTGGCGGTGCCACAGGGTGCGCGGGAGTGACTGCTCGGCGTCGGACGCCGGGGGCGCGGGTCTGGTACGCGTGAGTTCGGCAGGGACCATGTGAGCGAAGACGCCGTTTCGGGCCGGCACGTTCACTGTTGTCGGCCGCTGTTGGCCACCCGCGACAGGCGAGTACACGGAATCTTCATCTCAGGGCACTCGAATCTCCGCCAACTGACGGCATTGACCAGGTATTTGACGGAGCGTCAGTCAACTCCGGTGATATGCTCCGAGCACTTGCCAGGCGGGCCACAAGCTCCGGGGCGAAACGTCTCGGCGGCAAGGGTGAGCCCCTGTCGGCGAACCCGTGTGTACCGCCGCCGTCCGGGATGACCGGGCGGGTTTTCAGCAACGGGGCTTCTGTCGCTCGAAGAGAGTCATATGACGCAATACGTGATGGATCCGGCGATCTGGGGGCTCGTTGTCGGTGCCCCTGCTGCGGCCACGATCATTGTTCGCCAGCAGAAGGCGATACGAAAGTTACGCAAGCGGAACGACGAGCTCAAGTCCTCTTACGTCGATCTTGAGGGCGGATACGACGCGATCGTCCGGCAGACCGAGGAACGAGCCGGCGAAGAGACCAAAACCGTGCTGAAGTCCGCGATGCGGACACTTCAGGGCCTTGCGGCCGAACAGCAGCTCGTCATCTCCAAGTTGCAGTCCAAATACGGAGATTCACCGATTCTCCGGGATCTGCTGGAGATCGACCACATGAACTCGCAGTTCGGGCGGCGGGCGCAGTCCATCGCCGTGCTGTGCCAGGGCTGGCTCGGCCGGCAGCGTGACCCCGCCTCGGTCTACGACGTGATCCGCAGCGCGCAGGGCAGGATCCGCCACTACCAGCGGGTCGAGATCCTCTCGCAGGTGGACTTCGCCGTCACCAGCCGTGCGGTCGAGCCGATCGCCCTCGCGGTCGCGGAGCTGCTCGACAACGCCACCAGCTACTCGGCGCCCGAGACCGTGGTCGAGATCAACGTCCGGTCCGTGCCCAAGGGCATCTGCGTCGTGGTCGACGACGCGGGTGTCGGCATGAACGAGGAGGAGAAGGCCAGGGCGGCGGAGCTGCTGTCCGGGGAACGCGCGGCGAGCGTCTCCGACCTGGGCAACCCTCCGCAGTTCGGTTTCGCGGTGATCGGCGCGCTCTGCGAGCGCTACGGCTTCACCGTGTCCGTCGACTCCACCTCCCCCTACGGAGGTGTCCGCGCGGTCGTACTCGTTCCGGAGGAGCTGTTGACCAGCATGCCGGAGCCCAAGGTGCCGAACGCCGCTCTCCACGCCGACGGCCAGGCGGACGAAACCGGCGCCGAGGTGCCGGGGACGACCGCGGACGGGCTGCCCAAGCGCCGGCGCAAGCAGCGGCCGATGGCCGTCGTCCCGAGCACTCCGGGCACCTCGCGCTCACCGGGTCGCTCCACCGAGGAGACGGCGTCGATCATGAGCGCCTTCCAACGGGGGACCCAGACCGGCCGCGCCGCGCCCCTGGACGCGATGCGCGGGAGCCACGCTGACGGACGCAAGGGACCGGAGACCACCTCGTGAAGAACGACCTGTCATGGATGCTGGACAGTGCCCTGGAGATCCCCGGGGCGCTGCACGCGGTCCTGGTCTCGGCCGACGGTCTGCTGATGGCCCGTACCAAGGACCTCGGGCGGGACTCGGCGGACACGGTGGCCGCCGCGATGAGCGGTGTGCAGTCCCTCAGCCGGTCCCTGGGCTTCTTCTGCGACGGCGAGAACATGCAGTGGCGCCAGACGCTGGTCGAGTTCGACGGCGGCTGGGTCTTCCTGATCTCCGCAGGCGAGGGCGCCTACCTCGCGGTCTCGGCGGCCCCCGACATCGACATGGCGGACATCACCTTCCGAATGCAGCAACTGGTCGGCCAGTTGGGCAAGGAACTGGCCACATCACCCCGTGAGGACATCGGCCACCGCTCATGACTGACAACACCCCCGAAGAGTCAGAAGCCGCAGAGTTAGTACGGCCCTACGTCATCACCCGCGGCCGCGAGCTGCCCGCCGAGGACAAGTTCTCGCTGATCACCCTGGTGACGACCGTCAGTGACGAGCGGCAGCGTCCCACGCGGCTCTCCCCCGAGGAGCAGCACGTCCTGGACATGTGCTCCGGCGGCTACCTCTCGGTCGCCGAGCTCGCCGGGCACACCCAGCTCCCCCTGGGTGTGCTCAAGATCCTCCTCAGCTCGCTGGCAGAGGGGGGATACCTGATCACCCGAGCGCCCGTGCCCCGGGCACGTCTCGTCGACCAACAACTTCTCCAGGAGGTGCTGGATGGACTCCAAGCGCGTTTTGGATGAGGACGCCTACGTCCGGGGCGGCGAAGCACAGACGGCGGTGAAGATCCTGGTCGTCGGGCACTTCGCCGTCGGCAAGACCACGTTCATCGGCACCATCTCCGAGATCCCCCCGCTCTCCACCGAGGAGAACATGACGCGGGTCGCGGAGGCGGTCGACGACCTCAAGGGCGTGCGGAGCAAGACCACCACCACGGTCGCCATGGACTTCGGGCGCCTGACGATCAGCGACCACGTGGTGCTCTACCTGTTCGGCACGCCCGGCCAGCAGCGGTTCATCCAGATCTGGGAGGACATGGCGCGCGGCGCCCTGGGCGCCCTGGTCCTGGTGGACCCCGAACGGCTGGCGGACTCCTTCGCCGTGATCGACCTGATCGAGCAGTACGGCCTGTCCTACGCCATCGCCGTCAACCGTTTCGACCACACGCCCGAACGCACCGAAGCGGCCCTGCGGGAAGCGCTCGACCTGCTGCCGGACACCCCCGTCGTCGTAATGGACGCACGTGACGAGAACTCATCGGCGCAGGCGCTGATCACTCTCGTTCGCTACCTACAGGAACGCGCCGCTCTGGAGCACGCATGACCAGCGAAGACTTCCCCGCACCGCCGCCCGGCTGCCCGGCGCACGGCAGCGGGCAACGGATACCCATGTACACGGCGGAGTTCGCCGCCGACCCCCAGGCCTACTTCGACTACATGCGCCACCACGGCCCGACGGCCCCCGTCGAGCTGGCGCCGGGCGTGGAGGCGACCCTCGTCACGGACTACGCGGCGGCGCTCGACCTGCTGCAGAACCCGGGGGACTTCCGCAAGGACCCCCGCCGCTGGCGCGACCTCAACGAGGGCCGGATCAGCCCCGACAGCCCGGTCCTTCCGCTGCTCGGCCCGCGGCCCACCTGCATGTTCACCGACGGCGCCGAGCACCTGCGGCTGCGTCAGGCCGTCACCGAGAGCTTCGCCCGGGTCGACAGCCACCGGCTGAGCGTGAACGTCGACCGGATCGCCCACTACCTCCTCGCCCAGTTCAGCACCCGCGGCTCCGCCGACCTGCTGAACGACTACGCCAAGCAGCTCCCGCTGTTCGTCTTCAACGAACTGTTCGGCTGCCCGGCGGAGATCGGCGACCGGGTCATGTTCGGCGTCTCCGGCATCTTCGACGGCATCAACGCCGAGCGGGCCAACGAGGTCCTGATCCAGGCCGTGGGCGAACTGGTCGCGCTGAAGCGGGCGCGGCCCGGCGACGACGTCACCTCGTGGCTGATGCAGCACCCGGCCAAGCTGGACGACGCGGAGATGATCCACCAGCTGGTGCTGCTGATCGGCGCCGGCGCGGAACCGCTGCGCAACCTCATCGCCAACACTGTGCACCTGCTGCTGACCAACGACCGGTACGCACAGAACGGGCTGCTGGAAGAGGCGCTCGACGACACGCTGTGGCACAACCCGCCGATCTCCAACTACGCGCCCCACTACCCGGCCAGGGACATGGAGTTCGCCGGCAGCAAGCTCAGCGCAGGCGATCTGGTGCTGGTCGGCTTCCAGGCCGCCAACGCCGCCTCGGCGCGCGCCTCGGCAGGGCAGTCCAGCAACCGGGCCCACCTCGCCTGGAGCGCCGGGCCGCACGCCTGCCCCTCCAAGGAGCCGGCCCGTCTCATCACGCTGGCGGCGATCGAGCACCTCTTCAACGAGCTGCCCGACGTCGAACTCGCCGTCCCGGAGGAGAGCCTGACCTGGCGGCCCGGCCCGTTCAACCGCGCCCTGGCGCAGTTGCCGGCCCGCTTCACCCCGACCACCCCGCGCCGTGCGGTGCAGCCCCAGCCGTCCCAGACGGCACAGGAAACCGCTGCCGACACGGACGCGACCAAGGAACGCGGAGGGCTGTGGAGTTCCTTCCTGAAGTGGGTCAGGGCGTAATCCCTGCTTCCGGATCGTGACACAGGTAACAGGCAACTGCCCCTGGCAACTGCATGAACGTTAAAGCGCCGGGGTATGACTGCGCAGGGTATCTGAGTCGTCACATGATGAAGGAGGGGCTGTGGAGTTCAGCGCCGCTGCCACTCGTGCCCAGCGCCCCGTCACCGTCACCCGGTCGTTCCCCACGTTCGTTCAGGACAAGGACTTCCTCATAGGCCTCATAGGCGTCCAAGCAGAATGGCCCGCCGGCCGGATACCCGCCTTCACCGGCGGGTATCTTTTTGCCCCAGTCCGGGAGGTCCGGTGAGTACGGCGAGCACCGCGCCGGTCACCGACGCACCGGTCACCTACGAGTACACCCCCACTCTCGCCGATCACGTCGTCGGCCAACTGCTGCGCCTGGGCTCGGTGGTGGGCTCCCCGGCCGCCGAGTCGGCGCTGTACGCGCACGTGGTCCTGGAGTCCCTCGGGGACGCGTCCGGCCGCTCGCTGTCCCAGCCGCCGGCGACACCCAGTTTCATCTCCGACGATCACACGCCGGTCGAGTTCTCCCTGGCCTTCCGCCCGGGCGCGGCCCCCGGCCTGCGTGTGCTGGTCGAACCCGGCTGCACCGCGGGCGACTTGGCCGAGAACGGCCGCCAAGGACTCACCGCCATCCGGGAGATGGCCCGCCGCTGGGACTTCTCCACCGCCCAGCTCGACCGTCTCGAGGACCTGTTCCTGCCCTCGAACCCGCAAGGACACCTGGCGCTCTGGTACGCGCTGGAGTTACGTCCCGGCGGCGTACCCGGCGTCAAGGTCTACCTCAACCCCTCCGCCGCCGGACCCGAACGGGCCACGGCCACCGTGCGGGAGGCGCTTCACCGACTCGGTCACCGGCAGGCGTTCGAGAACCTGCCCGACACGACCGGGTATCCCTTCATCGCCCTGGACCTCGGCACCTGGGAGACACCCCGGGTCAAGGTCTACACCGCGCATCCGCGCCTCGCGGCTTCCGAGGCGTACGCGCTGAACCGCTCGCAGCCCGGCCCGGCACGCGAGGACGTGGAAGCCTTCTTCCACCTCGCCGCGGAAGGGCGCCCGCCCACCGCGGCAGGCGCCGGGCCCGCGTCACGACTGGACCGGCGGCCCGCGCTGACCTGCCACTCCTTCACCGACACCGCGTCCGGCCGGCCGAGCGGGTTCACCCTGCACGTCCCGGTCCGCGACTACGTCAGGGACGACGAGGAAGCGCTGGCCCGCGCCACCGCCGTGCTGACCCACTTCGGCATGGACCCCTCGATACTGCGGCGCGCTCTGGCCGCCCTCAGTACGCGGCAGCTCTCCGACGGCACCGGCCTGATCGCCTACCTGGCCCTCGCCCACGAGCGCGACCGCCGACCCCGCATCACCGCCTACGTCTCCTCGGAGGCCTACGCGGTGCGTCCCCCCGCGCAGTGATCCGCGCGTCACAGGAAAGCCCGCGCAGCGTCACAAGGTCGCCCGCGCAGTATCGGAATGCCCGAGCAGCATCAGAAAGAAGGAGCCGTGGAGCCCTACCGGATCAAGGTCGTCGAGCCCATCCCCCTCACCACCCCACAGCAGCGTGAGGAAGCCCTGCGACGGGTCTCCTACAACCTGTTCGACCTGCGCGCCGACGAGGTCACCATCGACCTGCTGAGCGACTCGGGCACCGGCGCGATCTCCGCCGCCCAGCTCTCCGCCGGTATGAACGGCGACGAGTCCTACGCCGGCTCCCGGTCGTTCTACCGCTGGCACGAGACGGTCAGCGAACTCACCGGCTACCCCCACCTCCTGCCCGCCCACCAGGGCCGCGCGGCCGAACGCATCCTGTTCACCTCGCTCCTGACCCCGGGCAGCACCGTGGTGTCCAACACCCACTTCGACACCACCCGCGCCAATGTGGAACTCGTCGGCTGCCAGGCCCGCGACATTCCCTGCCCCGAGGCCAAGGACCTCGACAGCCCCCACCCCTTCAAGGGCAACATCGACCTGCAGGCGCTGGAGCAGATCCTCCAGAACCAGCAGGAGTCCCCGGTGGCCGCCGTGGTGATGACGATCACCAACAACGGCGGCGGTGGACAGCCGGTCTCCATGGAGAACCTGCGCCGGACCGCCGACCTCTGCCGGCGCCACAGCGTCCCCATGATCCTCGACGCCGCCCGGTTCGCCGAGAACGCCTGGCTGGTGACCCGTCACGAGCCCGGCTACCAGGACCGCACCCCGCGCCAGGTCGCCGAGGAGGCCTTCCGCCTCGCGGACGGCTGCATCATGAGCGCCAAGAAGGACGGCATCGTCCACATCGGCGGCTTCATCGGCCTGAAGGACCCCGAGCTCGCCCAGAAGTGCGAGCGCCTCCTCATCGCGACCGAGGGCTTCGCCACCTACGGCGGCCTCGCCGGACGCGACCTGGACATGATGGCCCAGGGCCTGCAGGAGGTCACCGAGCCCTCCTACCTGGCCGAGCGCGCCGACATCGCCGGCCACCTCGCCCAGCGCATCCGGGACGCGGGCGTCGACATCGTCGAGCCGGCCGGCCTGCACGCCCTGTACCTCAACGCCGGGCGGCTGCTGCCCCACATCCCGCCCCACCAGTACCCCGGCCACTCGCTGGCCTGCCAGCTCTACCTGCGCGGCGGCATCCGCTCGGCCGAGCTGGGCTCCCTCTACCTCGGCGAGGAGGACGAGCACGGCAACCCGGTCAAGTCGGCGCCCTACGAACTCGTACGTCTCGCCCTGCCCCGCCGGGTCTACACCCGCAGCCACTACGACCACGTCGCCCAGACCCTGGCCGACATAGCCAAGGACCCCAGCTCGGTGCACGGTTACCGCATCACCGAGCAGTCACCGATCCTCCGTCACTTCAGCATCAAGCTGGAGCCCGCCAAGGGCTGACGGTGAGCCGGTGAACCCCGACCGTGTGGTTCCGCACTCGAACCACACGGTCCTGCCGTCCCGACGCCCGCCGGCGTCCACGCCCCACTGGTCGGCCACCGCGTCCAGCAGGACCGGACCCCGGTCACGCACCAGCTCACGGTGGGCCCGATCCTCACCTTCGAGCCCACCGCGTTCACCGCGTTCCTGGACCGGACTACAGCCGCTGGATGATCGTGCCGGTGGCCAGTCCGCCGCCCGCGCACATCGTGATCAGCGCGAACTCCTTGTCCGCCCGCTCCAGTTCATGGAGCGCGGTCGTGATGAGCCGGGCCCCGGTGGCTCCCACCGGGTGCCCGAGGGCGATCGCGCCGCCGTTGACGTTGACCTTCTCCAGGTCCTGCTCGAAGACCTGCGCCCAGCTCAACACGACCGACGCGAACGCCTCGTTGATCTCGACCAGGTCGATGTCCTTCAGGGACATCCCGGCCTTGCCCAGCACGGCCTTGGTCGCGTCGATCGGTCCGTCGAGGTGGAAGTGCGGGTCGGAGCCCACGAGGGCCTGCGCCACGATCCGGGCCCTCGGCCGCAGCTTCAGCGCGCGGGCCATCCGTTTCGACGCCCACATGATCGCCGAGGCGCCGTCGCTGATCTGTGAGGAGTTGCCGGCCGTGTGAACAGCCGTCGGCATGACGGACTTGAGGCCCGCCAGCGCCTCCATGGACGTGTCGCGCAGCCCCTCGTCCTTGTCGACGAGGCGCCACATGCCCTGCCCGGCCCGCTGCTCCTCCTCGGTCGTCGGGACCTGGACGGCGAAGGTCTCCCGCTTGAACCGCTCCTCGGCCCAGGCGGCGGCGGCCCGTTCCTGCGAGACGAGCCCGAGGGAGTCGACGTTCTCCCGGGTCAGCCCCCGGTGCCGGGCGATGCGCTCGGCCGCCTCGAACTGGTTGGGCAGGTCGACGTTCCACTCGTCGGGGAACGGCTTGCCCGGCCCGTGCTTGGAGCCCGAACCCAGCGGAACCCGGGACATCGCCTCGACGCCGCAGCTGATGCCGACGTCGATGACGCCCGCCGCGATCATGTTGGCGGTCATGTGCGACGCCTGCTGCGAGGACCCGCACTGGCAGTCGACCGTCGTCGCCGCCGTCTCGTAGGGCAGGCCCATGGTCAGCCAGGCCGTGCGCGCGGGGTTCATGGACTGTTCGCCGGCATGGGTCACCGTGCCGCCGACGATCTGCTCGACGCAGTCGGCGGGGATGCCCGTACGGCCCAGGAGTTCGCGGTAGGTCTCGCCCAGGAGATAGGCGGGGTGGAGGTTGGCGAGCGCGCCGCCGCGCTTGCCGATGGGGGTGCGCACTGCTTCGACGATCACGGGTTCGGCAGCCATGGGTGCGGGGTCCTCTCGGCTCTCCTCGGCTTTCCGCCAAGAACTAGTACGTGTTCTAGTTCCCCTTGCAGTCTGCTGACGTGATGTCGGTCACCGCAAGGGTCGTGCACGCTCCGGAGTCTTGATCTGCGGAGATCTGCACGAATTCCGCACCGGATTGGGGGTGCCGCGCCTCTTGCCACTTGTAGAACCCGTTACTACCTTCGCGGCAACCCTGTTCTGATGGTCCGTCAGATGGCTGGAGCTGCCGATGTCCTGTCCAGCGCTTCCCGACGGGTTCGACTTCACCGACCCCGATGTGCTGCACCACCGCGTACCCCTCCCGGAGTTCGCCGAGCTGCGCCGGGCCGAACCGGTCCGCTGGATCCCGCAGCCGGCCAACGTGGCCGGATTCCAGGACGAGGGCTACTGGGCGGTGACCCGGCACGCGGACGTCAAGTACGTCTCGACGCACCCGGAGTTGTTCTCGTCGACCCTCAACACCGCGATCATCCGCTTCAACGAACACATCGAGCGCGACGCCATCGACGCGCAACGCCTGATCCTGTTGAACATGGACCCGCCGGAGCACACCCGGGTCCGCCAGATCGTCCAGCGCGTGTTCACCCCACGTGCCATCCGCGCCCTGGAGGAACGCCTGCGGAACCGGGCGCTCGCCATCGCCGCGAACGCCCGCGAGCACGCCGGCCCGTTCGACTTCGTGACCGAGGTCGCCTGCGAACTGCCCCTGCAGGCCATCGCCGAGCTCATCGGCATCCCGCAGGACGACCGGGCCAAGATCTTCGACTGGTCCAACAAGATGATCGCGTACGACGACCCCGAGTACGCCATCACCGAGGAGGTCGGCGCCGAGTCGGCCACCGAACTCATCGCCTACGCGATGAACATGGCCGCCGACCGCAAGGCGTGCCCGGCGAAGGACATCGTCACCACGCTGGTGGCGGCCGAGGACGAAGGCAACCTGGGTTCCGACGAGTTCGGCTTCTTCGTGCTGATGCTGGCCGTGGCGGGCAACGAGACGACCCGCAACGCCATCACCCACGGCATGCACGCCTTCCTCACCCACCCCGAGCAGTGGGAGCTCTACAAGAGGGAGCGCCCGGAGACGGCCGCGGAGGAGATCGTCCGCTGGGCGACGCCCGTGGTCTCCTTCCAGCGCACGGCGACCCAGGACACGGAGTTGGGCGGGAAGCGCATAAAGAAGGGCGACCGGGTAGGAATCTTCTATGCCTCGGCGAACCACGACCCCGAGGTCTTCGACAACCCGGACGCCTTCGACATCACCCGCGACCCCAACCCCCACCTCGGCTTCGGCGGCGGAGGCCCGCACTACTGCCTGGGCAAGTCCCTGGCGGTGCTGGAGATCGACCTGATCTTCAACGCGGTGGCCGACGCCATGCCGGATCTACGCCTGGTCGGCGACCCTCGCCGCCTTCGCTCCGCCTGGATCAACGGAGTGAAGGAACTCCAGGTCAGCAGCGGCTGACCCGCCCCGAGGGAGGCAGGAGCACCCCTTATCCCTACGCCCCGTTCCTGCCTCCCCCGCGACGCGCCGTGCAGGCCGCGCCGTGAGTTCCGGCCGGGCCGCTCCGGCATCGGGCCGGGCGGCATCGTTCGCGTGAATTCGGCCCCGCCCGCCCGCCGTTTCGGAAAAGCGTGACAACCAGGCCGAGAACGGGAACTTCAGTAACGTTGCACGGCTACCCTGGAACCCGCGCCGTAGGGGACGATACGGCGATCATGAAGGGTGGGGGGAGATGTTCGGGTGGACCACCTTCGATGTGACCTCGCAGCTACCCGTCCATTGGGACACCGAAATTGCTGAGGTTGTTCGCAAGAATCAGACAGACAGGCTTCTTACGCCTCCGCATTCCACTTCCCGGGAACAGAACGGAACTTCTGCACTGCGGACAAGCACGGTCCGAGGCGCCGTGGTCGGGGAGGAGCTTCCCTGGATTGTCGACCTCTACGGCGGCTTGTTCCGGGAGCTGGGAGAGCGTTTTGCTCGGCGTGCAGTGACGGCGGCGAGCGATCGCCGCTACGCCGTCGTCCTCAACGTTCAGGATCCGGGTGGTGACAGGAGTGAATGTCACGTCGACACCAACCCGATAGCGGGCTTGCTCTACGCGACCAGTCACTGGCCCGAAGCCGGCGGCGAGCTGGCCATCGCGCACAATGTCCGGTCGCGGAGCGTGGCCGAGGTCGACCAGGACTGCTCGGTGATCTATCCGCAGAAAGGGCATCTCGTCTTCTTCGACGGCAGGTCGCATCCGCACTATGTGCGTGCTGTGACGGGTGGTGCCACTCGAATCGTCGTAGCCATGAACTACTACACCCAGGAATGCCCGGAATCCACGCGCCCGGCGGATCTCGACGATTACCTCTACGGCAGTCCCGTCGAGGGCTGACCGGTTTCGCCGGGGTGGTTCAGCCGATCGGAGAGTTCTCGTATGGAGGGAACATGCTCGGCGTCCGGCGCCGCTGAACACTGGATCAGGAGGTCGAGATAGGAGCGGATCCGGACCTTCACCTCGGGCGAGACCATGGTGGGACGGCGATGCAGGATGGAGGTCAGTTCGCGCAGGTCGAAGACGATCTCGGAGAACGCATGGCGGGCCAGGAGCCGTTGCACGAGCCGCAGGGTCATGGCCCGGTTCCGTGACTGGGTCGCGCCGTCCTCATCGAGAGTCTCGATCTCGTCACTCACGGCGAGGAACAGGGCGATGCGCAGGTCCTGCAAGGCCAACTGCCGACGGGTGTTCTCCAGATCCTGCTGCTGTTCGCTGTTCTGAGCACTGAGTTCACCGATCAGCCTGTTCACATCTCGGATGCTCTGCTCGACCTCGTCCCGCTTACGATCCACCACGGTGACGACGTAGAGGGAATAGCCGGAGATCAGGGTGGCCACGACGCTGAAGATGGCCATGGAAAGGTCGGACCCGCCGGCCTCCGCTTCTGTGAATCTGACGGTCACGCCGTACAGGGCGGGCGCGGCGAGTGTGACTCCGAAGACCGCGCACATCGTCAGGGCAATCCGACGCGCGAGGCGTTCGCGCGTGGATCTCCACAGCACCGCCGCGACGACCAGCGACGTCAGCCAGAGGAACGTGTACCAGGCTTCGCTCTCCCCGAGCCAGGTGAAGTCATAGTCCGGTTCGGCCGCCCGCGCAGTGGCCGATGCGTCAAGGATCGGCACGCAGCATCTCCTCGAGAACGGCGATGAGTTGCTGAGGACTGGTCTCGTACTTGTCGAACGCAGGCCGACCTTGCCATGGGTGAGCCTCATCCATCGCGACGAACGAGTCGGCCACCGCCGACAGGTAGATGAACGGAATCCGCCGGTGGCCGTTCTGGGCGCTGAGGTACATGCCCAGTACTTGGCCTGCGTTGAGATCCTGTACGCCCAGTCGGTAGCCGGCGTGACTTCCGCGGAAGATGGCGGCGTAGGTGTCCAGAGCCTCGGGCACTGGCTCGGGAAGGCTCATGTGCAGGTCGAGAACCGCCGCGTCTATCTGATCGCGCGACTCGAACAGGACACAGGCCTGACGCAGTGAGTTGCAGTGCCGCAGGTGCGCCCCCGCCCGCCTGATGGCGGCGAAGAAGTATCGGTTGATGTCGTATCTGTCGTCGATGAAGGCGATGGTCTTGCCCGCCAGTGGAGTTTGCGGTGTCGACATCTACGCGTCTCCATGGGAGTCGCATGGCCACATGATGCTGACCAGAACCTGGTCGGCCTCGTTGGCGATGGAGATCCTTCCGCCGACCTCCTTGGTCCACTGATGCGCGATCGACAACCCGAGGTGCATGCCCTCCGACGGGTTCTGCGCGTCCTTGTAGAACGGCTCGAAGCCGTGGTCGAGCTGGGACTGCGGAATCTGGCCGGGGTTTCGCACGGCGATCTCCGTGAAACTCTTGCCGCGTGTCAGGGAGACGGTGATGCGCTTGTCCTCGGCCGTGCCCGAACCGTCGTAGTGCTTCACACTGTTGCTCAGGACATTGCGCATGGTGTTCGTGAAGGCTTCACGGGTGCCGAGCAGCCGAGTGCGTGCCAGTTGACTTGCATCCCCGGGCAGCAGTGCTATGTCCGTGTCGAGCTGTGTGGCGGAGTAGGCGAACTCGGAGACGACCTCACGCACGGTTTCGAGGAGATCGAAGCCGCCACGACGGGCGAAGTCCTGTGTCCTGCCCGTCCGTAGGTCTGGTTGGAAGCTGGCCTGGAACGACAGGAAGTTGTCCGACAGCAGGCGCAGGCTACCCACGGACCGCTCGATGTCCCGGAACTCGTCCGTTTCCGACAGCGCCGGATTGTCCGACGCCAGCTGCCACAACGCCTGCCGCAGGGGCACGAGTTCGCTGCGGATCTCATGGGCAAAGGTGCGCCCCCACAGAGCCAGCTGGCGGGAGTTCAGCTCGGTGATGTGGTCCAGAAAGGCTTCGAGGGTACGCAGCGGAGCATGGTCGGGTCCCTCGCGCTTGGCCCGGTAGTAGGCATCGGTGTGCTGCAGGAACCTGCTGGGAGTGAGGTCCACGGCGAGCTCGGCCTGGAACAACTCCCCCATGAACTCGACCCGGAAGGCGTTGGTCAGGAGTGCGACGGGGTTGCCCTCCCTGTCCCGGTCGATCGCGATGCAGTTCACGGCCGGAACGATGAGGGGGACGCCGGCGATGATGCGATCCGCGTCTTCCCGGGCTTGGTCCTTCTGGGGTTCGTCGACGAAAAGGTCGAGAAAGCTGGTGCCGATGGCCTCTTCTTTGCTGTAGCCGTAGATGCGGCCGGCTGCGGCATTCCAGAGGACGATCTCATAGTCGCCGTCTCGGCCGCGGGACATCCAGAAGCTCACCGGGACCTGGTCCAGAAGGGCATGGATCAGCTCTGCACCCTCGTCCGAAAGACCCTGAGCACTGACGTTTTCCGCCACCCCACCCCCATGTGCCCCGATCGGTCTCTACGGCTGCCGCGTCAGCTCATACTCGAATTTCGACACGGTGTCGGCACTTGTGTACCCGCCGTCCACCGTCAGCACGGTGCCGTTCACAAAGCTGGCCTGTTCGGAAAGGAGGAAGGCGACCGCAGCGGCCACCTCGTCCGGTTTACCCGAACGCCCCAAGGGGGTGACTTCACTTGATTTGTCGTTCACTTTGTCATTGAGGGCGCCATCGATCCACCCAGCGGCCACGGCGTTGGCTCTGATCTCTCGGGGCATCGTGTTGGCCCAGGACTGAGTCAGATTGTGAATGGCGGCCTTCGATGCGGCATAGGCGGAAGCGCCGTACGAACCGACGAATGCCTCGGTGCTCGTGACCGTCACGATCGCGCCTTGATCCGCGAGCCGCAGACCCAGTTCCCGCACAAGATAGTTGGGAGCCGTCAGGTTGACGGCCATGCTCCGGTCCCACTCATCGTGATTGAACTTGTCGGGATCCTCGCGAGTGAAGTAGTACTCGGTGTTGACGAGCGCGTGGATATTCCACTTCTCGCTGCACGCCTCTTCGTCGAGGTCGGAAACGAAGTCGTTCAGAGCGTTGCGGTCACTCAGATCGAGGGGGATCAGTTTGCAGTCCCACTCCCGCTCTCGCACGTCCTCGAGCAGCTGTTCGGCGCTTTCGCTGTCCTGCTTCCCGTAAGTGCCGATCACCCGATAGCCGTCCCTGAGCAGGCGACGGGTGACTGCCTCGCCGATTCCCGGGGTCGCCGCGCCGGTGACCACTACCGTGAGTCGACTCATCATCACATCTCCGCTGGGAGGCTGGACTTCGGGCTGATCTCCGGACGGACGAGCTCGACGATGCGCCCCCGTCTGGCCGCTCTCACCTCAGGTTAGCGTGATTTCTCTGACTCTCGACACTGCAAGTACGCAAGAGTGGCCGTCGAATGGAGCAGTTGACGATTCTGAGGGTCGTGGTGTCGAGGAGAGAAACGGACTGCACTCTTCCAAGCCGGCACGTCCTTCTGACGAATTAGGGATCTCCGGAGCTAACGGTGATCACCTCGGGGGACCCGGGTGGTCATTTCAGGCTTTCCCCAGGTTGATACCTCGGCATCGCTCCGAGAGGCTCCCATGACAGCCCTTGGGGCGGGGTGGAGAACACGGCGAAGGCGGCGACCCCGGGGATCGGGGGTCGCCGCCTTCGGTTCTTGGGGCTGGGGCCGGGTCGGCTCAGTACCAGCCGTTGGACTGCCAGAAGCCCCAGGCGCCGCACGGGCTGCCGTAGCGGTCCTTCATGTAGTCCAGGCCCCACTCGATCTGGGTGGCCGGGTTGGTCTTCCAGTCGGAGCCGGCGGAGGCCATCTTGTTGCCCGGCAGGGCCTGGACCAGGCCGTAGGCGCCGGAGGAGGAGTTGGTGGCGTTGACGTTCCAGTCGCTCTCGTGGTCCACGATCTTGGAGAAGCACTGGTACTCGCCCGAGTCCGAGATCATCTTCTTCGCTATCGCCTGCGCCGAGGAGGACCCGGTCGTCGCGGCCTGCGAGGGCGCGGCGGCGAACAGCGTGCCGGCGGCGGCAGCGGCCAGGGTGACACCGGCGAGGGCCTTCTTCGGGGCGGAGGCGCGGCGGAGGAGAGAAACAGCGGACACGGGGAGCCTTTCTTCGGGGACAAGGTGTCGTGTGCGTGCCGGCGCCCCGCGATACGAGGTGGTGGCATGCGTCGGCGCCGCGGCCCAGTGGGCACGTCGGCGCCGTGCGACGTCATCCAGAGAAACAGGCCGGAAGGGTGTCCGCAATGAGCCCTTTTGCTAGTTGTGGTCGTATGCGGGGGGTCGGCGGCTTGTGTGACGTGGCTCTCTATGTGCAGGTCAGAAGCGGTGCGGACGCGTGCATGACATCCGATTTGTCCGACTATGGTGAATCGTAGGTGACGTGGGTCATGTGGGGTGCTTCACCGGGTGGGTGACGGTCCGCGCGTGAGCCCTCACCGTGCGGGTGCGTCGAACGTGACCGGGGTCTCGAAAGCGGCGCGGCGAGTGGCCCGGCGCAGGGCCCGGAGGATCACCGGGCCGAGGAGCAGCGTCAGCACGACGGTGGTGATCGCCCGCCCCAGGTCCCAGCCCACCGAGGTGGCCAGGCAGTACGCGACGAAGTGGGCCAGGTTTTCGGAGACCGAGGCGTGCTCGGAGAAGCCGATGGACAGGGCCTGCCCCTTGATGAAGGTCCAGCCCGCCAGATTCGTGACGACGCCGTAGGCGAAGGCCGCCGGGAAGCCGTACGCGCTCAGGAGCAGGAGTTCCCCCCGGCCGCGCAGCCGGTCCCGGTCCGGCAGCAGCCCGGCCCCCATCGTGAACCAGCCCATCGCGAGCATCTGGAACGGCATCCACGGGCCCACCCCGCCCGTGAGCAGCGCCGACGCGAACATCGTGACCGAGCCGAGCACGAAGCCGAAGCCGGCGCCGAGGACGCGGCCGCTCAGCACCATGAGGAAGAACATCGGCTCCAGACCGGCGGTTCCGGCACCGATCGGGCGCAACGCGGCTCCCGTCGCGGCCAGTACCCCGAGCATCGCGACCGCCTTCGGGCCGAGCCCCGACTCGGAGATCGTCGCCCCGACGACCGCGACGAGCAGCACCAGCAGGCAGGCGAAGAACCAGGGGGCGTCCTGACTGTGCGCGACGACCGCCGACTCGGGCGGCGCGAGGAAGGGCCACATCAGGGCGGCGACACCGACGGCGCTGACGAGGGCGAGAGCGGCGACGGAGCGGGGGCCGAGGTGGACCGGGCGAGTCCGGCGCCGGGAGCTCTTGGTGTCGCTCATGACAGTGCCTCCCGCACCTGCGTGACCGTGAGCCACTGCTGCGGCGCGAGGATCTTGGTGACCTGCGGCGCGAAGGAGGGGGAGGAGACGACGACGTCCGCGGTCGGGCCGTCGGCGATCACCTCGCCCTCGGCCAGCAGGACGACCCGGTCCGCGAGCTCGGCGGCGAGCTCCACGTCATGGGTGGCCAGCACGATCGCGTGGCCCCGGCCGGCCAGGTCGCGCAGCAGCGTCACGAGGCGGGCCTTCGCCGCGTAGTCCAGGCCCCGGGTCGGCTCGTCGAGGAGGAGCAGGGGCGGGCGGGCGGTCAGCACGACGGCCAGGGCGAGCGTCAGGCGCTGGCCCTCGGACAGGTCGCGGGGGTGGGTGTCGTCCGCGATGCCCGGGAGCAGTTCGCAGACCAGGGCCCGGCAGGTGCCGGGTTCGGCGCCCGCGTCGGAGTCGGCGGCGGTGCACTCGGCGGCGACCGTGTCGGCGTAGAGGAGGTCGCGGGGCTCCTGCGGGACGAGTCCTACGCGGCGGACGAGGTCCCGGGGTGGCGTGCGGTGCGGTACGGCGCCGCCTACGGCGACCGAGCCGCTGGTGGGTTCCACCAGGCCGACCAGGGTGGTGAGCAGAGTGGATTTGCCGGCGCCGTTGCGGCCCATGAGGGCGACGGTCTCTCCGGGGGTGACCGTGAGGTCGATGCCGCGGAGGGCGCGGATGTGGTCGCGGGTCACGGAGAGGGCCTGTACTTCGGCGGCGTGGGGGGACGCGGGAGTGGTCTGCGGGGTGCGTGTCCGCGTCCGCCTGAACCATCGGCGGCGGTGGGGGGTGCGGGTGCCCAAGGACTCGGAGAGCTCGGGGGGTGCGGAGGGCTGGCGGCCGCCGGTCGTCTGTGGCTGGTCGCGCAGTTCCCCGCGCCCCTTCAGGGCGTCGCCGGTCGGCTCCTCGGGGTGTTGCCGTGGTTCGGCGTGTCCGTGGGGGGTGGTGCTGTGCCGTTGGTCGAGTTGCTGGCGTAGGGCGCTCGCCCTTCTGCGGGCGTCCCTCACCGTCAGGGGGAGTGGGGTCCAGCCCGCCAGGCGGCCCAGGGCCACCACCGGGGGGTACACCGGGGATACGGCCATGATGTCGGCCGGGGTGCCGAGGAGCGGGGGCGTGCCGGGGGAGGGCAGGAGGACGATCCGGTCGGCGTACTGCACCACCCGCTCCAGGCGGTGCTCGGCCATCAGGACCGTTGTCCCGAGGTCGTGCACCAGGCGTTGGAGGACCGCGAGGACCTCTTCCGCGGCGGCCGGGTCCAGGGCCGACGTCGGCTCGTCCAGGACCAGGACGCTCGGGTGCGGGGTGAGGACCGAACCGATCGCCACGCGCTGCTGCTGGCCGCCGGAGAGGGTGGCGAGGGAACGGTCACGCAGATCGGCGAGGCCGAGCAGGTCGAGGGTCTCCTCGACCCGGCGGCGCATCACCTCCGGCGCGAGGCCGAGGGACTCCATGCCGTAGGCGAGCTCGTCCTCGACCGTGTCCGTGACGAAGTGGGAGAGGGGGTCCTGGCCCACCGTGCCCACCACGTCGGCGAGTTCGCGGGGCTTGTGCGTACGGGTGTCCCGGCCGGCCACCGTGACGCGGCCGCGCAGGGTACCGCCGGTGAAGTGCGGCACGAGCCCGCTCACCGCGCCGAGCACGGTGGACTTCCCGACGCCGGACGGGCCCGCGAGCAGCACCAGCTCACCCTCCGGAACCTCGAAGTCCACACCCTGGACGGTGGGTTCCGCGGCACCGTCGTACGTCACGGAGACGCTCTCGAAGCGGATCACGACGGCTCCTTGGGGGCGGCGGGGGTGCGGAGGGGTGCGGGGCTGCGAGGCGCGGGGTTTTGGGGCGTGGGGCTGATGAAGGCCGGGAGCAGGCCGAGGACGACCGCCGCCGCGGGCCACAGGGGGAAGGTGGGGGCGACCAGGGGGATCACCCCGGGGTCCAGGGCCTCGGGGGAGCGGTCCGCGGCCAGGGTCAGCAGGGCGGCGACCGAAACGCCGGAACCGGCGACCAGCCAGGCGCGGGCGTCCCACCGGTCCGGCCGGTACCGCGTGCGCGGGGACCGGCGACCGCCCAGGCGCAGACCCGCGAGGGCGGCGGCGACTCCGGCGATGAGGAGGGGCAGACCGTAGGTGCCGCCCTCGGCGGTGAGGAGCCCGTACGTTCCGGCGCAGATCCCCAGCAGGCCGCCGAGGGTGAGCGCATTGGTCGTACGGCGCACGCGGGGCGGGACGTCGGCGGTACGGCCGTAGCCGCGCGCGTCCATCGCGGCGGCGAGCGCGACCGACCGTTCCAACGCGCCCTCCAGGACCGGGAGCGCGACCTGAAGGAGGCCCCGGACACCGCGGTCGGGCCGGCCGCGCAGCCGGCGTGCGGCGCGCAGACGCTGGACGTCGGCGATGAGGTGGGGGGCGTAGGTGAGGGCCACGACCACCGCCACACCGATCTCGTAGAGGGCGCCGGGCAGGGACTTGAGGAGGCGGGCGGGGTTGGCGAGGGAGTTCGCCGCGCCGACGCAGATGAGGAGGGTCGCCAGGCGCAGGCCGTCGTAGAAGGCGATGAGGACGGTCTCGACGGTGACCTTGCCGCCCAGCCGGATCCCCTGGGCCCAGTCGGGGAGGGGGACCTCGGGGAGCTCGACGATCACGTGCGTGCCGGGGAGCGGGGAGCCGAGGACCACGGCGAAGACCAGCCGGATCAGCAGGACGGCCAGGGCGAGCTTGAAGAAGACGGCGTAGGAACGGGCCCAGGGGGCGTTGGGGCGGCAGGTCGCGACGACGTAGGCGGAGGTCGCGATGAGGAGGGCGAGGAGAAGGGGGTTGGTGGTGCGGGTGGCGGCGGTGCCGAGGGCGAGGGCCCACAGCCACCAGGCGCCCGGGTGGAGGGAAGGGGTGGCGGCGCCGCGACGGGGCGCCGTCGCGGGGAACCGGGCGGCCCGCGACGGCGGGGCCGCGGACGGCCGACGGCCCGTCCCGGCCCCGAGGCTCAGCCGCGCATCGCCCTGGCCGAAGGAGCGCTCAGGCATCCCTGCGCCGCCGTGCCTGCCAGACCGCCGCCGCCCCCAGCACCACCACCACGGCGATGCCCGCGACCGGGCCCAGCGAGAGCCCGCCGTCCGAGTCGTCCTCGGCGGCGGTGGCCGTCCGCCCGGTCGGCGCCGGCTCACCGGTCTTCCCGCCGTCGCCCGCCACCTGGTCCCCGCAGCCCTTCCGCGGATACCCGGTGATCGCGCACAGCAGTGCGTTGGTGTCGTAGCGCAGGGGTTTGGCGACGGCCGCCAGGGCGTCCGCGGTCGTCGCGTCGGGCGCGACCCGGGCACAGGCCGTACGGCGGGCGGGGGGCGTCTCGCCCGAGGGGGCGTCGGCCGCCGTACCGAAGTCGATGACCAGGGCGACCCGCTTGCTGCCGTCCTCGGCGGGCGTCCTGGCGCAGATCACCGCGAACTCGGCCGCGCCCCTGGGCTGTGTCGCGTCCTTGGAGTCCTCGCTCACCGCGAACCGGAAACCCTGGACGTCGCCGTCGGACGGACGGGCGAGGGAGGGGCCCTGGGTGGCGTAGATCCAGGTGCCGCCCTGGCGCTCCCAGAACGACCAGTAGCGATAGCCGGCCGCGTGGGCGCCCTGAGCCGCGCCGGTCAGCAGGACCAGCGCGGCCAGGAGCGGGGCGAGCACGCGACGGATCACGCCTGCGGGCCCTTCTTGCGCCCGCTCAGCAGGAAGCCGATGCCGATGCCGACGACGAGGAAGATGCCGACGTACCACCAGACACCGAAGGGACTGTCGTCCTTCTTCGCGTCCTTCTTCTCGGCCTCGTCCGTGGCCTTGGTCGCGGCCTGCGGTGCGGGACCCGTGGCGTTGAGCTGCTCGACCAGGTCGGCGCCGCCGAAGTCGCGGGGGTCGGTGCCGGTGGCGTGGGCGGCGAGGATGAGCTGGGCGTAGGCGGCGGGGCCGCTCTGCTCCGCCCACTTCGCGGAGTTCTGCTCCAGCCAGCGCAGCGGCTTCGCGGCGGCGTCGGCACCGGAGAGGGCGGCCAGCGCGACGACCGCGTCGGCGGTGTTGCCGTAGTCGGGCTGGTCCTCGGCGCCGGGGAGGGTGGACGTGAGGTGGCCGTTTTTGGCGAGGGCGTCGGTGAGGTGGGCGGCGCCGTTGACGGCGGCCTGCTGCGAGGCGGGGAGGCCCTCGCTGACGCATCGAGTGGCCGGCGCGTCCTTGCCGGGGCTCACGACGAGGCCCTTGCCGAGCGAGCCGAGGACGCCGGCCGCGGTGGCGTCGGCGTTGGCGAGCAGCTTGCCCTTCTTGTCGGGCTGGAAGGCGAAGGCGCCGCCGTCGTCGTCCTTGCAGGGCAGGGCGAGCTTGTTGAGCGCGTCGTAGGCCGTCTTACCGTCCTTGCGGACGTCCGCCGGCTTCTCACCGGCGGCGACGAGCGCACCGATCACCACGGACGTGGAGTTGGTGTCGCTGGCCCCGCCCGGCATGTATCCCCAGCCGCCGTCCTTGTTCTGGACGGACTTCAGCCAGGTCACGGCCTTGGCGGTGGCGGCGTCGTGTCCACCGAGGGCGGCCAGCGCCTGGACCGCGGCAGCGGTGTTGTTGGTGTCGACGGGGGTTTTGGCCTCGCAGTCCGCGGTGGCGGCGTCGGCACGGTAGGGCGCGAAGGCCCCGTTGGCGCACTGCTGCCCCACCAGCCACTCCACGGCCCCCTTGGCCGGCTTCACCCCGGCGGTGTCCTGGGCGAGCAGCGCGAGGGACTGCCGCCAGACGCCGTCGTAGGTGGGGTCGGTGGTGCCGTACAGCTCGGCGGGGTACTGCGGCTTCGGCGAGGCGGAGGGGGAGGGCGACGCGGAGGAGTCGGCGGCTATGGCCGGCGCGGCGGCGCCGATCACGACGGCGGCGGCCAGGACCGCGGCGCTGCGGCGGACGTACATGATCGGCGGGTGCCCTTCCCTCAGAGGAACCGGGCAGCACAGGGGAGACCCCGGCGGCTCGGCTCCGTATACCTCGACGGTGCCGCACTCCGGCCGACTGCCGGGGCACGTGAGCCGGTCACTTCCCGTACACGGCGATCCGGCTCACCGGCCTTCGACGACGACCGGTTCACGGTTGCGGGTCAGCGCCGGATTTGCACCGGCTTTCCCATGTACGGGGGTGATGACGACGGCGACACTCTACCCGCCCGTAACCCGGCCCCTCGGGGCCGCCCGTGCGACCGGTACCTTCGGCCCGTGACGGAGGGGGCAGAGGCGATGCGGGGACCGGTGGGACGGCTGCTCGGGACGGGGCGGACCGCCGACGTGTACGAGATCGACGGGGCGTGGGTACTGCGCCGCGACCGGGAGGGGTGGGGGGACGCGCTCGCCGAGGGGGCGGTGATGGCGCATGTCCTCGCCCACGGCTTCCCGGCGCCCCGCGTCCGCCTCGCCGACTCCTCGAGGACCGACCTCGTGATGCAGCGGCTGCCCGGGCCGACGATGCTGGAGGCGCTGAGTGCCGGGGCCATGAACGCGGACGAGGCGGGCGGCACCCTGGCCCGGCTGCTGCGGCAGCTGCACGGAGTCCCCGCGCGCCGGCCCGGGGCCTGTGTCCTGCACCTGGACCTCCACCCCGACAACGTCATCCTCACCCCCGACGGCCCCTACGTCATCGACTGGAACAACACCGAGGAGGGCGACGCCGGTCTCGACTGGGGCACCTCCGCCGTGATCCTCGCCCAGGTCGCGGTCGGCGACGAACCCATCGCCGAGCCCGCCCGCGCCATCCTTACGGCCCTCCTCGCCGACCCGTCCCACCTCACACACGACGGCATCACGGAGGCGCTGCGACGACGGGCCGCCAACCCGACGATGTCGCAGAGCGAGGTCGAACTCCTCGGCGACGCCGAAGCGTTGATCCGCGCCTTCATGCGTGACTAGGCGCCGGTCCTCGGGGTCGGTCCGCCGAAGGGCAGATGGAGGGTCCTGGCGGTGAGCAGCCAGGTGCCGTCCGACGTGCGGTGGAAGGCGTCCTGGTAGTGGCCGACCTGGACCGGAGGGCCGGGCGGGACGATGCCGCCCGTGTAGCCGTCGACGCGGTACGTCGTGAAGTACGAGGTCGCCTGCGCGGTGTCCGCGGACGTGACCGTCACCAGGATGTTGGCCATCACGCGGCGCGAGAGCCGGTCGGCGGGACGGGAGCCGAAGTACTCACGAAGAGCCTCCCGCCCCTTGACCGACCGGTCGCCGGCCGGCCATGCCCAGACACCGTCCTCGGTGAACAACTCGGCGACGGAGGCCGGTTCGCCGAGGTCGAGGCGGTGCACGAACTCGATGACTACGCGCTCGCAGGCGCGCTCGGCGAGGAGACGGTCCAAGGGGGGCGGCGGGGGCGGAGGCTCAGCGCGGTTCATGGCGTTCATGGTGCCCTGAACCCCTGTTGCGGGCGTGGCCGCCCTGGTCGGCTTCACACCGCCACATAAGCCACCGGCCCACTGCCCGCCACCGCCTCCGCTCTCCCCAGCTTCACCAGCCGCCTCAGATGGGCCTCCGCCTCCGCTATCGCGATGTTTCTGGAGCCGTACGGGATCTGGGACCAGGGGCGGTTCCACTCCATGCGTTCGGCGAGTTGCCAGGGGGTGAGGGGGGTGGCGAGGAGGGTGAGGAGGTCGGTGAGGCGGTCCTCGTGGTGGGTCAGCAGCTGGCGGACGCGGGCCGGCGCGTCGGTGAAGGTGTGCTGGTGGGCCGGGAGGACCTCGGCGGGGGCGAGGGCGGCGACGCGTTCCAGGGAGGCCAGGTAGTCGCCCAGCGGGTCCGTGACCTCCCCCACGCCCGCATACGCTCGCGCGGGGGCACCCCCACTGTCGTCGGGGTCCTCGTACAGGCCGATGTGCGGGGTGATGCCGGGGAGCAGGTGGTCGCCGGAGAACAGGCGGCCGTGGCCCGGGAGGCGCGTCGGGTGGTCCTCCTCCAGGTGCAGGCAGACATGGCCGGGCGTGTGGCCCGGTGTCCAGATCGCGCGCAGGCGGCGGCCGGGGAGGTCGAGGAGTTCGCCGGGGACGATCTCGCGGTCGGGGTCGGCCGGGGTGAAGCCGGGCAGGGTGCCGGGGCGGCGCGCCGTGCGCAGGGGCGCGACGTGGGCCTCGGGGGCGCCGGCCGCCGTGAGTTTGGCGGCCATGTAGGTGAACCAGCGGTCGGGGCGGGTCGTGCGGGTGCGCCGTACGATCGCCGCGTCCGCCGCGTGCATCGCGATCCAGGCCCCCGACGCCTCGCGCACCCTGCCCGACAGGCCGTGGTGGTCGGGATGGTGATGGGTGATCACCACGCCGTGGATCTCACCGGGCGCCGTGCCGCACGCCGCGAGGCCCTCGGCGAGCGTGTCCCAGGACGTCGGGTCGTCCCAGCCGGTGTCGACGAGCACCGGGCCCCGGTCGGTGTCGACGACGTACACCAGGGTGTGGCCGAGAGGGTTGTCGGGGATGGGGACCTCGATGGATCGGACACCGCCGCCGTGGTCGTACATCTGCGTCATGGGTTCCCCAATCGCCGCGACACGTTCCGGCCGACCGGATCACTATAACTAGAACAGGTTCCGATGGGAGCCCGAGTCATCTACGTGTGCTCCGTGGACTACTTCGGACGGAACTGGTATCAGTGCGGTAGATCTGATGGATCGTCAGAGTCACGCTCCGGGGAGGCAGTCGGCCATGACCGAGCTCGTGGAACACGGACAGCTGTTCATCGGCGGGGAGTTGACCGACCCCCTCGGCAAGGACGTCATCGAGGTCGTCTCGCCGCACACCGAAGAGGTCATCGGACGCGTCCCGCACGCCTCGCCGGCCGACGTCGACCGGGCCGTCGCCGTGGCGCGCAAGGCGTTCGACGAGGGGCCCTGGCCGCGCATGAGCCTCGACGAGCGGATCGAGGTCGTCACCCGTATCAAGGACGGGATCGCGGTGCGGCACGAGGAGATCGCCCGCGTGATCTCCTCCGAGAACGGCTCCCCCTACTCCTGGAGCGTCCTCGCCCAGGCCCTCGGCGCGATGATGGTGTGGGACGCGGCGATCACGGTCGCGCGGAACTTCACCTACGAGGAGACCCGCGACGGCGTCCTCGGCAGGATCCTCGTACGGCGTGAGCCGGTCGGGGTCGTCGCCGCCGTGGTCCCCTGGAACGTCCCGCAGTTCGTCGCCGCCGCCAAGCTCGCGCCCGCACTGCTCACCGGCTGCACGGTCGTCCTCAAGCCGTCGCCCGAGTCGCCGCTCGACGCCTATCTCCTCGCCGAGATCGCGAAGGACGCCGGGCTGCCGGAGGGCGTGCTCTCGATCCTGCCGGCGGACCGTGAGGTCAGCGAGTACCTCGTCGGGCATCCGTCGGTCGACAAGGTCTCCTTCACCGGCTCCGTGGCCGCCGGCAAGCGCGTCATGGAGGTCGCCGCCCGCAATCTCACCCGCGTCACCCTGGAGTTGGGCGGCAAGTCGGCGGCCGTGGTCCTGCCGGACGCGGACGTCGAGGCGACCGTCGCCGGGGTCGTCCCCGCGGCCTGGATGAACAACGGCCAGGCCTGCGTGGCCCAGACCCGCATCCTGCTCCCGCGCTCCCGCTACGACGAGTTCGCCGAGGCCTTCGCCGCGGCGGCCGGCGCACTGGTGGTCGGCGACCCGCTCGACCCGGCGACCCAGGTGGGACCGCTGGTCGCCCAGCGGCAGCAGCGCCGCAACCTCGACTACATCCGCATCGGGCAGGAGGAGGGCGCGAAGATCCTGACGGGGGGCGGGCGCCCGGCGGGCAGGGACAAGGGCTGGTACGTCGAGCCGACGCTGTTCGGGGACGTCGACAACTCCATGCGGATCGCCCGCGAGGAGATCTTCGGGCCGGTGATCTGTCTTCTCCCGTACGGCGACGAGTCCGAAGCCGTGAAGATCGCCAACGACTCCGACTACGGCCTCAGCGGCAGCGTCTGGACCGGCGACACCGGGCACGGCATCGAGATCGCGCGGCAGGTCCGCACCGGGACGTACTCGGTGAACACCTTCAGCCTCGACATGCTGGGCCCGTTCGGCGGCTACAAGAACTCCGGTCTGGGGCGGGAGTTCGGGCCCGAGGGCTTCGGCGAGTATCTGGAGCACAAGATGATCCACCTCCCCGCGGGCTGGGAGGCGTAGGGGATGGGTGACCGCTGGCACGTCGAGGTCGACCGGTCGGTGTGCATCGGCTCGGCCCAGTGCGTCCACCACGCCCCCGACGGCTTCCGCCTCGACACCGGCCGGCAGTCCCATCCGGCCGACCCGGAGACCGACGCGAACGAGCAGATCCTGGCGGCGGCGGAGAGCTGCCCCGTCGAGGCGATCGTGATCACGCTGCTCGGGAGCGGGGAGCCGGTGTTCCCGCCCGAGGAATAGCGCCAGAAATCTTCCTCGGGACGGGTTCATTTCCGGGCATTCGTTCTATTCTGGAAGTCGGCCTGCGAGGCGAGTGAGGGAGTCCGACCGGAGTAGCCGACTCTGGCGAGAGACACAGGGTTTCCGCCGGTGCCGACGTCGACGGTCGGGCTGAGAGGCCGGAAGGCCGTACGCGGCGTACGACCGGAAGGCGACCCCCAGCACCTGATCCGGACCATGCCGGCGAAGGGAACCCGTCTCGTGGGTCCTTCTCGTGCCCGGGTGCGAGCTCCCCTGGCGCCGATCCGCCCGCGGACCCTAGGCGCGCCCCTCCGGGTTCGTCAGGTCGATCAGCCGGCACACCGTCTCGATGTCGATCTTCACCTGGGCGATCGACGCGCGGCCGGACAGCCAGGTGATCAGGGCCGAGTGCCAGGTGTGCTCGATGACCCGGACGGCGGACAGCTGCTCGGGCGTCGGGTTCTCCAGGCCCATCGCGTCCAGGATGATCACCGTGGTCTGGCGGGAGACCTGGTCGACCTCGGGGGAGACGCTGCGGTCGGCGAAGGTCAGCGCGCGGACCATCGCGTCGGCCAGATGCGGCTCGCGCTGCAGGGCACGGAAGGCCCGCATCAGGGTCTCCGCGACCCGCTCGGCCGCCGTCGCTCCCTGCGGCGGCTTCTTCCGCAGCGTGCCGTGCATGTGCTCCAACTGGTCCTGCATCGTGGCGACCAGCAGATGGACCTTGGACGGGAAGTAGCGGTACAGCGTGCCGAGCGCCACCTGTGAGGACTCCGCGACCTCCCGCATCTGGACGGCGTCGAAGCCGCCCCGGCTGGCGAGCTGCGCGCTGGCGTGCAGGATGCGTCGGCGACGGGCCTCCTGCCGCTCGGTGAGAGGCGGGGAGGAGGGGCTCGCGCTACTGGCTTCCGCAGGCATGGATCCCGTTCCGTGACAGTCGGTGAGGGTGAGTGACCGGACAGAGCATGCCAGCGCGTCGGTCGTGGCGTGAATCACCTGATCCATCGCTCACAGCGGCGCTACCTGCCGGTAGATTCAGAGCCTCTTGAACGATCAAGTCTGAAACTTGTTCTAGATTAGCGTCCCGGCGTAATCTCGCGGGACCGTGCAGGGAGAAGGGGGCCCAGAGTGACCGCTGAGGCCAGGGAGGCCGGGTCCCCACAGGACCCTGCCGCCGACGGCGAGCGACCGCTCGACATCGCGCTTCTCACCTATAAAGGGAACCCGTTCTGCGGCGGCCAGGGCGTCTACGTACGCCACCTCTCCCGCGAGCTGGCCCGCCTCGGCCACCGGGTCGAGGTCATCGGCTCCCAGCCCTACCCCGTCCTCGACGAGGGCGCGGAGTACGCGGGCCGGCTGACCCTCACCGAGCTCCCCAGCCTCGACCTCTACCGCCAGCCCGACCCCTTCCGCACGCCCGGACGCGACGAGTACCGCGACTGGATCGACGCGCTGGAAGTGGCGACGATGTGGACCGGCGGCTTCCCCGAACCGGTGACCTTCTCGCTGCGCGCCCGCCGCCTGCTGCGCGCCCGGCGCGGCGACTTCGACGTCGTCCACGACAACCAGACCCTGGGCTACGGCCTGTTGGGCGACGTGGGCGCGCCCCTCGTCACCACCATCCACCACCCCATCACCGTGGACCGCCAGTTGGAGCTGGACGCGGCCGACGGCTGGCGGCGGCGGATGTCGGTGCGGCGCTGGTACGCCTTCACCCGGATGCAGAAGCGCGTGGCGCGCCGCCTGCCGTCCGTCCTCACCGTCTCCGGCACCTCGCGTCAGGAGATCGTCGACCATCTCGGCGTGGCGCAGGACCGCGTCCACGTGGTGCACATCGGCGCGGACACCGACCTTTTCTCGCCGGATCCGTCGGTACGGCGGGTCCCCGGCCGCATCGTCACGACCTCCAGCGCGGACGTCCCGCTGAAGGGCCTGGTCTTCCTCGTCGAGGCGCTCGCCAAGGTCCGCACCGAGAACCCCGACGCCCATCTCGTCGTCGTCGGCAAGCGGCCCACCGAGGGTCCGGTCGCGCAGGCCGTCGAGCGCTACGGCCTCGAAGGCGTCGTCGAGTTCGTCAAGGGCATCTCCGACGCCGAGCTCGTCGACCTGGTCCGCTCGGCCGAGGTCGCGTGCGTGCCGTCGCTGTACGAGGGCTTCTCCCTGCCGGCCGCCGAGGCCATGGCCACCGGGACACCGCTCGTCGCCACGACCGGCGGCGCGATCCCCGAGGTCGCCGGGCGCGACGGCGAGACCTGCCTGGCCGTGCCGCCGGGGGACGCGGGGGCGCTGGCCGCCGGCCTGAGCCGGCTGCTGGGCGACGCGGAGCTGCGGGCGCGGCTCGGCTCCGCCGGACGTGAGCGGGTGCTGCGGCACTTCACCTGGGCGCGGGCGGCCGAGGGGACGGTGGCCCGGTACCGCGAGGCCATCGCGCTCCCGCAGTCCCGGATCCGCTCCGGCGGGGGGACACCCACGCCCCTCGCGGAGACGACACCGGACCGCGCCACGGCATCCCCCACATTCGCCACCGAGCAACTCGCCGCATCCAACCCCGAAGGCAGGGCCACGTGCTGACCGTCGACTTCTCCCGGTTCCCGCTCGCCCCGGGCGACCGCGTCCTGGACCTCGGCTGCGGTGCCGGCCGGCACGCGTTCGAGTGCTACCGGCGCGGCGCCCAGGTCGTGGCGCTGGACCAGAACGGCGAGGAGATCCGCGAGGTCGCGAAGTGGTTCGCGGCGATGAAGGAGGCGGGCGAGGCCCCCGAGGGCGCCACCGCCACGGCGATGGAGGGCGACGCGCTCGCGCTGCCCTTCCCCGACGAGTCCTTCGACGTCGTGATCATCTCCGAGGTCATGGAGCACATCCCGGACGACAAGGGCGTCCTCGCCGAGATGGTGCGAGTGCTCAAGCCCGGCGGCCGGATCGCCATCACCGTCCCGCGCTACGGCCCCGAGAAGGTGTGCTGGGCGCTGTCCGACGAGTACCACGAGGTCGAGGGCGGCCACATCCGCATCTACAAGGCGGACGAACTGCTCGCGAGGATCCGGGAAGCCGGGCTGAAGCCGTACGGCACCCACCACGCCCACGCGCTGCACTCCCCGTACTGGTGGCTGAAGTGCGCGTTCGGCGTCGACAACGACAAGGCGCTGCCGGTACGGGCGTACCACAAGCTGCTGGTCTGGGACATCATGAAGAAGCCGCTCGCCACCCGGGTCGCCGAACAGGCGCTGAACCCGCTGATCGGCAAGAGCTTCGTGGCGTACGCCACCAAGCCGCACCTGCCGCGGCTGTCCGAGACCTCCGAGACCTCCGAGGCGGCCGCCAAGTGACCACCCCCCGGACAGAACACCTCGTCCTGCCCGGGGTCCTCACCGCCGAGCAGGCCGCCGCGACCGTGGCCGGCATCCTCGCGGTACAGCGGGAGGACGGGGCGATCCCGTGGTTCCGCGGGCACCACCTCGACCCCTGGGACCACGTCGAGGCCGCGATGGCACTGGACACCGCCGGCGAACACACGGCGGCCGAGCGGGCGTACACCTGGCTGGCGACGCATCAGAACGACGACGGCTCCTGGTACGCGGCCTACGCGGACGGCGCCTTCGACGACGTCACGGACACCGGGCGCGAGACGAACTTCGTCGCCTACATCGCGGTCGGCGTGTGGCACCACTACCTCTCCACCGGCGACGACACCTTCCTCGACCGCATGTGGCCGTCCGTCTACGCCGCCATCGAGTTCGTCCTGCAACTCCAGCAGCCCGGCGGACAGATCGGCTGGCGACGCGACGACGACGGCACGGCGACACAGGACGCGCTGCTGACCGGCTCCTCCTCGATCCACCACGCCCTGCGGTGCGCGCTCGCCATCGCCGAACAGCGCGAAGAGCCGCAACCCGACTGGGAGTTGGCGGCGGGCGCCCTGCGACACGCGATACGCCGGCACCCGGAGCGGTTCCTGGACAAGGACCGCTACTCCATGGACTGGTACTACCCCGTACTGGGCGGCGCGCTGACGGGCGCCGAGGCCAAGTCCCGTATGGAGGAGGGCTGGGAGCGTTTCGTCGTGCCGGGGCTCGGGGTGCGCTGTGTCGTGCCGAACCCGTGGGTGACGGGCGGCGAGTCGGCCGAACTCGCCCTGGCCCTGTGGGCGATGGGCGAGTCCGACCGGGCACTGGACATCCTGCAGTCGATCCAGCATCTGCGGGACGCCGAGAGCGGGCTGTACTGGACCGGGTACGTCTTCGAGGACAAGGCCATATGGCCCCGCGAACTCACGACCTGGACCGCCGGTTCCCTGCTCCTGGCCGTCGCGGCACTCGGCGGGCACGAGGCGACCTGTGCCGTGTTCGGCGGGGACCGCCTCCCGACGGGGCTGGACCCGGACTGCTGCGGCTGAGGGGTCCGGCCGCCTCAGTGGCGCTGGACCCGGCCCGCGATGGCGTGACCCACGAACAGGTACACGACCGCCGCCAGGCCGTAACCGGCCACCACGCGCGCCCACTCCTCGTCGAACGTGAACAGGTCGTACGACCAGCCGGCCAGCCAGCGGGCCGCGTCGTGGACGAACTGGACGAAGTCGTTCGCCCGGTTGGCGTCCAGCAGGTACATCAGGATCCACAGACCCAGAATGAGGGCCATGACGTCGGCGACGATCGCGATGACGCGGCCGGCGGTACCGTTGCTGTATCTAGGGGACATGCCCTCCGGGTTGCCCTTGATGCGTGAACGAAACCTGTCCCGTGCGGCGGGACGCCGAGACGTGAACGGGTCGCTACGTTCAACTGGCGTTCCCCGCAAAGTCGTTCACCGGCCAACACGATCACCGACGATCTCCTCCCGGAGAGGGCAGGAGAGCCGGTGTCCGAAGCAGACAGACCGCACGCCACATCCGAAGCGGACAGACCACGCACCGCGCAGGAACCGAGACTGCGCACCCGCGACAGGAACCGCCCCCGAGCACGCTTACCGATCCACGTCCTGGTCGCCCTTCCGCTCGCCCTGACCGGGCTGATCGCCCTGCTGGTCACGGGCAACGCGCTGCGGCCGTTCGACCGCGTCGTCACGATCGAGGCCAGGATGGCCTCCAAGTCCGACTACTTCAAAGACCCCGAGGTGCAGCGGCTGCTGCTGGAACACGGCCTGCGCGTCGACATCCACCGGCTCGGCTCCCGCGGCATCGCCACCCAGTCCCTGGCGGGCATGGACGCGGTCTTCCCCTCCGGCCAGCCCGCGGCCAAGCTGATCCTCAACCGGCAGGACCGCTCCGTGCGTTCGGTGCGCCCCTTCGTGACGCCCCTGGTCCTCGGCACGTTCCGGGCCTACGCCGAGACCCTGGAGAAGATGGGCGTGGCCACCGCCCAGCCCACGACCGGCGGCGACCGGACGCTCTACTACGACCTCGACATGGACCGGTTCATGGACCTGCTCGACGGCAGGATCGCCGCGAACGACGATCGCCTCACCGGCGACCAGGACCGGGACGAGGACATCGAACGCGCCGACACCTGGAACGGCATCGGCTTCGACCGGCCCGGCGGACGCAGCAACAGCGGCCGGGTCCTGGTGCGCACCTCCAGCGTCTGCGAGTCCAACTCCGCGGGCGCCTACCTGAGCATCCTCGCCTTCGTGGCGAACGGGGACAGCACACCCGGCGCGGGCCAGGCCGACGAGAGCAGGGCGATGGAGGAGGCACGCACCGTCGCCCGGAAGATCAAACCCCTCATAGACCTCCAGGGCATGTGGGCCGACGAACAGGCCGACAGCTACCTCTCCGACCTCGGCGAGAGCATCGCGCCCATCTCCCTGATCTACGAGCACCAGTACCTGGCCCACCAGATCGCCTACGAGAACAAGCACGGCAAGGCGGACACCGACCGCGTCCTGCTCTACCCGACCCCCTACGCCCTCACCGAGCCCCAGCTCATCTCCCTGAGCGGCGAGGGCGACCGGCTGGTCCGTGTCATCCAGGACGACCCCGAACTGCGCCAGCGCGCCATCGAGCTGGGCTTCCGCGTCCGCTTCTCCGGCGAGGACGGCACCAGCGACCAGCTCAACGGCTATCTGGCCGCGCACGGCATCCAGGTGCCCAGACCCAACCGCGACGAGACCAAGGTCTACGAACCCGACCTGGCCGTCCTGGAGGAGATCATCGACTCCGTGGGCACCTGCCCGCCCGCCGTGCGGGACACCCCATGAGGCGCCGCACCCTCACCGCCTGCCTGACCCTGGCCCTGCTCGCCACCCTCACCTCCTGCGGCGGGGGCGACGAGAACGTCACCCTGCGGGTCCTCGCCAGCCCCGAACTCGCCGACCTGGAACCACTGCTGGGCGAGCTGAAGGACGACACCGGCGTCGAGCTGGACATGGACTACCGGGCCACGGCCGACCTGTCCGGCGCCCGCGGCTCGACCTACGACCTGGCCTGGCCGGCCTCCGACCGCTCCTTCCTGCTGCGGCTCCAGGACAAGGGCGAACAGACCGCCCGCCCCGAGTCGACACCGATCATGCGCTCACCCGTGGTGGTCGGCCTCACCCCACGGGTCGCCGACACGCTCACGGCCCGGGCACCGGGCGGCCGGCTGTCGTGGGCGGACCTCGCGGACGCGGCGGCCGACGGCACCGTACGGTTCGGGATGGCCGACCCGCGCAGCAGCGACACCGGACGCGCGGCCCTCGTCGGCGTCGCCACCGCGGCCGCCGGCACCGGCAGCGCACTGCGCGAACAGGACGTCTCCTGCGACCGGCTGCGCGGCTTCCGCTCCGGCCAGACCCTCACCGGCGCCAGCTCCCGCGAGCTCATCGCCTCGTACACGGGCCACCAGAGCCAGGCCGACGCCCTCATCGCCCACGAGTCGGAGCTGCTGTCCCTCAACGCCTCGAAGAAGCTGCGCGAACCCCTGCGGATCGTCCACCCCGACGACGGCATGGTGCTGTCCGACTTCCCGCTCCTCCTCCTCGACACCGGCGAACGGGACGCGTACCGCAGGGTCGTCGACTGGCTGCTGCGGGACGACGTGCAGCGCGAGCTGATGCGGCGCACCTGGCGCCGCCCCGTCAACCAGGACGTCACCCCGGCCGAGCCGCTGCGCGCGGCGGTCGGCAACGCCCTGTCCTACCCCGACCGGCTCTCCATCGTGGAGCGCCTGGTCGCCGACTACGGGGACCCCGCGAGCACCACCACCGACCAGGTCGTGTTCCTGCTCGACTTCTCCACGTCCATGCGCGGCGAACGGATCGCCGACCTGCGGGCCGCCTTCGCCGGGCTCAGCGGCGCCGACCCCACCTCCACCGGCAAGTTCGCCCGCTTCTACCGGGGCGAGCACCTCACCGTCGTCCGGTTCGGCGGGCGCGTCCTGCAGGAACGCACGGTGACCGTGCGCGGCGACGGCGACCTGCGCACCCTCGGCAAGGTCGTGGCCGACGGCTCCTTCGACGACTCCACCGCCGTCTGGTCCGCCCTCGACCGCGGCTACCGCATCGCCGCGGACGCCGTACGCGAGGCACCCGAACGCCCCGTCGCCATCGTGCTGATGACGGACGGCGAGAGCAACGCGGGCATCTCCTACGAGGAGTTCCTGCGCCGGTACGAGCGCCTCGACGCCGACGTACGCCAAGTGCCCACCTTCCCCGTCCACTTCGGCGAGGCCGACGCGGCAGCCCTGGGAAAGGCCGCTCGCGCGACCGGAGGCCGAATGGTCGACGCCGGCAAGTCCTCCCTCTCCGACGCCTTCAAGGAGATCCGTGGGTGTCATTGACAGTCAGTGGTGGAGCCTGCGGTGGCCCTGGATGGTCGTCTGGCTCCTGACGGCGGTGTGCGCCGCCGTGGTGGCGCAGTACGTGGTGGCCCGCTGGGTGGCCGCCCGGCGCCGGCGCCGCGTGCGCGACGGGCGCATGTTCTCCGGCATGTGCATCTACCTCCACGAGACACGCGTCGAGGGCGTCGCGGACATCCTCGGCATACCGAAGGCCGACGTGAACGTCTCCCACGAGACCAGCGTCTCCACCGGCTTCGGGCTGTTCGGCCGCTTCACCGTCGGCGGCCGGGCCGAACGCGACACCAACACCCAGACACGCAGGGAGTACTGGGAGCCCAACACGCCCATGAAGACGATCCGCCTGATCATGGACCGGCTGCGGGCACGGGACATGGTGGTCGACGCCGACCTCGCCACCGGGCAGCTCTTCCTCACCGCGGCCCTCGCCGACGAACTGCGCGGCACCGAGGCCAGAGGCACCCCGCTGACCGCCGTCACCGGGACCTACGTCTCCGTCTCCGGCCTGTTCACGGTCCGCAGGGACGGCGAGGACGTCGTCCTGCGCGCCCGCTACGGCACCGGCGACCCCCGCGCCCAGGTGAAGATCACCTGCGAGACATCCTGGGTACGCGAGGAGGAGTTCCGGGTCGACCGCTACTCGGCGGACGAGGAGTTCCCGGCCACCTGCCTGGGCCGGGTCCGCGCCTGGAACGCCACCACGGGCGAACTCACCCTGGACCCGATATCGGTCTTCCAGTGAACTCTCCCTGTCCCGCTACGAGTTGAGCTCCGCGAGCAGCCGCAGCGTGGGCCGGTCCGGCGAGAGCACCAGCAGATCGGTCACCGGCCCCTTGCGCCACGACTCCAGCCGCTCGGCGATGCGCTCACGCGGCCCGACCAGCGAGATCTCATCGGCGAAGGCGTCCGGCACGGCGAGCACGGCCTCCTGCCTGCGACCGCTCAGGAACAGCTCCTGGATCCGCCGCGCCTCCTCCTCGTACCCCATGCGCGCCATGAGATCGGCGTGGAAGTTGCGGGCCGCGTGCCCCATGCCGCCGATGTAGAACCCGAGCATCGCCTTGACGGGCAGCAGCCCCTCGGACACGTCGTCGCAGACCTGGACCCGGGCCATCGGCGCGACGAGGAACCCCGCGGGCAACTCGGCGACGGCCTCCCCGTACACGTCGGGCCTGCTCGGCGACCAGTACAACGGCAGCCAGCCGTCGGCGATCCGGACCGTCTGGGCGACGTTCTTGGGCCCCTCGGCACCCAGCAGCACGGGAAGGTCCGCCCGCAACGGATGAGTGATCGGCTTCAGCGCCTTCCCGATCCCCGTGCCGTCCGGCCCGTTGTACGGGTGGGAGTGGAAGCGCCCGTCCAACGCCACCGGCGCCTGTCGCCGCAGCACCTGCCGTACGACGTCGACGTACTCCCGCGTCGCGGTGAGCGGCGACTTCGGGAACGGCCGTCCGTACCACCCCTCCACCACCTGCGGCCCGGACAGCCCGAGCCCGAGCATCATGCGCCCGCCGGAGAGATGATCGAGGGTGAGGGCGTGCATGGCGGTCGTCGTGGGGGAGCGGGCGGCCATCTGGGCAACAGCGGTACCCAGCTTGATCGTCGACGTCCGCGCGGCGATCCAGGTGAGCGCGGTGAACGCGTCCGAGCCCCAGGACTCGGCCGTCCACACGGAGTCGTAGCCGAGCCGCTCGGCCTCCTGCGCGAGCGGTACGTGGTCCGGGGAGGGGCCGCGCCCCCAGTACCCGAGTGCGAGCCCGAGCCGCATACGCCTGCCTCCTTCTGACGGTCCGTCAGCTGGGGGCGACTGTACGACAACGGCCCCTCACCGGGAAGGGTGAGGGGCCGCGGTACGGCTTGCTGCGCGACTCAGCCGCGCTGAATGCCCGAGGTGTCCTGCAGCACACCACGACGGCCGTCCTGCGTCTGCGCGACCAGGGTGGCGCCACGCTGCTCGACGGCCAGGTACCAGGTGCCCGGCGCCAGTTCGGCGATCGGCGTCGGCGAGCCGTCCTCCGCGAACAGCGGCCGCGGCACGGGCACGGCGAACCAGAACGGCGAGAAGTCCCCGCCGGCCGTCGGCGCGGGAGCCTGCGGCTGCCCACCCCCGAACGGCTGCCCGCCCTGCGGCTGCCCACCGTAGGGCTGCTGCGGCTGCTGGGCACCCGGGTAACCGTAACCACCCTGCGGCTGCCCGCCGTAGGGCTGCGGCGCGGAGGGGCGGGGGGCCGGGAGAAGGGCGGCCTGGAGGGCGGGAACCAGGGGGGTGGCGACTGCGCCGGCGGCGAGAACGAGGGCGGCGATGAAGCCCAGGATCAGGCCGGCGGCGGCGCTGCCGCCCTCTGGAACGTCCACCAGAGTCCAGAACATGCTCCACGCGGCCAGGATCGTGAACGACACACCGACCGTCCCGAGGTCCAGTCCGGCGACCTTGCGCGGCTGGGGCAGGATGCGGTTGACAACGATCAGGGCAGCACCGATGACCCCGCCCAGGTAGGTGCCGAAGCCGACTCCGAGGTTTTCCCATCCGTTGATGTCAACGTTGAAACCGGAGGCGGAGTAGAGCTGGAGGAACGACGCGATGAACAGCAATACCGCTGCTCCGATCACCACGCCGTCGCCTCGAGTGAGGGAGCGGATATTCACTTCAGGTCCTTCGTCAGTCGTCTCAACATCGGCATCGCTGGAGGCGTCGCTGTCACCATGTCGCCGTCAGGCCCCGGTGTGAAGCGCGGGGGTGGCCCCTCATCGTACGGACGACCTTATCGTCCGACCGACGAGGCTGTCCGCCGGGATCAGCCCGTGGACCACTACCCCCGCAGGAAACTCACGATTCCCTCAGAGATCCCTTGCGCCGCCTTCTGGCGCCAGGCTCCGCTGGTGAGCTGTGCCGCTTCCTTGCTATCGCGCATGTTGCCGCACTCGATGAACACCTTGGGAACCGTTGACAGATTGAGACCGCCGAGGTCCCTGCGCGTGACGATACCGGTGCCTTCGCCGATGTAGTTGGAGGGGGCGTTGCCCGTGACGCGGACGAAGGAGCCCGCGATGCGTTCGCCGAGGGCGCGGGAGGGGGCGACGATGGGGCCGGTGTTCGCGGCGCCCTCGTCCACCTTGCCGGGGAGGATGACGTGGAAGCCCCGTTGGCCGGTGCTCGCGCCGTCGGCGTGGATGGAGACGACGGCGTCGGCGTGCGCCCTGTTGCCGATCTCGGCCCGTTCGTCGACGCACGGGCCCCAGGAACGGTCGCCGTCCTGGGTGAACTTGACCGTGGCGCCCTGCTTCTCCAGGAGCGTGCGCATGCGGTGGGCGACGTCGAGGGTGAACTCGGCCTCGGAGTAGCCGTCGTTCGTCGACGTACCCGTCGTGTCGCACTCCTTGAAGTTCGTGCCGATGTTCACCTTGCGGTTGATCTCGGACGTGTGCCGGAAGTTGTTCGGGTTGTGGCCCGGGTCGATGACGACGACCTTGCCGTCGAGGGAGCCGGAGGCGGCCGGCGCGGAGGTGGAGTCCGTCGTCGGCGTGGGGCCCGGCGGCTTGTCGTCGCTCGTGGTGGCGTCCGTGGGCGTCTCGTCCGAGGGCGCCCGCGACGGCTGCACGGCGGCGTTGCCGGAGCCGCCTCCGTCGCCGCCCACCGCCTCGTACAACACCCATCCGAGCAGGGCCCCGGGAATGAGCGCGGCGGCCGCGACGGTGAGGGCGCGGCGGCGGTTGCGGCGGGGCTGGGGAGGATCGAAGTCCGGACCTACGTACGACACGCCTGACACCTTACGGGCCGACCGCGGCCGGGGCGCGAAGGCCACGGTCGAGCCGCGCCGGAGTTCAGATTCCCGTGCCCGTACGCTTCAGCACCCGCAGCGAGTCCGTCACCGACACCTCGGTGAAGGCGCCGGAGGCCAGCGCCCGGAGGTAGACCCGGTACGGGGCCTGGCCGGTGAACTCGTCCTCCGGGTCGGGGAACACGTCGTGGATGACCAGCAGGCCGCCCTCGGCGACATGCGGCGCCCAGCCCTCGTAGTCGGCGTTCGCGTGCTCGTCGGTGTGGCCGCCGTCGATGAAGACCAGGCCGAGCGGGGTGCCCCAGACCTTCGCGACCTGCGGGGATCGGCCGACCAGGGCGATCACGTGCTCCTCCAGGCCCGCGCCGTGCAGCGTGCGGCGGAAGGTCGGCAGCGTGTCCATGAGGCCGATCGCCGGGTCGACGGTCTCCGGGTCGTGGTACTCCCAGCCCGGCTGCTGCTCCTCGCTGCCGCGGTGGTGGTCGACGGTGAGAGCCGTCACGCCGGCCTCGCGGGCGGCGTCGGCGAGCAGGATCGTGGAGCGGCCGCAGTAGGTGCCGACCTCCAGGAGGGGCAGTCCGAGCCGCCCGGCCTCGACCGCCGCCGCGTACAGCGCGTGCCCTTCGCCCGCGGGCATGAAGCCCTTCGCCGCCTCGAACGCGGCCAGGATCTCGGGCTTGGGGGCCGGGGCCATGGGGGTCCTTCCGGTTGCGCGCGGGGGCGGTGGGTTCGGTCGTACGTACGACCGTACGGGCGCCCATCGTGCACCACACCCCCCGTCATGTGGACGACGGGGGGTGTGGGCGGGCGGCCGGTGCGTCAGGCGGTGACCGTTTCTCCCGGCAGCGACAGGTCCAGGTCGACCGGACTGTCGTCGCCCGTGTGGGTGGCCGACGAGGCGAGCGGGGCGTGGCCGTCGGCTCGGGCGGCCAGGACGTAGGCGCCCTGGGTGGGGACGGCGAGGGCGTAGCTGCCGTCGTCGGCGGAGAGGGTGGCGCCGGCCTGGCGGCCGCGGCGGTCGATGAGGGTGACCTTGGCGCGGGCGACCGGGGTGCCCGCGGCGTCCAGGACCCGGCCGCGGAAGCCGCGCAGGGCTTCCTCGGCGCGCTCCAGGTTGGCGTCCTCCTCGCTGCTGGCGCGCAGCTGCGTGTGGGCGGCCGGGCGCTGCTTCGGGAGGAAGAGGGCGAGCAGGAGGCCGACGGCGACGGCGGCGGTCGCGATCAGGAAGGAGACGCGGAAGCCGTGCATGGTCGGGATGGCGACGCCGCCCACGTTGTTCGCGGTGTTGGCCAGGACCATGCCGATGACGGCGCTGGAGACCGACGTACCGATGGAACGCATCAGGGTGTTGAGGCCGTTGGCCGCACCCGTCTCCGAGGCGGGGACCGCGCCGATGATCAGGGCGGGCAGGGAGGAGTAGGCGAGGCCGATGCCCGCGCCGAGGACCACCGCGATGACCAGGCTCTGCCAGGCGGCGCTCATCAGGCCGAGGCCGGCGCCGTAGCCGATCGCGATGATCAGCATGCCGAGGATCAGGGTGGTCTTGGGGCCGTACTTCGCCGAGAGGCGGGCGTAGACGGGGGCCGTGAACATCATCGTCAGGCCGAGCGGGGCGACGAGCAGCCCGGCGACGACCATCGACTGGCCGAGGCCGTAGCCGGTCTCCTTCGGCAGCTGGAGCAGCTGGGGCAGGACCAGCGAGACGACGTAGAAGCTGACGCCGACCATGATCGACGCGAGGTTGGTGAAGAGGACGGCGGGGCGGGCGGTGGTGCGCAGGTCGACCAGGGGGGCCTTGGCGCGCAGCTCGTACACGCCCCACAGGAGCAGGACGATCGCGGAGCCGGCGAACATGCCGAGCGTGCCGGCCGACGTCCAGCCCCAGTCGCTGCCCTTGGTGATGGGCAGGAGGAAGAGGACGAGGCCGACGGAGAGGCCGAGCGCGCCGAGGACGTCGAAGGTGCCCTGCGCGCGGAGCTTGGACTCCGGTACGACGAGGAGGGTGAGGCCGATGGCCAGGATGCCGAGGGCGGCGGCGCCGTAGAAGAGGGCGTGCCAGTTGCTGTGCTGGGCGACCAGGGCCGCGGCGGGCAGTGCGAGGCCGCCGCCGACGCCGATCGAGGAGCTCATCAGCGCCATGGCCGAGCCGAGCTTCTCGCGGGGCAGCATGTCGCGCATCAGGCCGATGCCGAGGGGGATCGCGCCCATGGCGAAGCCCTGGAGGGTGCGGCCGACGATCATGGGGAGCAGGGTGCTGGTGAACGCGCTGATCAGGGCGCCGACCACCATCACCGACAGGCTGGCTATGAGCATGCGCCGCTTGCCGTACAGGTCGCCGAGGCGGCCCATGATCGGGGTGGCCACGGCGCCCGAGAGCAGGGTGGAGGTCAGGACCCAGGTGGCGTTGCTGGGCGCGGTGCTCAGCAGCTGCGGCAGGTCCTTGATGACCGGGACGAGCAGGGTCTGCATTACCGCGACAACGATGCCCGCGAAGGCGAGGACCGGGACGACGGCGCCGGAGGTCGCTCTGCCGGTGGGCTGTTCGTTCGTCGTTTGTGTCATGTGTACATCGAACTCCGTGTGCCTGGGCAACTATTCCGATGCTTTGGGTCACTAACGAATTCTTGACCTTCTCTTGGGGAACGGCCGGGATCGGGCTCTGGGAGGACCGCCTGGCTCCGGCCGCCCCCGGCGCGGTCCTAGGTCCATCGAGGCGCGGCCTAGGCCGAATTCCTGATGCCATGAGCGTCCGTCGTTGAGAGCATGACACCCATGCTCGAAGCCGCCGACACCACCCGCGCCCCTCGCCGAACCGTGCCCCCCACCTGGCTGGTGGTGGCGCTCGCGTGCGCCGGGCAGTTCCTGGTCGTCCTCGACGTGGCCGTGGTGAACGTGGCGCTGCCGTCGATGCGGGCCGACCTGGGGCTGAACGCGCAGGGCCTGCAGTGGGTGGTGAACGCCTACGCCATCGCCTTCGCCGGGTTCATGCTGCTGGGCGGCCGGGCCGGGGACCTGTACGGGCGCAAGCGGATGTTCCTCGTCGGGCTCGGCCTGTTCACGCTCGCGTCGCTGGCCGGCGGGCTGGCCCAGCAGGACTGGCAGCTGCTGGCCGCGCGGGGCGTGCAGGGGCTGGGCGCGGCGGTGCTGGCGCCCTCGACGCTGACGATCCTGACCGCGGCGGTGCCCGAGGGGGCGGCCCGGGCGCGGGCGATAGGGACGTGGACCGCCGTCGGCGCGGGCGGCGGCGCCGCCGGCGGGCTGGTCGGCGGTGTGCTGGTGGACCTGCTGTCGTGGCGCTGGGTGCTGCTGATCAACGTGCCGGTGGGTGCGGTGGTGCTGGCCGGCGCGTCGCTCTGGCTCGCCGAGAGCCGGGCGGGTCAGGGGCGGCGGCTGGACCTGCCGGGGGCCGCGCTGGTGACCGCCGGGCTCGCGACCCTGGCGTTCGGCATCTCCCAGACGGAGGCCGCCGGCTGGACGGCGCCGGAGACGGTCGTGCCCCTGCTCGCGGGTCTCGTGCTGATCGGCGCCTTCCTCGCCGTGGAGGCGCGTACGGCGGCCCCGCTGATGCCGCTCGGGCTGCTCCGGCGGCGCGCGGTGGCGTCGGCGAACGTGGCGATGTTCCTGAGCGGCTCGGCGATGTTCTGCATGTGGTTCTTCATGACGCTGTACGCGCAGAACGTGCTCGCCTACACCCCGCTGGAGGCCGGTCTGGCACTGGTGCCGAGCTCGCTGGCCGTGATCATCGGCTCCAAGCTCGCGCCGCGGCTCATGCGGGGGTTCGGGCCCCGCGTGGTGGCGGTGGCGGGGACGCTGGTGGCGGCCGTCGGCTTCGGCTGGCAGTCGATGCTGAGCGAGCACGGCGCCTTCGTGACCTCGATCATGGTGCCCGGCGTCCTGATGATGCTCGGGGCGGGCCTTGCGGCGACCCCGCTCGCGGCCCTGGCCACGTCCGGGGCGCGGCCCGAGGAGGCGGGACTGGTGTCGGGGCTGGTCAACACCTCGCGCACGATGGGCGGTTCCCTGGGGCTCGCCGTCATGTCGACGGTCGCTGCGGCCCGCTCCGCGGGCAGCGCGACGCCCGGGGCGCTGACCGAGGGCTACGCGCTGGTGTTCCGTACGTCGACCGTGGTGCTGCTGGTGGGGGCGGTGCTGATGCTGGTGTGGCTGCCGAGGAAGACCTCCGCGGCCTCCGCCGGGACCCCCGCCGTGAGCCCCTCCGCGAGTTCGTCCGCGAACTGAGGCAACGGTCCGGGGGCTCCATGGACTCCTTTGAATATCTAGGGAGGTGCCCATGGGGGATCGCAAGGCGGCTCGGGACTCGGAGTTCCAGAGCTTTGTCATCGGCCGCTGGCCACGCCTGATGCGGACGGCATTTCTCCTCACGGGGGAACAGCACGCCGCGGAGGACCTGGTCCAGTCGACGCTCGAACAGGTCTACGTGGCCTGGCGCAGGGTCGGCTCGGCCGACGACCCGGAGGCGTATGTACGGCGCGTGATGATCAACGCGCACGCACGCAAACACCGCCGGAGGCTCAGGGAGTTCCTGGCGCCCAGGGACGACTCGGGACTGGCGCGCGAGGTGGCGGACACCGGTGACCGCATCGCCCAGGCCGAGGACCGCAACGCGCTGCTGCCGGCGCTGGCCCAACTGCCGCCACGGCAGCGGGAGGCGGTGGTCCTGCGCTACTGGGAGGACCTGACCGAGACGCAGACGGCGGAGGCGATGGGCTGTTCCGTCGGCGCGGTGAAGAGCAACGCGGCCAAGGGGATCGCGAAACTCCGCGCCATACCGGGACTGGCCGAGATGGTGACGCAGGGAGGACGCAGCCGATGAGCGCGGACCGGGAGACGAACCACGGCATGACCAGCCACGACATGACCCACACAGACATCGCCCTGCTGCTGGCCGACGCCGCGGACGAGGTGGAGGTCGGTATAGCCCCCTACGACGCGGTCCTTCGGGGCGGCCGCCGGCGCAGGGCCCGCCGCTGGGCCGTGGCCACGGCGACGGCCCTGGTGCTGGTCGGCTCCGCGGGCACGCTGGCGGTGGCGGGCATGCCGGGCGAGGGCGGCGACCGGGGAGCCTCGGTGGCGACCGGCGCGCCCACCGAACCGGCGCCGGACGTGCGCACGCCCGCGCGGACGCTGCTCGGGGTGGGGACCGACGCCGGCCAGGACTGGCGGGTGTACCTCGACGTCTGGGAGGCGCCGCGCACCGAGCGCGAGGCGCGGGCCGAGCGGGCCGCGATGGCCGAGTTCGGGCACATCCCGTCGGACCTGCGCGAGGCGTCCGATCTGATCGGCAAGAGCTCGTACTTCGTGCGGCGCGAGTACGGGGACTCCGCGAACGACCAGGTGCTGATCGAGGACGCGTTCACCGCCGAGGACACCATGTCCGGCAAGGACATCGAGGCTTTCGCGGTACCCCTGGCACCGGGTTCCGAGAGTGGCCCGCGGCGGCTGGTCGTCGGTCAGGTCGCCATGACCGCCCGGCAGGTCACCTGCACCTGGCAGGACGGCTCGAAGACCGAGGTCCCGGTGGTGTCCGAGGCGGGTGACTACAACGACGACGACTTCGTGATCCGCCCGGCGGACGGCTCCCCGGTGAACTGGTTCGTGTGTCTCGCCCCCAAGGGGACGGAGTACAAGTCGGTGGCGGTGACGAAGTAGGCGGTGGTGAGGAGCCGGGCGCGCGGCTCGGCTCGGCCCGCTCGCGGTGGTTCCCGGTCAGAGCCACCCCTGCTGGCGGGCCTCCCGCAGCGCCTCCGTCCGGTTGCGGGTGCCCGTCTTGCCGATGGCGGAGGAGAGGTAGTTGCGGACGGTGGACTCGGACAGATGGAGCTTGCCGGCGATGTCGGCGACCGTCGCGCCCTCCGCCGAGGCGCTCAGTACGTCCCGTTCGCGGGCGGTGAGCGGATTGGGGCCGGCGCTCAGGGCGGCCGCGGCGAGGGCGGGGTCGATCACCGTCTCCCCGGTGAGCACCCGGCGTACGGCGACGGCGAGTTCCTCCACGGGCCCGTCCTTGACCAGGAAGCCGGCGGCGCCCGCCTCCATGGCCCGGCGCAGATATCCGGGGCGGCCGAACGTCGTCAGGATCAGCACCCGGCAGTCGGGGACCTCCTCGCGCAGCGCTGCCGCCGCGTCGAGGCCGCTGAGACCGGGGAGTTCGATGTCGAGGAGGGCGACGTCGGGGCGGTGGGTGAGAGCGGCGTCCACGATCGTGTCTCCGGCCGAGACCTGCGCGACGACGTCGATGTCCGGCTCCATACCGAGCAGTAAAGCGAGCGCCCCGCGCATCATCCCCTGGTCCTCGGCGAGCAGCACGCGAATGGACTTGGCCGGCCGATGATCCCGCGGCATCTCGTTCACGGACCAAGCGTAGGGCGCGCAGGACCATTTCGAACGGCCCGATCCGCACGCACGTCGCCGCCGGAATCGGCGGTGGTTGCCGGGCCCCGGATCTGCGAAACGGCGCCGGCGTCGAACACCCGGCAGGCGGTCGCGTCGCGTGACGGGCGCTCAGCGCCTCGTCTCGTACCTGGTCAGGATCACACCGCCGGGAAGCGTCCGCGTCTCCACCAGGTTCAGGTTCACCCAGCTGTCCAGCGCGGCGAAGAACGGCGTGCCGCCGCCCACCAGGACCGGCGCTGTGGCCAGCACGTACTCGTCGATGAGCCCGGCCCGCATGGCCGCACCGGCGAGCGTCGCGCCGCCGATGTCCATCGGGCCGCCGTCCTCGGCCTTGAGCCGGGTGATCTCGGCGACCGCGTCGCCGGTGACCAGGCGGGTGTTCCAGTCGACCTTGTCGATCGTCGAGGAGAACACCGCCTTCGACATGTCCCGCCAGCGGCGCGCGAACTCGATCTCCGCCGGGGTGGCGCCCGGCTGCTGGTCGCCGGTCGGCCAGTGGGAGCTCATCGTCTGCCACAGCTTGCGCCCGTACAGCGTCAGGTCGGTCGCCTGCAACTGGTCGGACCAGAACTGGAACAGCTCGTCGCTCGGCACGCTCCAGCCGATGTCGTCGCCGGGCGCGGCGATGTAGCCGTCCAGAGACACGTTCATGCCGTAGATCAGTTTCCGCATGGCGCCAGCCTTCCGCGAGTCGGTCTCACGCGTACAGACCGGCGCGGCGCGGGAAACTCATCGGTGCGCGAACTGAACTCGCATGGAGTCCTCGTGCGCGGTGTCTCGGCCGCGGACTCGTCGTGCCGACGAGGAAGTGCCGGGCGACCCGCCGCCAGGGGCGCGCGGACTTGTCGTGCCGTCGAGGAAATGCCACGGCCGGCGAGACCTCAAGGCGGCGCGGGATGCCACCCGCGTACGCCGGGGACCGCCGAAGCAGGCAGCTGGGTGACCCACCTCCAGGGGCGCGCGGACTCGTCGTTCCGTCGAGGAAATGCCGTCGCCGGCGAGATCTCAAGGCGGCGCGGGATGCCACCCGCGTACGCCGGGGACCGCCGAAGCAGGCAGCCGGGCGACCCACCTCCAGGGGCGCGGGGAACTGCGCGCCCAGCCCCCACAACCCGCACCCGCCGCCGCACCCGCCGCCCCACCCGCCGCCGCACCCGCCCACCCCACGGGCTCGGCCATACCTCCCACCGGCTGGGCCCTCCCTCCCGCCGGCTGGGCCCTCCCTCCCACCGGCTGGGTCCTCCCTCCCACCGGCTGACCCCACCTCCCCCCGG
>NZ_JBIDDQ010000044.1:0-52205 GCF_043195415.1 Streptomyces sp. Y7
GGGGGGCCCCCCCCCCCCCCCGCCACGGCCCCGCCCCCACTCCCGCCCCCACCCACTCCCGCCAGGCGCAACGCAACCCCACCGACCATGACGGGCCGCCGCGGGCATCCCCGCTCCTCCCCTGCAGAACCCTTTTTCCACAGGCACCCCACCTCGTTGGCCATTTGTCGGCGGCGTCTGGAACGCTGGAGGCATGGAAATTCTCTGGGTCCTGGTCGCGCTGGTCATGATCGGCTTCGTGCTGGTGCCGTTCATGCGCCGCAGGCGGGGCATGATCGAGCAGGTCCCGCCGGGCCACCCCGACGCCGCGGACCCGGCGAACTACGGCTTCGTACGGCAGGAGGAGCTGGACATCCGCATGCCCGGCCCCGACCAGGACCTGCTGGACGTCCTGGACCTGGTGCAGCGCACCCAGGACTACCGCGCCGCCTCACAGCTGCTGGCCGGCACGGAGGCGGAGGGTGAGAAGCGCTGGCAGCGCGTCCAGGCCTTCGCCGGCGCCGCCGCGCTGGAGCTGCAGCAGCGCCCGGGTGGCGTCAGCGAGGCGCCGGGCGGCCAGTGGCTGCGAGTGTGGCGCACCGAGCAGCCCAAGGACGCGGGCGGCGCGGCCGTCCACGCGGAGTTCCTGGTCCAGCAGGCATGGCGCACGGCGACCCCCGGCACGGACGAGTTCCGGATCATCATGGAGGAGGCGAGATCGGCGTGCGGCGAGGCGGCCCTCCTGGCCCCCGGCGACCCGATCCCGTACATCATCGAGCTGTCGGTGGCCCGCGGGCTGGCCTACCCCCGTCCGGAGTTCGAGCAGCTCTGGCTGAAGATCCTGGACCGCGCCCCGTCCCACATGGGCGCCCACCTCGCGGCCCTGCACTACTGGTGCGAGAAGTGGCACGGCTCCCGCCAGCTGGCCAACGAGTTCGCGGAAGCGGCAGCGGCCCGCGCTCCGCAGGGTTCCCTCCTCGCCGCGATGCCCCTCTTCGCGGTGTTCGAGCACCTGCCCGAGGTGAACCTGGTCAGCGGCTTCTACCAGAGCGAGGTCGTGACGAAGGCGATCCACGGCGGCATGTTCGCGGTGCACGCGGCCCGCTCGGACGACCCGATGCTGGCGCACGTACGCCACCTGCTGGTCTTCTTCCTGGTGCGCGGCGAGCGCTGGGCGGAGGCGATGGACCAGTTGCTGCACGTCGACGGCCATGTCGGCGCCCTCCCGTGGACGCTGTCCACCGACCCCGCCGCGGAGTTCGCGGTCTACCGCGCGCTGGCGGTGGCGGGTTACGAGGCGAACGGCGGAAGCCCGGCAACGCTGCCGCACTGAGCCGGTACCGCGACGGGGCGGAATCCGGGAACCCGGCCGTACGTTGCAGCGGTGCGCCCTCACCGACGCACCGCAGCGCCACCGCCATACCCCTCCGCTCTCCGCAAGGTGCGCGGGGCCCGCGAAGCGCAAGGAAGGAACCGTCATGCTCTTCGGCCGAACGCCCGTCCTGCCCACTCCCGAACAGGCGCTGCAGGGACGTCCGGAACCGATCTTCACGGTGCCCGACCGCCACACGGTCCTCGGCAACCCGCTGCTGGGCCCCTACCCCGAGGTCCTGGAGACGGCCGACTTCGCGCTGGGCTGCTTCTGGGGCGCGGAGCGCAAGTTCTGGCGGCTTCCGGGCGTGTGGACGACGCTGGTCGGCTACCAGGGCGGCTACACCGAGCACCCGACCTACGAGGAGGTCTGCTCGGGCCTCACCGGCCACACGGAGGTCGTCCGCGTGGTCCACGACCCGGCCGTCCTCCCCTACGACCGCCTCCTCAAGACCTTCTGGGAGTCCCACGACCCGACCCAGGGATTCCGCCAGGGCAACGACGTGGGCACCCAGTACCGCTCGGCGCTCTACCCACACACCCCCACCCAGGCCGAAACAGCGGAGGCCTCTCGCGATGCCTACCAGAAGGTCCTGACAGGCTCGGGCTACGGCACGATCACCACAGAGCTCCTCCCGGCCCAGGGCCGCCCGTTCTACCCGGCGGAGGCGTACCACCAGCAGTACCTCGACAAGAACCCGGGCGGGTACTGCGGCGTGGGCGGCACCGGGGTGTCTTGCCCGATCGGCGTCACCAAGGCCGAAGGCTGACGTCGACGGGTGGGCTTCAGAACCTACGCACGCCGGGTGCGCAACGAACAGTTCCCGCTGGCCCGACGACACTCATCCCTGCGGTGTGCCGTCGGGCACTACTGTCACGAACCTGGGCCACCTTTTGACGGCCCGACGCGATGTGCCCTGACCGAGACGATCCTCGAAATCGAGCACCTTGTACGTCCGGGCTACTCGCCTGTGAACAGCTGTCTCTTCACGTGGCTGCGCTTCGCCAACCTCATCGCATACGCCACGGCGGCCTCTCTTCGCCACTGAGCCCCGCCACCAGCAGTACCTCGACAGGAACCCGGCGGGTTACTGCGGCTCGGACGGGACGGACGTCAAGCTGAGTAGTCCGTCGCGGTGAGTTGGGGAGCCTCCTACTCGAGGGGTACTGCAGCGGTGCCTGAGGCCACCCAGCAGTAGTCGGTGTCGGGGCTGTCCGATTGCTTTCACGTCGGTCGTGGAATTTGCAGACCGACCCGCCGCGACCATCTCTTGGACGCCCTGGAACGGCCGTTCCGCCTGTTCCCGAGCCCAGTGAGACTCCATACTGGTGCAGCTTGTTGGACCTGAGGTGGGGGGCACCTTGCAGTCACGTGTGAGACTGATCATGGTGGGCCTGGCAACCGGCGTGATCGCTCCGATCAGCGTGGAAGCACTGATCGCGTACATCAAAGGCGAGAACTACAGCTTCGCCCGCGCGCTGATCGTACTCGGCGTCATATCACTGGCAGCACTGGTGTTGCTGGTGATCCGAACCAGCGCAAGAAACTTGCGCACCAGCCTGGACGTAAGTCTCTTTCTTGCAGGGCTCGCAACCTTCGGGGTGGGCACTGCGTACGTCGCTGATTCCGCGGGCGCGGGAAGCACTGCTCTGGCAAAGGCGTGGGGAATCGTCTTCCTCGGAGTACTCGTCGTGACCCTGGCCGTCTATTCTCATGTCGCTTCAAGAAATGGATCAGCTCTCCTCCTGGCCACTCGACAGTCTCCCGACCCGAAGGAGGTCGAACAGTTCAATGTGGACAGAGTCCTGACGGTCCATAGATTTGACGAATATCAAGATGCCGACCGAGAGGTGGAGGAACACTGCCGGCAGGCACTCGACCCTCAAGATCTCCAATTCATCGGGTACTACGTCGACGGCCGATGCCGATTTCATGTGGATGCGCTTGATACTCCGGCATTGAATCCGTATTTTCGCCGAAGCAGCCGTACTGATCGGCGGCATGCATACGAGCGGTCCGGACGGCAACTCGACTGGCTGATCGAGAATCTTGATGTCTACATGCAGCACCTGTCAGGGGGCATCCTGATCAGGGTGGTTTTCGATGTCGAGCAGGGCGCCCTCTACTACTGCAACATCGACGAAGGCACCTACATCATGGGCGTAACCATGATTCAGGACGAGGTTCTGGTGGCTGACGAGAAGATCCGCCACCTGGCAAATGAACTGGGGCATCTACCCCGAGGGGGACGCGCCGGGCTTCGTCCCATTCGTCAAGTAACCGGTGGACCCACAACCTGACACAGGCGCAACGATCACTGATCTCATGAACGTGTTGCCACCTCTAAATCCAGATGCCCTCAGGGCCGGGGCGTGGGAGGGTGCGGTTCGAAGTGTGACAGGGGGAGATATGGGACTGGTCTACAGCTACGACATCTATCTGCGCCCTCGGAATGTCGCCAACGCATTGGCAAAGCTGGCCGAGTTGGCGCCGCCGACCCGCGCCGTGCCGCCGCTTGGGATCACCCTGCCCGACGGTGGGCGGATCGTCCTCCCGTTCACGTCCCAGTTCAAGAGCGAGCCGGTCGATTGCTCCACGAACAGCACGCTCGAGCTCGACACGTCCCTCATGTTCGACCTCGACGATGCACTGCGCGAGTACGCGCAGACGGGCGGCCCTGAACCCCAGGCGGACGGGCGCCTCCAGATCGGGTACATCTACGCCACGATCCGGTTCGCGTCCCTTCTGCACCCCGGCTACGCCTCGGTGGAATTCTCGGCCGCGACATCGGGGATGAGCCGCTTGTTCGCGCGGTCGAGCAACGTAAGAAGGGTGTTCACCGACCTCACCGCAGAAAGCGGCGGAGTGTGCTGCCTGTTCGACACCGGCGACGGCGCTCCCGAGCAAGTGTGCTGGCTCAATGGTGAACCCATCCGGGAGACGGTCTCCGGTCCCCGCTTCCCAGATCGGCAAGCACTCGTGGCGACTTGGGCCGACTCCGAGCAGTGAGAACTGCCGTGACCATCGTGCGCAGCGCACCGGGCCTCGCCGTGCCCATGCTCGGGAGCCCTGACATCTGTCAGGATCCCTCCGGCCTGCCTGTCTCCTACCTTTTCGCGCAGGACGCAGACGACGCACGTCGCAGCCCTCTCCGCCCAGCACGCACCCCTCTGAGGTGCGCGACGCGCGCCGAAGCCGTCTCCGCCACGCAGCTCTCTCAGCTGCGCGGCACACGCCGACGCGCCCCCTCCCGAGGTGCGCGGACGCACGTGCGGCCCGGCGCGCGGAATCCGGGTCCATCCGGTCTCCGCGTCCGCCGGGCCGCCCCGCGGTCAGCCCTCGGCGCGGGCGGGCAGCTTCCATCCCGGGCGCGGGAAGTGGCAGGTGTAGCCGTCCGGGTAGCGCTGGAGGTAGTCCTGGTGCTCGGGCTCGGCCTCCCAGAACGGGCCGACCGGCTCCACCTCGGTGACGACCTTGCCCGGCCACAGGCCGGAGGCGTCCACGTCCGCGATCGTGTCCTCGGCGATCCGCTTCTGCTCGTCGTCCACGTAGTAGATCGCCGAGCGGTAGCTGAGGCCGATGTCGTTGCCCTGGCGGTTCTTGGTGCTCGGGTCGTGGATCTGGAAGAAGAACTCCAGCAGCGCGCGGTAGTCGGTCTGCGCGGGGTCGTAGAGGATCTCGATGGCCTCCGCGTGCGTACCGTGGTTGCGGTACGTCGCGTTCGGCACGTCACCCCCGGTGTATCCGACCCGGGTCGCCGTCACGCCGGGAAGTCGGCGGACCAGCTCCTCCATCCCCCAGAAGCATCCGCCCGCCAGCACGGCCCTCTGTGTCTGCCCAGCCATCACGGCCCTCCAATACCAGTCAGCTCGGTCACTCGGGCTACTCCGCTCGCACACACCGGCGTCCAAGCCCACCCTGCACAACGCTCGAGGGCCCCTGCCGATTCCACGGCCGCCGGCCGATCCGTGCGGGCACCGGCCTCACGCGTCAGTGGGTGTCGGACCGCCAGTCCCAGGGGTGGCCGGGGCACTGGCGGCAGTGGAAGAAGTAGACGCCGCCGCAGTCGCCGAGCTGGATGTCGCCGGTGACGGTCAGCAGGTGCTCCATGCGGTGACCGCCGTCGCAGTCCGGCCAGGCAGAGGGCTGGACCCAGGCGGGCCAGCCGCCGATCTTCGTCGCGATGACGTTGGAGTCGGGCGGCCACAGGGCGCCGCCGGTCGGCAACCGGAAGCGGGGCTCCCAGGTCTCCAGGAGGTCCTGAGGCAGATCGTGCCGGCTCGGATAGTCGTCGGCGGTGGCCGGGGCCAGCGTGGACGGCTCCGGCATGTTCTCCTCGTCGTACTCCCCCTCGCTCACCGCGGGGATCTCGGGCAGCGTCCCGCCGGCCAGGACCTCCGCCTCGTTGCGCCAGTACAGCCGCGGCAGCACCGGCCCGGGATCCTGTTCGTGGATCAGCGCGCACCAGACCACCTGGAGCAGGTCCTTCCCCGCCGGGAACTCCAGCCCGGGCACGTCCCGGGCGAAGAGCTGCAGGATCGGCACCATCGGCACCGCCCCGGGGACGATCTCGGTGCGGTTGCGCCAGTCGGAGCCGAACGTCCAGTGGTCCTCCTGCGCGCAGTACGGCCACGGCTCGTCCGCGGGCCACAGCAACGCGCCCCCGAACGAGCTCTCCCGCACGCCGGGCTCGCCGGGCTCCGGGTTGAGGAGGGTGGTTCTGCGGGCCAGGCCCGCGTACTCCGGTATCAGTGTGCGCAGGTCCTGCGCGGGCGACTCGGGTGGGACTCCGGGCATCGTGGCTCCTCGGACAGATAAGGATCGGCTAGGACGGACAACGTTCGGGCCGGACGGACAACGTTCGGCTCGGACGGAGGAGTTCGGCTCGGACGGAGGAGTTCGGCTCGGACGGAGGAGTTCGGCTCGGACGGAGGGGTCGGCTCGGACGGAGGGGTCGGCTCGACGTACAAAGTCCGGCTCGACGTACAAAGATCGACAGGACGCTGCGAGCACGTTAATGCCGACCACCGACAGTCCCGTAGGGCTCGGCCGCCCGACCGCGTCGCCCGGATCAACTGCCGTCCGCGCGTGGGCGGGTCAGTTGCGTCCGGCCATGACGCGAGGTGCCTTCAGAGGTACGAGCCCCCGAGCAACGCCCACGGAACGCCCACGGCCGGCGGGGTCAGGCCCGCGACCCACCACATCTGCTGCCGAGACGGCCGGGTGAAGGCGAACCCCAGGGCCGCCGCGCCCGCGACCAGCGCCGCGTATCCCACGTACCAGCCCCGCTCTATGGCGGCGCGGCCCCACAGACTGATGCCGGCGCTTTCCAGTTCCTCGCCGATCGCGGCCCCGGTGTACTGGTCGCCCCACGCGGCGGTCACGGACGCCGCCTGACAGGTCGCGAGGATCACGAGGGAAACGAGCAGGGCGGTGGGGAGCCGCTCCTCCACGCCATGGCGTGTGCGCCACAGCAGGTACAGCAGCACGCCGATGCCGGCCGGTGCGATCGAACCGAGGTAGGCCGCCGTGTAGAGCTTCGTGTACACCGCGTCGCCGGCCGCCTCGGACGGCGTACCGCTGGTGGCCGCCGCACCGAGCACTTCGGCGCGGTCGAGGAGCTGCCAGATCTCGGGGATCACCACGAACAGGAGCAGCAGCCAGATCCCGATCGCCGCGCCGACGACCCATCGTTTCGCCGTGACGGTGAAACGATCGAGATCGAGCGCCTGGGCAGATCTGTCCATGCGCGGATGATAGCCAGGCACCGGGCACCAGGCACCGGGCACCGGGCGGCGCTCGGGGACGGAGTCGATGACCGCTTCATCGCCGCCCACCGCCGCCGACTTCCGCCCACGGGCGGTCGGCCCGACCGGCGCCGGGCCTCCGCTCAGGACGTCTTCGTGGCGGACCGCTTCGTGCTCCTGCCCTTCTTGGTGACCGTGCCGCTTCGCCCCGCCCCGGCGGGCGCGCTCTTACGCCGCGGGGCCTTCTTCGCGGACGAGGACGCCTCTGACTCCGCCTCCGCCTCCGCCTCCGTCCCCGCCGGCGCCGGCGCGGACCGCGTCGATGAGGTCGACCACGTGAACTCGATCTCCAGCTCGATCTCCCCGCCACCGATCTCGACCTCGATCTCGCTGCGAAGGTCGTCGGGGATCCGCAGGCTCAGCGTCCCCGCGCCGAGTTCCAGTTCGGTGTCCCCGCCTTCCCTCAGCGCGTCCGCGAGGGCCGTGAGCTGGTCGGCGGCCTCGTGGCGGGACAGCGAGCGCTTCTGCTCGAACTTGAGGTCCTTCATGGCTGCTGCCCTCCGACAGGACGCGACACACCGGACAAAGACCGAATAAAGCCCATTCTCACCCGCCGTACGGACTTGTGACATCCCCTCCTCCGAGCACGCGGCCGCAGCGGCCTCCCCCGAACGCGCTCAGCCCCTCCCGCGCCGGACGGTGAGCCGCACCTCCACGCCCTCGTCCACCCCACTCCATGACGTCCCACGGGCCAGACTCTCGCGCCCCTCGTCGAGCATCCGGGCGCGCAGCCGAAGCACCGAGTCCATCAGCCGCTGCCAGCGCCACTCGACATCGAAGGCCCGCTTTGAACGCTCGGCCGAACCGACCAGCCAGCGAGCGGCCTCGTCCACGCTGTCCACGGCCTGCGCGGCTCTGCCGACCTCTTCGAGTTCCCAAGTCATCCACAAGGCCACGGCTCCAATGTCCCGTTCCCCCGCAACGAGCGCACGCCGAAGCACAGACCGCGACCGCGAAGCCCCGGGCGGCTCAGCCACCCGCCTCCGGGCCCCAGCGCTCGGGCCCCACGCCACGCCAGTCGATCCACGGCACCCCCGCGACCTCCGCCGGGTCGATCTCCAGTCCGGCGCGGCGGAGGAACTCCGCGACATCGGCCACGTTGTGGGCCAGGCCGAGGATCTCGCCGTCCACGCGCACCCGCCGACCGCCCGTGGGCGACGGCGGATGCACGGTCACGCGTATCGATCCGGACATGCCTTCAGGATCATCCGGGTCATACGCCCCCGCATGCCAGCCCGTCATCGAGGACGCCGTCGCGACTGGGTACGGCGGCCCGGCCGCTGGGCGAGCGGGTGGCGGGCGGCGCCCCACTCCCGCCGGGCCGGGGCGAGGTCGCCGGGGAACGTTTGCATGGCCCGAATTCAAGCACGTGTTCGATTTTCTCGGCCACCACCGCCGGAGGGAGCCCTTACGCACGCAGTGCCGGTCGCCGGCTCACGGCCCTGCGCGACCACAAGGCGACGCCGCCTCCTCGGAGCCCACCGAAGCCGCACCGGGTCCCTGCCCCGCCCGCACCTCCGGGCCTAGCATCGGGACCCATGATCGTATGGCTCAACGGCACCCACGGCGCGGGCAAGACGACGACCAGCCCCCTCGTCCAGCAACTGATCCCGGATTCGCGGGTGTTCGATGCCGAGAAGGTCGGCGAGACACTCATGGACATCAGGCCGGGCCTGCCCGAGACGGACAACTTCCAGCACTGGCCGCCATGGCGGCCACTCGTCGTCGAGACCGCCCGCCACGTGCTCGACTACGCCGGCGGCACCCTGGTGGTGCCCATGACCGTCCTCGTCGAGCAGTACTGGCGCGAGATCAGCGCGGGGCTCGCCCAACACGGCATCCCCGTACGCCACTTCGTCCTGCACGCCGACCAGGACACCCTCCGCGGACGCATCGAGGGCGACACCGTGCTCGGCCCCTCCCCGTTCCGCCTCACCTACCTCGAGCCCTACGCCGAGGCGGCTCGCACCTGGCTGCACGCCGAGGCGGAGGTCGTCGACACCACACACCTCACGCCGCCCCAGGCCGCCGAACGGATCGCGGCGGCCGTCAGAGGTTGAGGCCCGCAGGCCAGGGGGCCGCAGGCGGTCGGCGGGGCGCCGTCCCGTCGTCAGCGGCAGCTGCGGGCTTCCGCCGCCCAAGGGCCTCGCGGCACGTCAGGGGCGTTCGTAGAGCTGGAGCACGCCGCCCACGGAGAAGCACGTGGCGCCCAGGAGGGTGGCCCAGTTGGCGATGTCCGCGTTGATCTGGCTGCCGGTGGAGGGGCGGGTGAACGCCGCGATCGCCGAGACCATGAAGAGGACCGACCCCAGTTGGTTAACGGCGACGATCCACCAGCCGAGGCTGCGGCGGCGGAAGCAGAGCCGGCCGTGGCAGATCTCGACGAACGCGAGGTGCCCCGAGATCAGGAAGAGCACGCAGCCGACCACGTCCGGCGCCCAGACCAGCCGGTTGATCTGCTGGACGCTCAGTCCCTGGAGGAACGAGTCCAGCAGGTCGACGGCGAACACCACGGTACCGACGAAGAGGACGACCGCGCTCAGCCAGTCCACCCGTGCCGGCTCATAACTCCACCAGCGCCAGGGGTGCGTGACGAGTCGCCCTTCGCCGCCGGGCACATGGCGCGGCGCGTTGATGACCTGGAGCAGTGAGACGTAGCCCCCGGTGTTGAAGAAGAGACCGCCGGCGAAGTAGATCGACGCGCAGGTGGTGGCGTCACCGGAGCCGAGCTGAGCGACGCCGGCACCCGCCGCGAACAGGGCCCCGCCGATGACGAACGCCGTCGCGGCCATGGCGTTGAGCCGGCGCAGCCGGGTGAGTGCGATCTCGTCGGCCCGGGTGTGCCGGCTGGTGGGCGCGCCGGGCGGGCGGACGGCGATGACTCCACGCCGACGGGCGAGCCGTGACTCCCATACGGCGGTGCCGCCACCGGGGAGATGCCAGGTCAGCCGGGTGGTGAACGGTCCCGCGCCCTCGGCGCGTTGCTCGGGTTGTCCCACGCGCCGAGACTAGATCGCCCACCGGGCCGCCCCGCGAAGCGAAACGCCGCCCAGGGCGGCGGCTGACGTGGCGGCGGCTGCCGTTGTCGTGGCTGCCGTAGCGGCGGCTGACGTGACGGCGGCTGCCGTGGTAGCGGCTGGGCCCCGGCGAGGGCGCCGGTCAGCGGCGAGGGCCGGCATGGCGGTCCTCCGCGGCGAGGTCGGTGAAGGGGATCGGGCAGCAGGAACTCGCGGCGCATTCCGTCAGGTCGTCACAACCGGCGTCCACGGCGGCCACGAGCGCCGTACGGATCGTCGTGAGGTCCGCGATCCTGGCGTCGACCTCGGCGAGCTTGGCCGCCGCACGTTCCTGGAGGCCGGGGACGGGACGGCCGTGACGGTGGCGGCCCGCCTCCAGCAGGTCCGCCACCTCGTCCAGCGTGAAACCCAGGCGCTGAGCGGCCTTGATGATCCGCAAGGTGGTCACGGCCTCACCCCCGTACAGGCGGTGACCACCCGGGCTGCGGTCCGGTTCGGGCAGCAGCCCGCGGCGCTCGTAGTAGCGCAGGGTCTGGATGTTCACCCCGGCCTCCTGGGCCACTTGCCCACTACGCAACGCGCCGCCGCGCACGTCAGCCACGTCAGCCACACCGGTCACTGAAGACCCACCGGTCACACCACCCACCGAAGCCACACCACTCACCCGCCCTCTCCCGCCCCCGCCACTCGATCCGCCCCCGCCACTCCATCCGCCCCCGCCACCCGGTCGGCCCGCACCGCTCCATCCGCCCCCGCCACCCGGTCCGCCCGCACCGCTCGATCCGCCCGCGCGGTGAGGGCCCTCAGCACCGGCTCGTGCTCCCGGCCCACCGCGATGTCCAGCACCACCCCTTCCGGGCTGCCGGTGACGGTGAAGTCGAAGAACGAGCAGCAGCCGTTCTCACGTTCCGCCAGGTCACGGGTCCGCTCCTCGCACTCCGCCCCCGCCGGGAGCTCCAGGCGCACCCGCAGCGGTCCCGGCCGGTGCGGGGCCGCCGTCTGCGAGGCGAACAGGGCGTCCCACTCGGCCAGCCGCAACGGCTGCTCCTCGGTCGGCAGGGTGCACGACGGCGGTACCCAGTCCGGTCCGGTCGTAGAAGCCACGAGGTCACTCCCGTCGTCGTCCATGTCCCCGGCCCGGGAACACTGTCCATGTCCCCGGCCCGGGAACACTGTCCATGTCCCCGCTCCGGGAGCACTTCCGACGGTAAACCTGTACCTGGGTACAGCTTGCAAGCGACCTGCGACCTGAGCCGCCTAGTCCAGGATCCCCAGCTCGCTGTCCGGGCGGCAGAAGGCGCACGGCTCGATGTTGGGGTCGGTGAGGGCGGCGCGGGCGTCGTGGTCGCCGATCCGGTGGGGCGTGCCCTCGATCATCGTGCAGTCGCCGGTGTGGATCACGGCGGGCTCGGGACCGTTCGGCGTGCGCTTCTGCTGGACGACGAAGCCCGTCGACTGCCGCATCTCGCGCGAGGGCGCGAACGGCGACAGGGCCGCGGGCTTCTGCCGCGCCCGGGAGGACTTCGAACGCTGGGAGGACATCGAACGCCGAGAGGATTCCGACGGCTGGGAGGACATCGGCGACCGGGAGGACTCCGACGGCTGAGAAGTCATCGGCGGCTGAGGGGTCTTCGGCGGCTGGGAGGAGTTCGGCGCCTCGGGGACCTGCCGTTTCTCGGCGCGCGTCAGTGCCGCCCGGACGGCTTCGCGCTGCAGGCGCAGGTAGATGCCGACGGTCTCGTGACCGGCGATCTGTTCGTCGAGGTACGCGAGGATCGCCCGCAGCCGTCGTGCGTCAGGCGGTAGCTCGGCCATGGCCCGCAGCGTCCTCGTGCGGGATGCAGCCGGTCACCTCCAGCTCCTTCCTCCCCGCCCCAGCTTCCGCAGTTCCGCCCAGGCCTCCGGCGTACGGCCGCCTTGGCGCCAATAGGGGTGGAACAGCACCTCGGTCGAGAGCCGGTACAGGCGCCGGCGCAGCTCGGTTCGGCCCGGCCCGTCGGCCAGCCGGTGGTACGTGGCGCTCCACTCCTGCTGTGCCTGGACGAGGTCGTCGGGGAACGATCGCATACCCCGATTCAATCATGTGTTCGATTTTTTGCGCCATCGCCGACCCACGCCGGCCCCCGCGACGGCCACCACCGGTCGGACTCTGATCGGCCTCTGATCGGCCGCGGTCGGCCGACTACCCGCCTCCCCCGCCCCCGCGCGTGTTGAGCCGCGCCGCCTGGCGGGTCAGGTAGTCACGTTCGGCGAGGTTGGAGGCCTTCCGCGCGGCCTCGGCGTACAGGCGCGCCGCCGTCGGCAGGTCGCCGTCCCGTTCGTGGAGGTAGGCCGCGACCGCGGTGTGGCGGGGCAGTGACGCGTCCAGGGGCGCCAGTGCCGCCAGGCCGGCGCGCGGACCGTCGGCCTCGCCCACGGCGACCGCGCGGTTGAGCCGGACGACGGGGCTGTCGGTCAGGCGCAGCAGCTCGTCGTACCACTCGACGATCTGCACCCAGTCGGTCTCCCCGGCGGTGGGCGCGTCCGCGTGCAGGGCCGCGATGGCGGCCTGGGCCTGGAACTCGCCCAGCCGGTCGCGGGCGAGCGCGGCCTGGAGCATCCCGATGCCCTCGGCGATCAGGGCGCGGTCCCAGCGGCCGCGGTCCTGTTCGGCGAGCGGTACGAGGCCGCCGTCGGGCGCGGTCCGCGAGGCCCGCCGGGCGTGGTGGAGCAGCATGAGGGCGAGCAGCCCCGCCACCTCGGGGTGGTCGATGGCGGCCGCGAGCTGCCGGGTGAGCCGGACGGCCTCGGCGGCGAGGTCGATGTCGCCGGAGTAGCCCTCGTTGAAGACCAGGTAGAGGACGCGCAGCACGGTGGCGACGTCGCCGGGCTGGTCGAACCGTACGTCGGAGACGGTGCGCTTGGCCCGGCTGATGCGCTGCGCCATGGTCGCCTCGGGTACCAGGTAGGCCTGGGCGATCTGGCGGGTGGTGAGCCCGCCGACGGCGCGCAGCGTGAGCGCGACCGCGGACGACGGGGTCAGCGAGGGGTGGGCGCACAGGAAGTAGAGCTGGAGCGTGTCGTCCGCCCCGGAGGCGGGCCCGGGCGCCGGTTCCTCGTCGACGAGGTCCTCGCGCCGACGGCGGGCGGTGTCCGCGCGTCGCGCGTCGAGGAACTTGCGCCAGGCCACGGTGACCAGCCAGCCCTTCGCATCCCGTGGCGGGTCGGCCGGCCACACGCGCACCGCCTCGACAAGCGCGTCCTGCACGGCGTCCTCGGCCGCCGCGAAGTCGGCTCCGCGGCGGACGAGGACGCCGAGGACGCTCGGGGTGAGGCTCCTGAGCAGGGCCTCGTTCATCCGCGTCACTTGAAGGAGCACTCCGTGATGCCGGGCTCGGCGGTCAGGAACGGGCGCACCTCGAGCCACTCGTGGATCGGCTTGCCGCCCGCACCGGGGGCCGCCGACAGTTCCCCGGCGAGTTCGAGGGCGCGCTCGTGGCTGTCGACGTCGATCACCATCCAGCCGGCGATGACGTCCTTGGTCTCGGCGAACGGGCCGTCGGTGACCGGCGGGCGCCCCTCGCCGTCGTAGCGGACCCACGACCCCTCGGGCGCGAGCGCCTGGCTGTCGACGAACTCGCCGGTCTTCTCCAGGCGGGCCGCGAAGTCGTTCATGTACTGCACGTGGGCCGAGATCTCCTCGGGCGTCCATTGGTCCATCGGCACGTCGTTGACCGACGCCGGAGCGCCCCGGTAGTGCTTCAGCAGCAGGTACTTGGCCATCGTCCTTCTCCTGGGTGCGGGTGCGACCCATTGTGGTCGCGTTCACCCCCGGGACGGAGCCGGGCGCGGGTTCTCGACATCGCTCGCGGATTTCCTTCCGCAGATTCCGTCAGCCGACGTCTCCGGCCGGTGGCGTCCGATCGGCGGGCGGTTGTCAGTGGCTGCTGCTTCCATGGGTGCATGGCCAGAACCAGCGTCGTCGTGGAGCGGCGTATCGCCGCGGGGCAGGGACGGGTGTGGGAATCCCTGACCGATCTGAGGGGCATGGTGGACGTGCTCAGTGGCGTGTCGGGCGTCGAGGTCCTCACGGAGGGGGCGTTCGGCGTGGGCACGCGGTGGCGGGAGACGCGGCGGATGTTCGGCAAGGAGGCCACCGAGGAGATGTGGGTGACCCTCTGCGAGCCGCCCGGGCGCTATGTGGTGGAGGCCGAGTCGCACGGCACCCACTACGTGTCGGAGTGGGCGCTGCGGCCGGAGGGGCCGTCCACGACGACGGTCCGGATGACGTTCACCGGCGTGACCTCCGGGGGCGTCGCGGGAGTGCTCGCGAAGATTCTCGCCGGCATCGGCTCCCGGGCCGTGTCCAAGGCCATCGCGAAGGACCTCGACGACATCGCCGCGGCGGTCGAGGGCCGGGCCGCCTGACGCGGCCGCCTCAGGCCGAGGCGTTCGTCCCCGCCTTCGTCGCGTCCGCTCCCCAGCTCGCCAGCAGCCGCAGTGCCTCCGCCGACGGCGAGCAGGGCTCCGGGTGGTACGTGATCAGGGTCTGTTCCGTGCCGTCGGTCAGGCGGAACGACTCGAAGTTCAAGGTCAGCTCCCCCACCAGGGGGTGCCGGAGCCGCTTGACGCCGTAGCTCTTCTCCTTGACGTCGTGGATGGCCCACAGCCGCCGGAACTCCTCGCTCTTCACGGAGAGTTCCCCGACGAGCGCGGACAGGCGCGGGTCGTCCGGGTGGCAGCCGGCGTCCATGCGCAGGAAGGCGACCATGTCGGACGCCTTCTGGTCCCACTCCACGAACAGCTCGCGGTACTCCGGGCGCAGGAACACCAGCCGCGCCCAGTTGCGCTCCGCGACCGGCAGCTCCGACCAGTCGCCGAAGACGGCCGCCGCCATCCCGTTCCAGGCGAGGATGTCGGAGCGCCGGCCGGAGATGTACGCGGGGACGCCCTCGAACGAGTCCAGGAGCTGCCGCAGCACCGGCCGTACCTGTTCCGTGCGGGCCGCCGGCTTCTTCTTGTGCCGCTTCGGCTTCGCCAGGTGCGTGAGGTGCGCGTGCTCGGCGTCGCTGAGGCGCAGCGCCCGCGCGATGGCGTCGAGGACCTCCGCCGAGACGTTGCGTCCGTTGCCCTGCTCCAGGCGCGTGTAGTACGCCACGGACACCCCGGCCAGCTGCGCCAGCTCCTCGCGGCGCAGCCCCGGCACCCTGCGGTGCCGCCCGAAGTCGGGCAGGCCCACGTCCTCCGGCTTCAGCCGGGCCCGCCGGGTGCGCAGGAACTCGCTGAGCTCGGCACGCGGGTCCAGGCCCCGGGCGTCGGCTGCGGGTCCTGTCGTGGCGGGGGGCTGTTCTTCCATGCCTCAAGTATTCCCGTTCGTACGCCCACGAGCCTGTCCCCGTCAGTGGTAGGACCGGCCGACGTACGAACGACTGAGGGCTGGGTGACCGCCGGCGATCTCGGCAGGCTGAAGTCGTGCCCGGACGGAAAGCAGGACAGAAGGCAGCCGGGCACGAAACCCCCGCTAGGAGAACCCCGGCATGACTACCGTCGCCGCATACGCAGCACCCGCCGCCAAGGCTCCGCTGGAGCGCACCACCATCGAACGCCGTGAGGTCGGCGAGTTCGACGTCCTGATCGACATCAAGTTCGCCGGTATCTGCCACTCCGACATCCACCAGGCCCGTGAGGGCTGGGGCGAGGCGACCTTCCCGATGGTCCCCGGCCACGAGATCGCGGGCATCGTCGCCGAGGTCGGCCCGGGTGTCACGAAGTACGAGGTCGGCGACCGCGTGGGCGTCGGCTGCATGGTCGACTCCTGCCGCGAGTGCGAGAACTGCCGGGCCGGCCTGGAGCAGTACTGCCTCAAGGGCAACGTCCAGACCTACAACGGCGTCGGCAGGGACGGCGAGCCGACCTACGGCGGCTACTCGCAGCAGATCGTCGTCACGGAGAGCTTCGTCCTGCGCATCCCCGACGGGCTGTCCCTGGACGTCGCCGCGCCGCTGCTCTGCGCCGGCATCACCACGTACTCCCCGCTCCGCCACTGGAACACCGGCCCCGGCAAGAAGGTCGCGATCCTCGGCATGGGCGGTCTCGGGCACATGGGCGTGAAGCTCGCGCACGCGCTCGGCGCCGAGGTGACGGTGCTGTCGCAGTCCCTGCGCAAGAAGGACGACGGCCTGAAGCTGGGCGCCGACCACTACTACGCCACCAGCGACTCGAAGACCTTCGAGGAACTGCGCGGCAGCTTCGACCTGATCCTGTCCACGGTGTCGGCGCCGCTGAACCTGGACCAGTACCTGTCCCTCCTCAAGACGGACGGCGCCTTCGTGAACGTCGGCGCCCCGGAGGAGCCCGTCGCGCTCAACCTGTTCTCGGTGATCATGGGCCGCAAGACCCTCGCCGGCTCCGGCATCGGCGGCATCCGCGAGACCCAGGAGATGCTGGACTTCTGCGCCGGGCACGGCATCGGCGCCGAGATCGAGCTGATCGGCGCGAGCGAGATCAACGACGCGTACGAGCGGGTGCTCGGCAGCGACGTGCGGTACCGGTTCGTGATCGACACCGCCACGATCTGATCCCGGCGCTGCCGCCGCGGCAGCAGCCGCGCTCCCGTGACGGGAGTCAGGACCGAGGGCCCCGGAGCCGCACTGCTCCGGGGCCCTCACCGTTGCGGCGGCCCGGTACGCCCGGGACCCGCGGCCGAGTACCGCAGGAGTAGCGCGGGTCCCGCCCTGCGACCGATGTGCCGTGCGGCGGCGCTGCCTAGCGTGAAGGGCGAAGGAGCCAGTCCGCACCGCGCACACGAGGAGGCAGCCCCGATGACCGTCCAGCTCAACCACACCATCGTCGCCGCGCACGACAAGAAGGAGTCGGCCCGGTTCCTCGCCGACCTCCTGGGCCTGGAGGTGAGCCCGCAGTACGGCCCCTTCGTCCCGGTCGCGATCCCGAACGGTGTGACCCTGGACTACCTCGACTCCCCCGGCGCGATCACGCCACAGCACTACGCGTTCCTGGTCTCGGAGGACGACTTCGACACCATCTTCGACCGGATGAGGGAGGCCGGCCTGACGTACTGGGCCGACCCGTACCACCGCCGTCCCGGCGAGATCAACCGCAACGACGGCGGCCGCGGCGCCTACTTCGAGGACCCGAACGGCCACAACCTGGAGATCCTGACGAGGCCGTACGGCAGCGGCGGCTGAGGCATCCATGCCGCCGCTGCCCGGCGGACCGTCAGCCCTGGTACGGCGGAGCCGCCCCCCAGTTCCACCGCGGCACGGGCTGCTCCGCGGGCGGCACCGCGTCCGGGCCGGAGAAGTACACCGCGAGCCGCGTGCCCCACTCCACGTACGCCAGGAACGCCGAGCGGAACTCCGCGTCCGTCGGCAGGCCCGCCTCGTCGGCGGCGTCCTGGATGAGGTTGACCCAGCGGCGGCGCTGCGGCTCGGTGATGCCGCGGCCCAGGTGCTTGGCGACCATGTGGCCGTGACCGCCCTGGGTCTCGGAGTAGGCGGGCGGGCCGCCGAAGACCTCACCGAGCCACAGCGCCACATGTTCGGCGTGATGCGGGTCCAGGCCCTCGAACAGCGGGGCCAGGAGGTCGTCCTTGAGCACCTTGTCGTAGAAGGCCGACGTCAGCCGGGCGAACGCCTCGGCGCCGCCCGCCCAGGCGTACAGCGTGGGCACCGAGGCACCGGCGCCGCGGACCGTCGTCGGTTTGTAGTGGCGCATCTCCTCTATGTGCGTGATGTACGGACGGATCTCGGCGAGGAAGTCGGGGAACAGCTCCGACTTGCGGAAGCCCTCGAGGTGATCCTCCGTCGACGTCCAGGTGATGCGCAGGATGAAGTGCTCGAAGTCCTCCTCGCAGCGGGCGAGTTCGTAGTCCGTGCAATGCGGCGAGGCGGCGAGCTGGGCCGCGGCGCGGGTGTAGGCGGCGAGGAACTCCGCCGACTTCTGCTCGGGGATGCGGTACCTGATGTATTCGACCGTGTGAGCCGTCATGGCCTCACCGAAACACGAAAACCGACCGGACGCTCGTCCTCCGCTGTCCCGGCCCACGTGAAAGCCCCGCCGGAGGCGGTACCTCCGGCGGGGCTTCCCTGTTCAGGGCCTGCTCAGGACGCGATCAGCATCCGCTCAGGGCCTACTTGCCGTAGTACGCGTTGTAGATCGAGACGGTCGCCTTGTTGCCCTTCTTGTCGGCGACCTTGGCGTGGAAGGAGATGCCCTTGCCCTTCGCCGGGTTCTTCACGGTGATCTTTCCGTCCTTGACCTCGAGCTTCTTCCAGGTCTGGCCGTAGTCGTACGACACGTACACGTGCAGCGACTTCAGACCCGCGCCCGCGGCCGGGCCCACGACGGTGACCGGGAACGTCACCTTCTTGTCGGCCTCGACCCGGCTGTCCGGCCCGGTCCTCGCGTCGAAGCGGACCGTGGAGGCCGGGAGCCTGACCTGCTCCGCGGCCTGCTTCTTGGAGCGGAAGGTCCAGCTCGCGTCGATCCGCGTGGAGGCCGCCGCGACCTTGACGCTCCGCTTGACCGAGGTCGTCAGCCTGTACTCGGCGTCCCCGGCCGGGACACGGAACATCTCCTCGCCGAACAGCGGGTCCGCGTTGGTGGCGAGCTTGGTGCCGTTGCGGTACAGGCTCGTGGTCACCGCGCTGAACGCGGACGAGCCGGCGTGCTTGCTGCCGTCGGCGAACAGCGGCAGGAAGCCGTAGATGTCGTTGCCCTCGCGGAAGAGCCCGAAGTCCTTGTTGACGTGCGGGCCGAAGACAGCCCGGTTGAAGGTCTTCGAGTAGCTCTGGCCCGCCTTGAAGGTCTGCGGAACACCGAGCGTGTAGTACGCGTCGATGATCGGGAAGCCTTCTGCGTCCACACCGGCGTGCTGCTCGAAGTCGTACGTCCACTGGATCTTCTCGGACGTCGACAGGTACAGCGTCCGCGCCCCGGGCAGCTTCTGCTCGATGGGCGAGCCGAACACGATGTCGTCGGGGAAGACACCCAGCGGGAGCAGCGCCCCGGTCTTGTTCGACGCCGAGGCACCCAGGTGGTTGGTGACCTTGGCGAGCTCGCCCGCCTTGAAGTGGCGGACCTTGTCGCCCTGGATCTTCTTGACCTTGGCGGTGGTGGCGACGTCGTACTCGGCGGTGGAGCCCTTGGTCCACTGGCCGTTCCAGGTCTGGGTCAGACCGGTCGGGACCTCCGGGCCGAGGTGTGCCATGCGCAGGTTGGCGTAGGAGTCGAGGCCGACGCCGATGCCGATGCCGGCCGGGTCGTAGAAGTAGTTGCTGCCGGCGATGACCTGCTTGGCCTGCGCGTCCGGCACGGTGATGTCGGCCGACTTCGTGGTGCGGGCGTCGATCGTCACGGAGGTGTTCCTGGTGACGTTCAGCTTCGGCTGGACCAGCCAGTCGAGGCCGCCCTCCAGGTTCACCCAGTCCTTGGCGATCCAGGCGTCCAGCAGGTACGAGCCCTTGGGCAGCCGCATCTTGGTGACGCCGGACTCGGCGAGCGGAACCTGGTAGCCCCGGTTCGCCGCCAGGCCCGCGAAGCCGAGCAGGGCGGTGTTGTACTCGGGGGCCGGCTTGCCGTCGCGGCCGATGTGCTTGACCGTGACGTCGTACGACTCCAGTTCACGCTGCACCGCCGCGCCGGTGCGGACACTCTGGCCGCCGCCGCTCGCCGTGACGTACGCGGAGTAGGCGCCGTCGAGGGTGCCGCCCAGCCTGGTGTCGACGATGAAGCCGACGGAGGCCTTCCCGCCCGCCGGGACCGTCACCTTCGTCGCCGCGAGCTTGAAGAAGCCCGCGGGAGCCGGCCGGCCGTTGGGGTTGGTGGCCGTCGCGGAGAGCTGCAGCGTGACGTCCTTCGTACCGAGGTTGCGGTACGTCAGCTGCTTGGTGACGGGCTTGTCGTCGGTGTGCGGCCACTGCTGGGTCCCGAAGCTCACCGACACCGGCTCGGCGATCACGGACTGCTTGATGGCCTGGTCGACCTGGATGCGGCCCGAACCCTGCTGGAACGGCGTGTACTTGCCGCCCTTGGCGGAAGCGGTGAGCGCGCCCTTCAGCTCGGCGTACGTCCAGTCCGGGTGCTGCTGCTTGAGGATCGCCGCGGCGCCCGCGACATGCGGGGTGGCCATGGACGTGCCCTCGATGGTCACGTAGCCGGGCGGGTTCTCCCCGACCTCCTGCGCGATGAGGCTGCCCTTGGCGGACGCGGCCGTGATGGCCACACCCGGCGCGGTCACGTCCGGCTTGATCGCTCCGTCGCCGACCCGCGGGCCGGTGCTGGACCAGGGCGCGAGCGCGTCCTTGTCGTCGACGGCGCCTACGGTCAGCGCGGCCTCGGCGCTACCGGGCGAACCGACCGTCTCCGGGCCGGAGTTGCCCGCCGCGATGGCGAACAGGATCCCCTTGTCGGCGGACAGTTTGTTGACCGCCGCCTCCAGCGGGTCGATCTCCGGGGTGTCCATGCCGCCGAGGCTGAGGTTGACGACCTGGGCGCCCTGCTCGGCGGCCCACTCCATGCCGGCGAGGATGCCGGAGTCGTCACCGGAGCCGGTGTCGTCGAGGACCTTGCCATTGAGGATGTCGGCGCCGGGCGCCACGCCCTTGTACTTGCCGCGGGACCCCGCGGGAGTTCCAGCGCCGGTGCCGGCCGCGATGGACGCGACGTGCGTGCCGTGCCCGACCTTGTCCTCGGCGGTGGCGGCCGGCGTGAAGTTCTTCGCCGCGATCACCTGGTCCTTGAGGTCCGGGTGGGTCGCGTCGACGCCGGTGTCCAGGACGGCGATCTTGACGCCCTTGCCGTCGTAGCCGGCCGCCCACGCCTTGGGGGCGCCGATCTGCGGGACGGACTTGTCGAGGCTGGCCTTGCGGACGCCGTCCAGCCAGACGTGCGCGATGCCGGAGGCCGCCCGGTCGCCGTTGGTGACCGCGTCCCACAGCTCCGGCGTGTCCTGGTGCGGGGTCTGCACCGCGTCCGCGTTGAGGGACTTCAGGGTCCGGCGCAGCTTGCCCGCGTCACGGACGTCGGCCTTGGCGCCGGCCGCGGCGCCCTGGTAGCCGACGATGACCTTCAGGCCCTTGGCCTGGGAGGTGCGGGTCGCGGACTTGCTCAGCTCGGTGATGTCGAAGAGACGCTGGTCGAGCTTGCCGCCGGCGAGCAGCCGGGCCGCGTCGGCAGGGATCACGAGGGTGTGCCCGTAGGCCTGACGTATCTGTACGGGTATGTGCTCGCGCCCCTCCGCCCGCTCCAGGCCGACGACGCGGCCCTTGGAGTCGACGGAGACCCGGTCACCCGTGATCAGGGTGATGCGGTGGGGGGACGTGAGCGAGGCGGCGGCGCCGGTGGGGCGCTGCTCCGGTTCGGCCGACGCCGGGCTGGTCATTCCCGCGGCGAGGGCGACGGCGGCGGCTGTGGCGACCGTGGCCGCGCCGACTCTATTGAATTTTCTGCGCAAGTTTCCCCCTTGCAGAAGGTCCGGGTGAAGTTCCCCGTTCACCCGGCCGGGGGTGGTCCCGTACGCATGCGCGTCACCCCCCGGAATACGCAGTATGCCGAGGGGTGATCAGGCCCCTCAAGAGATGAGAGGAAGGTAAGAAGCGCGCCTGCCGTCTGTTACGCGCCCGCGCGAACTCCGTTACGCAGTCGCCGGGTTACGCCCCCGCGTTCTCCTTGACACTGATGCGGCCCTTGCGGATGGTGGCCAGCCGCGGGGCCTTCTTCGCGATCGCGGAGTCGTGGGTGACCATGATGAAGGTCAGTCCCAGTTCCTTCCACATGCGTTCGAGTACGTCCATGATCTCGTCGCGCATCGACTCGTCGAGATTTCCGGTGGGTTCGTCGGCCAGCAGCACCTTCGGTTCCTTGACGAGCGCGCGGGCGATGGCGACGCGCTGCTGCTGGCCGCCGGACATCTCGGACGGCAGATGCGCGAGGCGTTCGCCGAGGCCGACCGACTTCAGCGCCTCGGCGGCTCGTTCGCGCCGCTCCTTCGTCTTCATGCCGAGGGGCACGAGGGCGGTCTCGACGTTCTCCTGGGCGGTGAGGGTCGGGATCAGGTTGAAGGACTGGAAGACGAAGCCGATGTTCTCACTGCGGACCTTCGTGAGCCGGGTCTCGGAGAGCTTCGCCAGGTCGGTGCCGTCGAGGACGACTTCGCCCGAGGTGGGGCGGTCCAGGCCGCCGAGCATCTGGAGGAGGGTGGACTTGCCGCCGCCGGTGGGGCCCTGGATGACGAGACGGTCGCCGTCGGCGATGGTGAGGTCGACGCCGTCCAGGGCGTGGACGGTGTCCTTGCCCCGGGTGTACCGCTTGGTGACGTTTCTGAGTTCGTACATGGTGGGTGGCTCCTGGGTGGGGTTCGGGGTGGTGGGAGTTGCTGTCCGGCCGCGGGTGAGTGGGGGCTGGTCGCGCAGTTCCCCGCGCCCCTTGGGGCGTTGCGGCAACGCGTCCGCTACTCGACGCGCCTCAGTGCGTCCGCCGGGCGCAGACGCGACGCGCGCCAGCCGCCGAACGCTCCGGCGATCAGGCCGCCGGCCACCGCCAGGCCAACCGCCAGCGCGACCGTCGTGAGGCTCACCGGTGCCGTCAGGGCGACGTCGAGCGTCGAGGACGCCGTCTGCCGCATGGGCCCACCGCCCCCGAAGCCGCCGCCACCACCGGGGCCGCCACCCGTGCCGCCCCCGCCGCCGCCCAACTGCGCCTCCAGCGTGGGGCTGATCGCCGTCACGACATAGGCACCGGCCAGGCCGAGCGCGATCCCCAGCGCCCCGCCCAGCAGCCCGTTCACGACCGCCTCGCCGACCACCTGCCGGGTCACCCGGCCCGACTTCCAGCCCAGCGCCTTGAGCGTGCCGAACTCGCGCACCCGGCGGGAGACGGCCGAGGAGGTGAGCAGTCCGGCGACCAGGAACGCGGCCACGAGCACCGCGATCGACAGCCACTTGCCGACGTTCGCCGCGAGGGAGGAGGCCGTGGACAGGGAGCCGGACACCGTGTCCGCGAGGTCCGCGGAGGTCGTCACCGTCGTACCGGATATGTTCTTCTGGATGGTCGACTTGACGGCGTCGATCTGCTGGGAGTCGGTCGCCTTGACGTAGATCGTGGTGACCTTGTCCTTGGCGTCGGCGAGCGTCTGCGCCTGCTTCAGCGGGATGTAGAGGTTGGCGGCCGCGTCCCCGCTGTCCGGCGTGGCGATGCCGATGACCTTGAACTTGGTGCCCTTGACCGTGACGGTCGAGCCGACCTTGAGCTTCTTCTCCTTGGCGTACGAGGTGTCGGCGACGACGACCTTCGCGTTCGTCTCCGACGTCTTGAACGTACGGCCGCTGGTGATCTTCGACGAGGTCAGCGGGCCGAGCGCCGGCTTGGTGACGTCGGCGCCGTAGACGGAGTAGTTGTTGACGTCGAAGTCGGCGCCGCCGCCGCGCACCTCGCCCTGCGGCTGGCCGGTGCCGCCGCTGCCCTGCCCGGGGCCGCCCTGCTGGCCGCCGCCGCTCTGGTCCTGCTGGAACTGACCGCGGGTGAACTGCCCGCTGACCTTGATGACCTGCAGGCTCAGCCCGCCGACGGCGTCGGAGACCCCGCTCTGCGAGCCGACCTTCGTGACGGTCGAGCTCGACAGGGTCTGGAAGCCCTGGACCATGACGCGGTCGGTGGACTGCTCCTCGTCGGAGCCGTCGGCCTGCGCGTCGAACTGGAAGCGCGGTCGCTCGGAGGAGCTCGCCGCCGGTTCGGCGGCCTTGGTGACGGTCATGTCCGTGCCCAGGCCGTACAGCGACTGGAGGACCTTGTCCTGGGCCTTGCTCATGCCCGAGGACACGGAGTTGACCACGATGACCAGCGCGATGCCCAGCGCGAGTCCGGAGGCGACGACGAGGGCCGCCTTTCTGCGGCGGCGCAGCTCGCGCCTCAGGTAGGTGAAGAACATGCGCCGCAAAGTAGGGACGGCGTGTGATGAAGGGATAAGGCCGAAATAAGAGATGGATGAGAAGGCTGGGACGGCCCCCGGAAACACCGATGCCGCCCCTGGGGGCGGCATCGGTCAGCTGTGCGCCGACTGTGGGGCTGCTGGGCTCCCGGGACGGGTCAGACGGCCGAACCGGCCTTCCACTGCGCCCAGTCCATGTTCCAGCCGTTGAGGCCGTTGTCCGGCGCGATCGTCTTGTCGCCGGTGTTCTGGACGACCACGACGTCACCGACGATGGAGTTGTTGAAGAACCAGTAGCCCGCGGTGCCCTTGTCGTTGGCACCCTTGGTGTCGGACAGGCCCACGCAGCCGTGGCTGGTGTTCACGCTGCCGAAGATGGACTTGGCACCCCAGTAGTTGCCGTGGATGAAGGTGCCGGAGCTGGACAGGCGGATGGCGTGCGGCACGTCCTTGATGTCGTACTCGCCCTTGCCGTCGTCGTCCGTGAAGCCCACGGTCGCGCCGTTCATGCGCGTCTCCTTGAACTTCTCGGACATCACCATGACGCCCTGGTAGGTCTTGTTCTCCGGGGACCCGGCGGAGATCGGGATGGTCTTGACGGTCTTGCCGTCCTGCGTGACCTTCATCTGCTTGGTCTTCGCGTCGACGTAGGAGACCTGGTTGCGGCCGATCTTGAAGGTGACCGTCTTCTCCTGGACGCCGTAGACGCCCTTGGCGCCCTCGACGCCGTCCAGGGCCATCTTCAGGGTGACGGTCGAGCCCTCCTGCCAGTACTCGTCGGGCCGGCAGTCCATGCGGGTCTCGTTGAACCAGTGGCAGGCGACTTCCTGGCCGCTGGTCGAGGTGACGGTGATGCCCTTCTGGACGGCCGCCTTGTTGCTGATCGACTTGTCGAAGTTGATCGAGACGGGCATGCCCACGCCGACCGTGGAGCCGTCCTCCGGCGTGAAGTAGCCGAGGAAGCTGTTGTCCGGGGAGACCGTGGTGAAGGAGGCGTTCTCGTGGGCCTCCAGGCCCTTGGAGTCCTTCGCCGTGACCGCGACCTTGTAGGTCGTGGAGCGGTCCAGCTGGGCGCTGGGCTTCCAGCTGGTCCTGTCGGCGGATATCTCCCCCTCGACCGCGGCGCCGTCGGCGGTCGCCATCGTCACCTCGGTGAGCGTGCCCTTGCTCACGGTGACGGCGGAGCTGTTGATGGAGGCGTTGTCGCTGCCGTCCTCTGGCGTGATCTTGATCTGCGCCTCGGAGGTCTTCTTGGCTGCCGCCTCGTCGACCTTGGCCTGCGAGGTGTCGTCGTCGCTCGCGGAGGCGTCACCGCCGCTGGAGCAGGCCGAGAGCACCAGGACACCGCCGAGCAGTGCGGACGCGACCGTCAGGCCCTTGCGCCGCCTACTGTTCGTCATCACACGCTTCTCCATCTTTCCCGAATCCCCAAAACGCCCGAGAGTCCCCGTAAGAATCTTCAACGCTACGACCGGTTCGTCCCGTTCCCCATGCCTTGCATGTGTGGGGCACACCACGTTCGCCGGGGCGGATGGTGCGGATGTCGGTCAGTGCGCCCCATGAGACGACGAAACCCCGGGCGGCGGTTGCCGCCCAGGGTCACGAATTCCCCAAGACGCCTCAGCCGGCCCGCACGGCCCCTTCGCCGTCGAAGTCCTCCTCGCCATCATCCTCGTCGAGGTCCCAGTCCGGCGAATCCGGGTCGTACTCGATGCTCTCGCTGGACCAGGAGGCCTGGGCGAGCTCCACCCCCGGCACCTCGCTGACCAGGTCGAACGGATCGACCAGATACGCGAGGGCCTCCGCAGTGTCTTGCGTCACAGCGCTCTCGGCGTGGACGCGTTCGTCGACCGGCACGGTGCTGTCGCCGGCGATCCGCAGCAGCGCGGCCTTCGTGACGGCATCCGCGTCGTCCACTTCCAGGACGAGTTCCACGCGAAGCCGCACAAAACGTGATGTTTCTGGAGTACTCATGCCCGGAGAGTACGGCGCATTTCTCCCGTGACTTTCCCGTGACCCGCGACTTTCACTAACATCGCCCCACACGGCCAATTCGCCAGCACCACAAGGGGATCGATATTCCGTGTCCGCCGCTCACCGATCGTCGTCCACCGCACGCCGATCGCTGCTGACCGCCACCGCCGCGGGGGCCCTGCTGGGCGCTCTGTGGTTCGTGCCCTCCGCCAACGCGACGGGCGACGAACCGGCGAGAACCGAGCCCTCGGCGACGCCCACCTCGCAGGTCACCCAGCAGGCACGGGCCGCCTCGGAGAGTACGGACGGCACCACCGCGGACGCCACCCGGCTCGCCGACACCGGAAGCTTCGACACCACGCCGTACGTCGTGGGCGGCACGCTCTTCCTGACCCTCGGGGCGGGCTTCATCGCCTACTCGGTCCGCCGCGAACGCCTCGGTTTTTAAATTCGTTTGACGCCCCGTTGACCTGGGCTTCATAGTCCGCCCATGAAGAGATCATCGGGCGTGCGTGTAGCCGCCACGGTTGCCGTGAGCGCGCTGTCGCTCGCCCTTGTCACGGGCTGCGGGGGTGACTCCGGCGGCGCCGACGCGAAGGCCCTCAGCGCCGCGGAGTTGAAGAAGTCGATCATTGCCCAGGGCGATGTCGAGGGTTACAAGGTGGACGCCTCCGGCAAGCAGCTGCCGAAGTCCAAGGACCAGGTCAAGAGCGGCGACGACAAGTGCGCTCCGCTGGCCTACGCCATGGGCGGCCAGGCTCCGGGCGAGGCCGCCTCGGAAGCGTCCGTCATGGTCACGCAGGAGAAGAAGAAGCCCACCGACAACGCCTCCAAGTCCATCGAGGACCTCACGGAGAGCGAGATCGAGGACTCGATCACCAACGCGATGGACATGACCCTGACGGTCGTCGGGCTCTCCTCGTACGACGGTGACGGCGCCGAGGCGACCTTCAAGTCCGTGTCGGACGCGGTGGAGAGCTGCTCCGGGGGCTTCCCGGTCACCATGCAGGGCACGGACCAGAAGGTCACCGGGATCACCGCGGAGAAGGCGTCCGGCAGCGGTGACGAGTCCGTCGGGTTCACCGCGAAGAGCGACGCGGAGGACGGCGACGTGGCCACCACGCACGTCGAGGTGGTGCGGCACGGCAGCACCATCGCCACGTACTACACGATGAACCTCGGCCTGATGATCACGGACAAGCCGTACGACGTCCCGGCCGCGGTCGTCGACGCGCAGGCCGCCAAGCTGAAGTAACCCGTATCCGCCGTATCGGGGCCCTGTCGGCCGTACGACAGGGCCCCTTCCGTGTCACTGGAGCGGGCCGGTGACCTTCTCGGCGGCGGTGACGAGCTCCCCGGCCCGCACGAAGGCGTCGGCGGCGGCGAGGTCGGGCGCCAGGAAGCGGTCCGGTCCCGCGCCCCGCACACCGGCGGCCCGCGCGGCGTCGATGACCGACCGGGAGGCCGGGGCCGGGGCGAGCCCCTCGCGCAGTTCTATGGCGCGGGTGGCGGCGTACAGCTCGATCGCGAGGACGCGGGTGAGGTTGTCCACGGCCGTGCGCAGCTTGCGGGCGGCGGACCAGCCCATGGAGACGTGGTCCTCCTGCATCGCCGACGACGGGATCGAGTCGGCGGAGGCGGGCACGGCCAGCCTCTTCAGCTCGCTGACCAGGGCGGCCTGCGTGTACTGGGCGATCATCAGCCCGGAGTCGACACCGGCGTCGTCGGCCAGGAACGGCGGCAGCCCGTGGCTGCGGTTCTTGTCCAGCAGCCGGTCGGTGCGGCGCTCGGCGATGGAGGCCAGGTCGGCGGCGGCGATGGCGAGGAAGTCGAGCACGTAGGCGACGGGCGCCCCGTGGAAGTTGCCGTTGGACTCCACGCGGCCGTCGGGCAGGACGACCGGGTTGTCGACGGCGGCGGCGAGCTCGCGCTCGGCGACGAGCCGGGCGTGCGCCATGGTGTCTCGCCCGGCACCGGCGACCTGCGGCGCGCAGCGCACCGAGTACGCGTCCTGCACGCGGGGCGCGTCGTCCTGGTGGTGCCCGGTCAGCTCCGAACCCTCCAGCACCGCCAGCATGTTGGCGGCGGAGGCACCCTGGCCGGGGTGCGGCCGGATGGCGTGCAGCTCGGGCGCGAGCACCTTGTCCGTGCCGAGCAGACCTTCGAGGCTGAGGGCGGCGGTGATGTCGGCGGACTTGTAGAGGGTGTCGAGGTCGGCGAGGGCCATGATCAGCATGCCGAGCATGCCGTCGGTGCCGTTGAGGAGGGCGAGGCCCTCCTTCTCGCGCAGTTCGACGGCCGCGATGCCGTGCGCGGCGAGCAGCTCGCCGGCGGGCCGCACGACTCCGTCCGGGCCTTCGGCGTCCCCTTCGCCCATCAGCGTCAGCGCGCAGTGCGAGAGGGGGGCGAGGTCTCCGGAGCAGCCGAGGGAGCCGTACTCGTGGACGACCGGCGTGATGCCGGCGTTGAGCACGTCGGCCATGGTCTGCGCGACCTCGGGCCGCACGCCCGTGTGTCCCGAGCAGACGGTCTTCAGCCGCAGGAACATCAGCGCCCGTACGACCTCCCGCTCCACGCGCGGCCCCATGCCGGCGGCGTGCGAACGGACGATGTTGCGCTGCAGCTGGGCCCGCAGTTCCTGGCTGATGTGCCGGGTCGCCAGGGCGCCGAAGCCGGTGGAGACGCCGTAGACGGGATCGGGCTTGGCCGCCAGCGCGTCCACGATCTCGCGGGCCGCGGTGAGCGCCGCGACCGCCTCGGCCGACAGCTCGACGCGGGCCCCGCCCCGCGCCACGGCAAGAACGTCGGACGCGGTGACCCCGGACGTCCCCACCACCACAGTGTGCATATCCATATTCAGGAGCGTACGCAGTGAAGACGAAGATGTCACTAGTGGGTGGGCGGTACACCCCTTACCGCGCCGGGGCGCACGACCACGGGCGTCCGGGCGGCGTCACGGGCGCCGGCCCCTGAAGCGCCGCCGCTCCACGGCTCCCTCCCCCGACGGCTCGGCGTCGGCGAGCCGCACCACCGGATCGTCCTCCCCCGCCCGCCCGGCCACCACGGGCCGGTCCGCGCGCACCGCCTTGGCCTGGTACTGCGCGGCGTCGGCGAGCCGGAACAGCCGCCGGGCGGAGCGCACGGGCCCGATGGGGTCCTCCGTCGACGCGACCCCGCACGCCACCCCCTCACCGAGCTCCAACTCACCGGCGCGACGGCACAGTTCGTCCGCGGCCTTCACCACGTCGTCGGCCGGCGACCCGACGACCAGCAGACAGAACTCGTCACCGCCGAGTCGGGCCGCCAGGGCCCCCGGCAGCATCGCGCCGCACAGCGACAGCACCGACCCGAACCGCTCCAGCAGCCGGTCGCCGACGGCGTGGCCGCGGGTGTCGTTGACATGCTTGAGCCCGTTGAGGTCGCAGACCACGAGGCTGACGACGACACCCCGGTCGCGATGCCGTTCGATCGCCTCCTCCAGCCGCACATCGACGGCACGGCGATTCGCGAGCCCGGTCAGCGCGTCGGTGAACGCCAGCCGCCGGGCCTCCTCCAGCCGCTCGCTCTGCGCCAGCCCGGCGGCCACGACGGAGGCGAGCACGGTCGCGAAGTCGGCGTCCCCGCGGCCGAAGACCGGCGCTCCGGCGGACCGGGCGACGTACAGCTCGCCCCAGGCCCGCCCGTTCAGCACGATCGGAGCGACGACACAGCACCCCCGGCCACGGCGGCGGAGGGCGGCGACCCGCTGATGGCAGTAGCCGGGGTGCCCGGCGGCGGGCCCCTCGGCCGTCTCGACCCAGGCGTTGGGCTCACCGCCGGCGACCCACCGCTCGTGCAGGAACTCGGTGATCTCCGGGAACTGGTGCACGGGATAGGTCTCCCCGCCCGGGAACTCCTCCTCCCCCTGGGCACGGTCCCCCACGTTCACCAGCACCCGCAGCCGCCCGAGGTCCCGCTCCCACACCGACAGCGCGGCAAAGCTCCCCATGAGCGCCCGGCACGCCCCGAGCGCCGCCGCCCGCCAGGACTCGCGCGGAGTGTGCGCCGCCGCCATCCCCTGCGCCAGCGCCACCACGGCCGTGAGCCGTCTGTCCTCACCCATCACCCCAGGCTAGGGAGTTTTGCCCGGATTTGGGACGTTGGCGTGGCGAACGGGGAGGTCAAGGGGGATCAGGCGAACGCGGGACGGCGAACGCGGGACGGCGAACGCGCGGAGCGCCTCAGCAGGAACTCGCGGGGGGCCGAGCAAGAACTTGCGGGTGGCCCGAGCAAGAACTCACGGGGCCCGAGCAAGAACTCGCGGGGCCCGAGCAGGAACTCGCCGCGCCCCCGCCGCCCCCTCCCGCACCGCACGCTCACGCACACTCACAGCGCCCGTCGCGAAGGCTCACCGCACCTCCGCCCGAGAAGCCGAGAGGCCCCTCGCCGAGAAGTCGAGCGGCCGTCACCGAGAAGCCGAGAGGCCCTCACCGAGAAGCCGAGCGGCGTCGTCCGCCGGCACCGAAGGCCCTCGCCGAGAAGTACGCCCCCTCACTCCCCCGGCCACTCCGGCTTCCGCTTCTCATTGAAGGCCGCCACGCCCTCCGCCCGGTCCCCGGAGAAGGCCGTGGCGCGCCACGCCGCGTCCTCGACGTCCAGGCCGGCCCGCAGATCCAGCCCGTGCCCCAGACGCAGGGCGCGCTTGGCGGATCGCAGGCCCACCGGCGAGTTCGCCGCCATCCGGGCGCCCAGGGCGAGGGCCTCCTCCCGGTCGCGCCCGTCGTCCACGAGTACGTCCACCAGCCCCAGCTCCCGGGCCTCGGCGGCCTCGACCCGACGTGCCGTGAAGATCAGCTCCGCGGCCCGGGCCGCACCCACCCGGCGGGGCAGCAGCTGCGTGCCGCCGCCGCCCGGGATCACCCCGACGGACACCTCGGGCAGCCCCACCACGGCCGTACCGTCGGCCACGATCACATCGCACGACAGGGCCAGCTCGAAGCCGCCGCCCAGCGCGAAGCCGTGCACGGCCGCGATCGTGGGCACCGGCAGCTCCAGCACGCCGGTGTACGCACCCCGCGCCACCGGCCGCTGGCGGACCAGATCCGCGTCGCTGAAGGAGTTCCGCTCCTTCAGGTCAGCCCCGACGCAGAACGCCCGCTCGTGCGTCGAGGTCAGAACCACCACCCGTACGTCACGGTCGGCGCCCAGCGCGGCGCACGCCGCCGCGATCGAGCGGGCCATCTCCGTCGAGACGGCGTTCATGGCCTTGGGCCGGTCGAGGGCGAGCTCCGCGACGTGCCGGGCACCTCCGTCGCCGTGCCGCCGCACCAGCACGAACTCCCCGTACCGCTCCTCACTCATGACACCCTCCGGTTAACGCGGGTTAACAACACTCGCCCCGATCATCGCAGGCCGGGCCCCGCCGGGGAAAGGGCCACCACGAGCGGTTCCCGTGTCCAGGTCCGACACCCCGTTCGAGTGACATCCCGCCCGACCGCCCATCGCACCGCATAACGTGCGCCACGCCACGGCGCATTGGGGGCGCGAGCGCATGGGGAGGGTCGAGATGAGCGGGACGGCGCGAGGTCCGAGAACACGGGAGAAGAACGGCGCAACGGGGGCAGCAGAAGGCACGGCCCCACAAGGAACCAAGACAAAAGCGACTCCACAGCCCCGACGGGGAGGCCCTGAGGCCACTGCGGAGACCCGACGCGGAGAGCCCGGGGCGGCTGCGGAGGCACAGGGCACTGCCTCGGAGTCGCGACGGCAAGCGCAGGAGACCACCGCCGCAGCTCGACGGAAAGGGAACGGGGCCGCCGCTGAGGGGCGGCGGGAGGTGCTGGAGTCCGCTGCGGAGGTTCCCGCGGGCGTCCCCGCCGTCACCCGGCTCTTCGGTCCCCGTGGCCGGCACCGCCGTCCCCGCCCCCGCAAGGTTCTCCTCGCGGCCGGCGGGCTGGCTCTGGCGGCAGGCGCCCTGAGCCTCGTACGCATGGCGCCCGATTCCGGAGTCGGCGGCCTGGGCGCGACGGAGTCCGACCCCGCCGCGGCACCGGGCTCGGACGCGGAACCGGACCGCTCGACGAACGCCGCGGCCACCCTGCCGCCGACCAACCCGAGGGCGACGCCGTCGGCGACCTCGGCCATGGGCGGCCTGGGCACGGCGCCGACGACGGACTCGATCGTCGTACCGACCCCGACTCGGAACGCTACGACCGCACCGCGCTTCCCGGGCGGCGCCACGGCCCCCACGGCACCCGGCACCCAGCCGGACACACCGGCGCCCGAACCAGCGACGACAGCGCCCCAGGCTCCTCGGCCGACCTCACCCCCGGCGGAAACGCCCGGCCGACCCCCGACGAGCCCCCCGCCCGCCCAGCCGACTCACCCCGACGACAACTCCGTCTGCATCCCGATCATCGGCCTGTGCGTCGACCCCCTGTCCGCCCGCCACTGAAACACCCCACAGCAACGGGGGACCACCCCGACAAACCCGCTCACTGAAACCCCCCAGGGGCGCGGGGAACGGCGCGACCAGCCACAACCCACCCGCGGCCGTCCCACGACCCCGGACGCCCCGCCCCCGACAACAACCCCCGCACCAAAACCCCCAGGGGCGGGGGGACCGCGCAACCAGCCACGACCACCCGCAGCCGCACCTCAACCCCAGACGCCCCACCCGGCCACGCAACAACCCCCACACCAAAACCCCCAGGGGCGCGGGGAACTGCGCAACCGGCTACAACGCACCCGCGGCCGACCACCGGCCCCCCGCGAGGCATCGCTCACTCCTCGTCGGCGGAAGCCCTCCGCGTCAGGAGCCACGGCTCCACGACGCCCAGTCCACGCACCGGCCGCTGCCACATCGGCTGGAGTGCGAACCGGTACACCGGAGGCTCCTCGCCCTCCTTCTCGGCGGTGGCCGCGGCCTCCGCCGCCTCCGCCTCGGACGCCGGCGCCTCACCCGTTCGGATGAGCTCCTCCGCGAACGCGCTGTCGACGAGCACGGCGTCCCGAGGCGCTATCGACGTCAGCCGGGACGCGAGGTTCACGGTCGTACCGAACACATCGCCCATCCGGGTGGTCACCGTGCCGAAGGCGATGCCGACGCGCAGCTCGGGCATCGTCTCGTCACCCGCCATCGTCTCGATCAGTCGCAGCGCGATCTCCGCGGCGACCCCGGCATCGTCGGCCGCGTACAGCACCTCGTCGCCGAGCGTCTTGATCAGCCGTCCGCCGCGCGCGGCCACCAGGTCGGCCGCCGTGGTCTCGAAGGCCTCGACAAGTTCGCCGAGTTCCTCCTCCTCCATGCGCCGGGTCAGCCGGGTGAAGCCGACGAGGTCGGCGAAGCCCACGGCGAGACGCCGGTCGACCATCTCCTCGTCGTCGGCGGCCTGGATGACCCGGCCCGCCGAGGCGGCGAGCTGACGGCGCCAGACGTAGACGAGGAACTCCTCCAGCTCGGGCAGGAGCAGCTCGATGATCGGGTACGTCACCTCGGTGCGCGTCATCCCGGGCTCCGGGGGCTCGGTCAGGCCCTCCAGGAACGAGTCGATCTGCCACTCCGCCAGCCGGGCGGTGGTCTGCCCCGTGGACCGCGCCACCTGCACGGCCATGGCCTCGCTGAGCAGGCCCGCCTCGACGAGACCGGCCAGGCGCCGCAGCGCCAGGACGTCGGCCTCGGTCAGCGCCTTGGCCTGCCCGATGTCGGCGAAGCCCATGGCCCGCCAGAAGCGGGACGCCAGCTCCATGGAGACCCCGGCGCTGCGTGCCGCCTGAAACGGGGTGTAGCGCCGCTCCGCGCCGAGGATGAGCTGCTCCAGACGCAGGGCGAGCGGGTCGTCGCCGGGGTCGGCGGCGTTGGGGTCCACCCGGCCGTCCGCGCCCGTGCCGGAGCCCGTGTCGTCGACGGTCACGCCTAGCTGCCCTTCCGATCTGCCGCGGTCGGTCATCGACCGGCCCTTCACTTTACGGCAGGTGTGCGCCAGCTCACTCCGTAAGAGAAAGCCGACAATGCCGTACTACCGCTGGTGAGGTGCCTGACGCCGGTGCGGGCCGCGTTCCCGGTCACGGGACGTGCCACCGCCGGTGTCCGCACGCCGGTCCCTCCTCACGCCGGACGCAGGTGCACGATGTCTCCCGCCCCCACCGGTTCCTGGACGCCCTCCTCCGTCGCCAGCACGAGCCGTCCGTCGCCGTCGATGGCGACGGCCTCCCCGGTGATCGACCGATCGCCCGGCAGCTCGGCCCGCACCATCTTCCCCAGCGTCGCGCACCCTGCCGCATACGTCTCCTGGAGCCCGCTGACCAACGGGTCCCCCGCCGCGGCCAGCCAACGCCCGTACCACTCCTCCAGGGACCGCAGCATTCCCCGCAGCAGCGGATCGCGGTCGGTGCTCGCCGCGCCGGCGAGCACCAGTGAGGCCGCCTGGGGCACCGGGAGCTCGTCGGCGCGCAGGGTGACGTTGATGCCGACCCCGATGACCACTCCGGCCTCCCCGGCGCGCTCGGCCAGGATGCCGCCGGTCTTGCGTTCCTCGCCGCCGACGGTCACCAGCACGTCGTTCGGCCACTTGAGTGCCGTGTCGACGCCCGCCGCCCGGGACAGCCCCGTCGCGACGGCGACCCCGGTGAGCAGCGGCAGCCATCCCCAGCGGGGCACCGGCACCTCTGCGGGGTTCAGCAGCACGGAGAAGAACAGCCCGGAGCGGGGCGGGGCGGTCCAGTTGCGGTCCAGGCGGCCCCGGCCCGCCGTCTGCTCCTCGGCGACCAGGACGGTGCCCTCCTCCGCCTTGCCCGCCGTCGCCAGGTCCACCAGGTCGGTGTTGGTGGAGCCGGTGCGCCCCACCACCTCCACCCGGCGCCACAGTCCGCCCTCCCGCACGAGCCCACGCCGCAGCGCGGCGATGTTGAGCGGTGGCCGTTCCAGATCCGACCAACGGCTGTCGTCTGATGCATCTCGCGGCGTCATGCAACCCACCCTAGGTGTGGTAAACGCCGCACTGCCGATTGGTAGGCACCCCACTACTCTACGGATGAGTAACCGTCCCCCCTTTTGAGCAGGCAGGGAGCCACATCCCGATGTCCGAGCCGGAAGAGCGTCACGAGATCCAAGGGACCCCTGGGATCGACATCCACACCACCGCGGGCAAGCTCGCGGATCTCCAGCGCCGTATCGAGGAAGCGACGCACGCCGGCTCCGCACGCGCCGTCGAAAAGCAGCACGCCAAAGGCAAGTTGACGGCCCGTGAGCGGGTCGAGCTCCTCCTCGACGAGGGCTCCTTCGTCGAGCTCGACGAGTTCGCGCGGCACCGCTCCACCAACTTCGGCCTGGAGAAGAACCGCCCGTACGGCGACGGTGTCGTCACCGGGTATGGCACCGTCGACGGCCGTCCGGTCGCCGTGTTCTCGCAGGACTTCACCGTCTTCGGCGGCGCCCTGGGCGAGGTCTACGGGCAGAAGATCGTCAAGGTGATGGACTTCGCACTGAAGACCGGCTGCCCGGTCATCGGCATCAACGACTCCGGCGGCGCCCGCATCCAGGAGGGCGTGGCCTCCCTCGGTGCCTACGGCGAGATCTTCCGCCGCAACACCCACGCCTCCGGCGTCATCCCGCAGATCAGCCTGGTCGTCGGCCCCTGTGCGGGCGGCGCGGTCTACTCCCCGGCCATCACCGACTTCACGGTCATGGTCGACCAGACCTCGCACATGTTCATCACCGGCCCGGACGTCATCAAGACGGTCACCGGCGAGGACGTCGGCTTCGAGGAGCTGGGCGGTGCCCGCACCCACAACTCGACCTCCGGTGTGGCACATCACATGGCCGGGGACGAGAAGGACGCCATCGAGTACGTCAAGCAGCTGCTGTCGTACCTGCCGTCCAACAACCTCTCCGAGCCCCCGGTGTTCGAGGAGGAGGCGGACCTCTCCCTCACCGACGAGGACCGCGAGCTGGACACGATCGTGCCGGACAGCGCGAACCAGCCGTACGACATGCACGCGGTGATCGAGCACGTGCTGGACGACGCCGAGTTCTTCGAGACGCAGCCGCTGTTCGCGCCGAACATCATCACCGGCTTCGGCCGGGTCGAGGGGCGCCCCGTCGGCATCGTCGCCAACCAGCCGATGCAGTTCGCCGGCTGCCTGGACATCGACGCCTCCGAGAAGGCCGCGCGCTTCGTGCGCACCTGCGACGCCTTCAACGTCCCGGTCCTCACCTTCGTCGACGTGCCCGGCTTCCTGCCGGGTGTCGACCAGGAGCACACCGGCATCATCCGGCGCGGCGCCAAGCTGATCTACGCCTACGCCGAGGCCACGGTCCCGCTGATCACGATCATCACGCGCAAGGCCTTCGGCGGTGCCTACGACGTCATGGGCTCCAAGCACCTGGGCGCCGACATCAACCTCGCCTGGCCCACCGCCCAGATCGCCGTCATGGGCGCCCAGGGCGCGGTCAACATCCTGCACCGGCGCACCCTCGCCGAGGCCGAGGCGAGCGGGGAGGACCTGGAGGCGGTGCGCGCGCGGCTGATCCAGGAGTACGAGGACGCCCTCCTCAACCCCTACGTCGCGGCCGAGCGCGGTTACGTCGACGCGGTGATCATGCCGTCCGAGACGCGCCGCCATGTCGTGCGCGGGCTGCGTCAGCTGCGTACGAAGCGGGAATCCCTGCCTCCGAAGAAGCACGGCAACATCCCCCTCTAGGCCTGCTGGGAGCCGCCATGAACATCAAGGTCCTACGGGGCAACCCGACACCGGAGGAGCTGGCCGCCGCACTGGCGGTGGTCCGCGCCCGCGCCGCGGCGGAGGCAGCCCTCCCGCCCGGCGCACCCAGGCCGCGGGACGGGTGGTCGGACCCGTCCCGCATCGCGCGCCAACGCCTGCCCCAGCCGGGCCCGGCGACGTGGGCACGCACCTACTGGCCGGGCTGACCGGAGCGCGCGCCTGAGGGGCGGGGCTGCATCGCTATGCGGCTCCGCCGCGCGGGCGCGACCGGCCGCGACGCACCCGCGGTCACAAACGGCGCGCAGTCTCCTCCGCCATCAGCGCGTACCCCGCGTCATTGGGGTGCAGATGATCCCCGAAGTCATGAGCCGGTCGCAGCCGGTCCGGGTTCTCCGGATCGGCCAGCGCCCGGTTCAGGTCCACCACGGCGTCGTACTCCCCCGAGCTCCGGATCCACTCGTTGAGTTCGTGACTGACCTCGGCCGCGTGCTCGCCCCAGTGGTCCGAGCCCCCGAACGGCAGCAGGGTGCCGCCGATCACCCGCAGCCCGGCCGCCCTGCCCTGCCGTAGCACCTCCCGGTGCCCGGCGATCAGCTCCGCCGCCTCCACCACCGGCGCGGGCTTGTACGTGGGCTGCTCGTCCGTCTCGCTGAAGCCGATGTCGTTCAGCCCGAGCAGAACGACGAGCGTGTCCACACCGGGCAGGTCGAGGACGTCCCGGCGCAGCCGGCCCACGCCCCCGTCGCCGTACCAGGCCGAGTCGTTGAGCAGCAGGTTCCCGCCGATGCCGGCGTTGAGGACGGGCCGTCCCGTGCGCTGCGCGAGCGCGTCCGACCAGCGCCGGTCCGCGCCCACCGTCGAGCCGAACCCGTCCGTGATCGAGTCGCCGAGGAGCGCGACGGCGTCCGTGCGGCCGGCGTCGGTCTCGACGGCCGACAGGAAGTACCAGGACTCGGTCTCGGCGTCGAAGCCCTCGCCGCCGGACGCCTGCGACAGGTCGCCCTCGCCCCGGTGGCCGACCGTGAAGGCCTGGGCGTGGAAGGTCGCGGGACCGGTGGCGGCGTCGAAGTACAGCGTGACGGCGACCGACTCCCCGGCGGCCACGGCGAGGTGGGCGGCGTCGCTGACGGCCTCCCCGCGCGCGGGTATCGCGACCCCGTCGGCGCCCCCGAAGGTGAGCCGGGTCAGCGACCCGGGCCGCACGGCCGCCCCTTCTGCCGCGCGCCCCACGCTCGCGCCGGCGACCCGGACCGGCGAGGCGCCGTATGCGTGGGACAGCCGCACCCGCACCCGGCCACCGGCCGCCGACAGCCGGACGACCTGACGTAGCGACTGGCGCCAGAAGCCCTCGCGGGACCAGTTGGGCGTGAAGCCCTCGCTGGGGCGCTGGGGTGACGCGGTCCAGGAAGCGGTGAACATGACACATCCTCCAAACGGAACTGAAGTCCCTTTAGTTAATGAAACCGTAGCACCGTTTAGAGAGAAGTTGAGTATGCGTACTCAGGCGCCGCCGCGGGCACCCGACCGACGATGGAAGGCATGCTGTGGTCCGACCCCGAGAACGAGCCGCCCAAAGAACTGCGTGACATGCAGGAGATGTTGCGGCGGCTGGGCGTTCTCATGGCGCTGGCCATGGTGCTCACGATGATCGTGCTCGGACTGAGGTGAGACCGGCCGGGCCCGCCGATACGCTGACGGCATGACTGATCAGCCCCGCCGCCGGCTCGTCCTCGCCTCCCAGTCCCCCGCCCGCCTCAATCTGCTCCGGCAGGCCGGGCTGACCCCCGAGGTCATCGTGAGCGGCGTCGACGAGGACGCCGTGAGCGCACCCACCCCCGCCGAGCTGGCGCTCGCCCTGGCCGAGGCGAAGGCCTCCGTCGTGGCGGCACGGCCCGAGGTCAGCGGCGCGATCGTGATCGGCTGCGACTCCGTCCTCGACCTGGACGGCCAGGCCCTCGGCAAGCCGGCCGACGCCGAGGAGGCCACCGCCCGCTGGAAGTCGATGCGCGGGCGCGCGGGCACACTCCAGACCGGCCACTGCGTCTACGACACGGCCAGCGGCCGGTACACCTCCGCCACCGCCTCCACGGTCGTCCGCTTCGGCGAGCCCACGGACGAGGAGATCGCCTCGTACGTCGCCTCCGGCGAGCCCCTCTACGTCGCCGGGGCCTTCACCCTGGACGGCCGCTCCGCCCCGTTCATCGACGGCATCGACGGCGACCACGGCAATGTGATCGGCATCAGCCTGCCGCTGGTGCGGCGGCTGCTGGCGCAACTGGGCATCGGCATCACGGAGTTGTGGGCGCCGGCGGAGAAGTGACGGGCGAGCCGCCCGCCGGGGAGCCCTCCGCCGGGGAACCGCCGGCCTGGGAGCCGTCGCCGCCCTTGCCGCCGTCGGGCGCGGCGTCGGCGGGCCGCCCGGGCGCGGCCTGGCCGTCGTAGGTCATCAGCAGCAGCACGATCAGGCCGAGCACGACGATCATGAAGAGGAACGCGGTCCAGCCCACCAGCCCCCAGGCGAACGCGCCCAGCAGGCCGTGCACCACGGCCGCGCTGATCAGCAGGATGCGCCCGAGGCCGGCCGGGGCGCGGTCGCGCAGGGCGACCAGCAGCGCGACCAGACCGCACAGCGCGAAGTAGCCGCCGAAGACCAGACCGCCGACCTTCGAGGACACCGACATCACGTCAGGATCCAGCCCCGCCAGGGACATGTCCTGACGGTCGACGACGACCCCGAGGAACCAGTTCAGCGCCGCGATCCCGAGCGCCTCCACGAGGAGCACAACCGCCACGACCCACGCCACCGGCCTGCGCACCACCGGTCCCCACCCACTTCCGAGCTCTTCGAGCGCCGTTCGAGCCGCATTCGACCACGACGACGGTTACCCCAAGTACGTTCGAGACATCGCGAACGCTACTAACGGGTAAACCCCGGGACAAGGGTTCGGGAGATGGCAAAGATGCATTGGGCCATTCGTAGGGATTCCACAAAGAAACCGAGTGGCCCGCAGCACGTGATGACAGAGACCTTGACCACAGAGGAGAGCTAGGGTTTCCCGGGAGAGACCTGCGTACCGTGGCGCGACAAGGGATTTCGCAGGTCGGGCGAGCCTGGAATCACGCTCCGTGTGGGCAAGCTCACCACTGGGGACGGGTCGAAGTGTCGTGTCGGCAGTCCCTAAACTCGGCTTGTTTCAAGGAGGGAGCCTCAATCGTGCGCAAGGTGCTCATCGCCAACCGTGGCGAAATCGCTGTCCGCGTGGCCCGGGCCTGCCGGGATGCCGGGATCGCGAGCGTGGCCGTCTACGCGGATCCGGACCGTGACGCTCTGCATGTCCGCGCCGCGGATGAGGCGTTCGCCCTGGGCGGTGACACCCCGGCGACCAGCTACCTCGACATCGACAAGGTGCTGAACGCCGCCCGCGAGTCCGGCGCGGACGCGATCCATCCCGGCTACGGCTTCCTGTCGGAGAACGCCGACTTCGCCCAGGCCGTCCTGGACGCCGGCCTCATCTGGATCGGCCCGCCGCCGCAGGCCATCCGCGACCTCGGTGACAAGGTCGCCGCCCGGCACATCGCCCAGCGTGCCGGCGCCCCCCTCGTGGCGGGCACCCCCGACCCCGTCTCGGGCGCGGAGGAGGTCGTGGCGTTCGCCGAGCAGCACGGCCTGCCGATCGCGATCAAGGCCGCCTTCGGCGGTGGCGGACGCGGCCTGAAGGTCGCCCGCACCCTCGAAGAGGTCCCCGAGCTCTACGACTCCGCCGTCCGTGAGGCCATCGCCGCGTTCGGCCGTGGCGAGTGCTTCGTCGAGCGCTACCTCGACAAGCCCCGCCACGTGGAGACGCAGTGCCTGGCCGACACCCACGGCAACGTCGTCGTCGTCTCCACCCGTGACTGCTCGCTGCAGCGCCGCCACCAGAAGCTGGTGGAGGAGGCCCCGGCGCCGTTCCTGTCCGAGGCGCAGGTCGCGGAGCTGTACTCGTCGTCGAAGGCGATCCTGAAGGAAGCCGGCTACGTCGGCGCCGGCACGGTGGAGTTCCTCGTCGGCATGGACGGCACGATCTCCTTCCTGGAGGTCAACACCCGTCTGCAGGTCGAGCACCCGGTCACCGAGGAGGTCGCCGGCATCGACCTGGTCCGGGAGATGTTCCGTATCGCCGACGGCGAGGCCCTCGGCTACGACGACCCGCCGCTGCGCGGGCACTCCTTCGAGTTCCGTATCAACGGTGAGGACCCGGGCCGCAACTTCCTGCCCGCTCCCGGCACCGTCACCCTGTTCGCCCCGCCGTCGGGTCCGGGCGTGCGCCTGGACGCGGGCGTAGAGTCCGGCAGTGTCATCGGCCCCGCCTGGGACTCGCTGCTGGCGAAACTGATCGTCACGGGCGCCACCCGCGAGCAGGCGCTCCAGCGCGCCGCCCGGGCGCTGGAGGAGTTCCAGGTCGAGGGCATGGCCACCGCCATCCCCTTCCACCGCGCGGTCGTGAAGGACCCGGCGTTCGCACCGGAACTGACCGGCTCCGCCGACCCGTTCACGGTCCACACCCGCTGGATCGAGACCGAGTTCGTCAACGAGATCAAGCCCTTCGCCGCCCCCGCGGATGCCGACGCGGAGGAGGAGACGGGCCGTGAGACGGTCGTCGTCGAGGTCGGCGGCAAGCGCCTGGAGGTCTCCCTGCCGGCCTCGCTCGGCATGACCCTCGCCCGCACCGGCCTCGCCGCCGGCGCCAAGCCCAAGCGCCGCGCCGCAAAGAAGTCCGGTCCGGCCGCCTCCGGCGACACCCTCGCCTCCCCCATGCAGGGCACCATCGTCAAGGTCGCCGTCGAGGAGGGCCAGGAGGTCAAGGAGGGCGACCTGATCGTCGTCCTCGAGGCGATGAAGATGGAACAGCCTCTCAACGCCCACAAGTCCGGCACCGTCAAGGGCCTGTCGGCCGAGGTCGGCGCCTCCCTCACCTCGGGCGCCGCGATCTGCGAGATCAAGGACTGACGCAGACGACAGCCGAGGCGCCCGGTGGACCGGAGAGACGGTCCACCGGGCGCCTCGTTCTATGCTCGGTGGCATTCTGGAGCCACACCGGGCGGGCGAGAGAGCAGGTGAGAGCGATGGTGGGCGGGACGTCGAGCGAGGCTGCGGAAAGCGGCGGCGTGGCAGCTCCGGCCCCGCCCCGTGCCATGCGGGCGGACGCCCGCCGCAATCACGAACGCCTGCTGACCGAGGCCCGCTCCGCCTTCGCCGAGCACGGCACGGACGCGTCCCTGGAGGACGTCGCCCGCCGGGCAGGGGTCGGCATCGGCACCCTCTACCGCCACTTCCCCAACCGCGACGCTTTGTTGAGCGCGGTCTTCGAGGAGGCGGTCGGCGATCTGCTGGCCCGCTCACGGGAACTCCTGCGCTCACCGGAACCGTGCTCGGCACTGGTGACATGGCTGCGCGAGATGGTCACGCACGCGGGCGAGTACCGCGGGCTGGCCCGCTCCCTGATGTCCGTCTCCTACGACGGCACCTCGGCCCTGGCCCGGTGCAGCGACCCCATCAGACAAGCGGGCGGCGCACTGCTGTCACGGGCCCAGGAGGCCGGGACAGTCCGCCCGGACGTGGCCATCACCGACCTGCTCCAGCTCACCCACGCGATCGCGCTGGCGGCGGAGGAGACACCGGACGACCCGGACCTGGCGGACCGGTTGCTGCACTTGACACTGCGAGGACTGAAACCGAGCTAGGGGCGCGGGGAACTGCGCGACCAGCCACACCCGACCGGCGCTCGCGCGACCACAGCAAGCCCTACGGCGAACGGGCGGCCTAACGCCGCCGCAGATCGGCGACCCGCGCCCGCTCCCGCTCGGCCCCCTGCTCACCGAGCACCGCCGCACCGGCCGGCCGCAACCCCGGCCCACCTCCGGAGGGCCCCCGTCGCGGTCCCGGCAGCGCACGCTGCTGACGCCGCGCCGGGACCTCGTCACCCCCCGACGCCCCGCTCGCCCCGGCCACGGCGATCTGCACCCCCTGGTCGGCAAGGGCCTGCAACTCGGTGTGGGCGCGGTCGTCATGGGCCGGCGGTTCGTCGGTGACGAGCCGAGTGATGACATCCGTGGGCACCGTCTGGAACATCGTGTCCGTGCCGAGCTTGGTGTGATCGGCGAGGACGACGACCTCCGCGGCCGCCTGGACGAGCGCCCGGTCGACGGACGCCGAGAGCATGTTGGACGTGGACAGCCCGCGCTCGGCGGTCAGACCACTGCCGGAGAGGAAGGCACGCGACACCCGCAGCCCTTGCAGGGACTGCTCGGCGCCGCTGCCGACGAGGGCGTAGTTGGAGCCCCGGAGCGTGCCGCCGGTCATGACGACCTCGACCCGGTTGGCATGGGCCAACGCCTGCGCGACCAGGAGGGAGTTGGTGACGACGGTCAGTCCGGGCACGCGGGCGAGCCGTCGGGCCAGCTCCTGCGTGGTGGTCCCCGCCCCGACGACGATCGCCTCGCCCTCCTCCACGAAGTTCGCGGCGAGGTCGGCGATGGCCGTCTTCTCGGCGGTCGCGAGATGTGACTTCTGCGGAAAGCCGGACTCCCGCGTGAACCCGCCCGGCAATACCGCACCGCCGTGCCGGCGGTCGAGGAGTCCTTCTGCCTCCAGTGCGCGCACGTCCCGCCGTACGGTCACTTCGGAGGTCTGGACGACGCGGGCGAGCTCACGGAGCGACACGGCCCCGTTCGCTCGCACCATTTCGAGGATCAATTGGCGACGTTCTGCAGCGAACACGAAACTGACAGTAACCCCAACGACCGTCTGGTTTCAGCAGTTTGCGCCGAATAACAGAAGTTGTTCGCACGCAAGGGCGAGAAGTGGTATAGGGCCTAGTCGCGCCGCCTATGCCGTACGCATGCTCGACAACTCCCCGTGACCAGCGAGGAATCGGTTCCGGCCGTCAGAGTTCGCCGCCGGACTTGCGCGTGTGGAGCTGCCGCGCGACCTCGGCGATCGAGCCCGAAAGGGAGGGGTACACGGTGAAGGCGTTCGCGATCTGTTCGACCGTCAGATTGTTGTCGACCGCGATCGAGATCGGGTGGATGAGTTCCGAGGCGCGCGGCGAGACGACCACACCGCCCACCACGATGCCCGTGCCCGGACGGCAGAAGATCTTGACGAAGCCGTCCCGGATGCCCTGCATCTTCGCGCGCGGGTTGCGCAGCAGCGGCAGCTTGACGACCCGGGCGTCGATCTTGCCCGCGTCCACGTCGGCCTGCGTGTAGCCGACGGTGGCGATCTCGGGGTCGGTGAACACGTTCGACGAGACGGTCTTCAGGTTCAGCGGAGCCACCGCGTCACCCAGGAAGTGGTACATGGCGATACGTCCCTGCATCGCCGCGACCGACGCCAGCGCGAAGACTCCGGTCACGTCACCGGCCGCGTACACACCCGGCGCGGTCGTCCTGGACACCTTGTCGGTCCAGATGTGCCCGGACTCGCGCAGCTTGACGCCGGCCTCCTCCAGGCCCATGCCCTCGCTGTTCGGGATGGCGCCGACGGCCATGAGGCAGTGGCTGCCGCTGATGACGCGTCCGTCGGCGAGGGTGACCTCGACCCGGTCGCCGACCCTCTTGGCGGCGGCGGCACGCGAGCGCGCCATGACGTTCATGCCACGGCGCCGGAAGACGTCCTCCAGAACGGCGGCGGCGTCCGGGTCCTCACCCGGCAGCACGCGGTCCCGCGACGACACGAGGGTGACCCGCGACCCGAGGGCCTGGTAGGCACCGGCGAACTCGGCACCGGTGACACCGGAGCCGACCACGATGAGCTCCTCGGGCAGCTCGTCGAGGTCGTAGACCTGGGTCCAGTTCAGGATGCGCTCGCCGTCGGGCTGGGCGTCGGGCAGCTCACGCGGATGACCGCCGGTCGCGATCAGAACGGCGTCCGCGACGAGCGTCTCCTCACTCCCGTCGGCGGCCCGCACGACCACCTTGCGCGACCCGTCGAGGCCCTGCATGCCCTCCAGCCGGCCCCGGCCCCGCATCACCCGCGCACCGGCGCGCGTGACGGAGGCGGTGATGTCATGGGACTGCGCCAGGGCGAGCCGCTTCACACGCCGGTTGACCTTGCCCAGATCGACGCCCACCACCCGGGCGGGCGTGTCGATGTGCGGGGTGTCGTCGGCGACGATGATCCCCAGCTCCTCGTAGGAGGAGTCGAAGGTGGTCATCACCTCGGCCGTGGCGATGAGAGTCTTCGACGGCACGCAGTCGGTGAGCACCGACGCCCCGCCCAGACCGTCGCAGTCGACGACGGTCACCTCCGCGCCGAGCTGGGCGGCCACCAGGGCCGCCTCGTATCCGCCGGGTCCGCCACCGATGATCACGATCCGAGTCACGTACTCCATTGTCCCGCACGCCTGACCGTGGTACCGCCTGGGGGCCCGCCCGAGACACCACCGTTACGGGAGGGGCACACGATGTCCCTGCCGTACCCTCTCTCCATGTCGCTCTACGCCGCGTACGCCGGCAATCTCGACGCGCGGCTGATGACCCGCCGCGCCCCTCACTCGCCGCTGCGTGCCACCGGCTGGCTGAACGGGTGGCGGCTGACGTTCGGCGGCGAGCAGCTCGGCTGGGAGGGTGCGCTGGCGACACTCGTCGAGGACCCCCTGGAGCAGGTCTTCGTCGCGCTGTACGACATCGCGCCCATGGACGAGGAGTCCCTGGACCGCTGGGAGGGCGTCGGCCTCGGGATATACCGCCGGCTGCGGGTCCGGGTGCACACGCTGGAGGGCGAGGAGCCGGCCTGGGCGTACGTGCTGAACGCCTACGAGGGCGGGCTGCCGTCGGCCCGCTATCTGGGCGAGATCGCGGACGCCGCCGAGTCGGCCGGTGCGCCCCACGACTACGTGATGGAGCTGCGCAAGCGCCCCTGCTGAGGCTCACCGGTCACCCCCATCCCTCCAGTCCCCGCGTTCACAGGTTTCGTTGGAAACGACAAGACAACGATCGCCATCCCGTGAGCTCTGTCATCTACGCGCGTAGGCCCAAACCGGCTACCCTCAGTCGCGTGAACGCATCTCTTCTTCCGGACGACATCCAGGGCGACCCCCACGCCGCCGCCGACGCCGCCGCCGCGCGCCTGCGCGAACTCACCGGCGCCGAGACCCACGACGTCGCCCTCGTGATGGGCTCCGGCTGGGCTCCGGCCGTGGACGCCCTCGGCGCACCCGAGGCCGAGTTCCTGGTCACCGAGCTGCCCGGGTTCCCCCCGCCGGCGGTGGAAGGGCACGGCGGCAAGATCCGCTCGTACCGGATCGGCAACAAGCGCGCCCTGGTCTTCCTCGGCCGCACCCACTACTACGAGGGCCGCGGCGTGGCCGCCGTGTCCCATGGCGTGCGCACCGCGGTGGCGGCCGGCTGCAAGACGATCGTCCTCACCAACGGCTGCGGCGGCCTGCGCGAGGGCATGCGCCCCGGCCAGCCGGTCCTGATCAGCGACCACATCAACCTCACGGCCACCTCCCCCATCATCGGCGCCAACTTCGTCGACCTCACCGACCTCTACTCCCCCCGCCTGCGCGCCCTGTGCAAGGAGATCGACCCCACCCTCGAGGAAGGCGTCTACGCCCAGTTCCCCGGCCCGCACTACGAGACGCCGGCCGAGATCCGCATGGCCCGCGTGATCGGTGCGGACCTGGTGGGCATGTCGACGGTCCTGGAGGCCATCGCGGCGCGTGAGGCGGGCGCGGAGGTTCTGGGCATCTCCCTGGTGACGAACCTCGCCGCGGGTATGACGGGCGAGCCCCTCAACCACGAGGAGGTCCTCCAGGCGGGCCGCGACAGTGCGACGCAGATGGGTTCGCTGCTGGCGCAGGTCCTCGGCCGCCTGTAGGGGGCGCCGCGCCCACGGGGGTGCCTCGGCCTGTCGTCCGGCGGCTGCGGGTCCGCAGCGGCTGATCGCGCAGTTCCCCGCGCCCCCCAGAGAAGGGGGTTGCAACGGAGCTGCGCCAAGCCGTGAACGCGGCCGCCACGACCGTTCGCGCAGTTCCCCGCGCCCCTGAAAGAAGGGGGTCGCGCCACGTGACCGCCACCGTAGCAACCGTTCGCGCAGTTCCCCGCGCCCCTGAAAGCAGGTGGGCCACGAAGCACCTGCGGTCGCCGACGGCGAGAAGGGGACGTGCCGGGGGGTGTCCGCCCGCAGCGGCGGGCGTCAACGCAGGGCACCCTCTTGCGAGAGAGCACCGCCCGACCGAGGACGGACACCCCCCGGCACGTCCCCCCCCCCCCCCCCCCCCCCCCCCCCCCCCCCCCCCCCTCCCCGACCCACCCACCACCCGCAGGCGCTACACAAGCCCCCACCCAACCCCCACAGGCCGCCGCAGGCATCACGACCGACAACGAGAGGCTGACCCCGACGTGCACGACGACCTCATCGCCCGGGCCCAGGCATGGCTCGCCGAGGACCCCGACCCGGAGACCCGCGACGAGCTCGCCGGCCTCATCGACAAGGCCGACGTCGAAGAGCTCACCGCCCGCTTCAGCGGCACCCTCCAGTTCGGCACCGCCGGCCTGCGCGGCGAACTCGGCGCCGGCCCCATGCGTATGAACCGCACGGTCGTCATCCGCGCCGCGGCCGGCCTCGCCGCCTACCTCAGGAAGCAGGGCCACACCGACGGCCTCGTCGTCATCGGCTACGACGCCCGCCACAAGTCGGAGGACTTCGCCCGCGACACGGCCGCCGTCATGACCGGCGCCGGCCTGCGCGCGGCCGTACTCCCCCGCCCCCTTCCCACCCCGGTCCTCGCGTACGCGATAAGGCACCTCGGCGCGGTGGCCGGCGTAGAGGTCACCGCCAGCCACAACCCGCCCCGCGACAACGGCTACAAGGTCTACCTCGGCGACGGCTCCCAGATCGTCCCGCCCGCCGACGCCGACATCGCCGCCGAGATCGACGCCGTACGGTCCCTCAACGACGTCCCCCGCCCGGAGTCCGGCTGGCAGACCCTCGGCGACGACGTCCTCGGCGCCTACCTCGCCCGCACCGACGAGGTCCTCGCCCCCGACTCCCCCCGCACCGCCCGCACCGTCTACACCGCGATGCACGGCGTCGGGAAGGACGTCCTCCTCGCCGCGTTCGAGCGCGCCGGCTTCCCCGCCCCCGCCCTCGTCGCCGAGCAGGCCGACCCCGACCCGGACTTCCCCACCGTCGCCTTCCCCAACCCGGAAGAGCCCGGAGCGATGGACCTGGCCTTCGCGAAGGCCCGCGAGACGGACCCCGACCTCGTCATCGCCAACGACCCCGACGCCGACCGCTGCGCCGTGGCCGTGAAGGAGAACGACGAGTGGCGCATGCTGCGCGGCGACGAGGTCGGCGCTCTCCTCGCCGCCCACCTGGTCGAGCGCGGCGCACGCGGCACCTTCGCCGAGTCGATCGTCTCCTCCTCCCTCCTCGGCCGGATCGCCGAGAAGGCGGGGCTCCCCTACGAGGAGACCCTCACCGGCTTCAAGTGGATCGCCCGCGTCGACGGCCTGCGCTACGGCTACGAGGAGGCCCTCGGCTACTGCGTCGACCCCGAGGGCGTACGCGACAAGGACGGCATCACGGCCGCCCTGCTGATCACGGAGCTGGCCTCCGTCCTCAAGTCCGAGGGCCGCACGCTCCTCGACCTCCTGGACGACCTCGCGGTGGAGCACGGCCTGCACGCCACGGACCAGCTCTCGGTGCGCGTCGAGGACCTGTCGGTCATCGCCGACGCCATGCGCCGGCTGCGCGAGCAGCCGCCGACGGAGCTGGCCGGCCTGGCCATCACCCGCGCCGAGGACCTCACCCGGGGCACCGAGACGCTCCCGCCCACCGACGGCCTGCGCTACACCCTCGAAGGCGCCCGCGTCATCGTCCGCCCCAGCGGCACCGAGCCCAAGCTGAAGTGCTACCTGGAGGTCGTCGTGCCGGTGGCCGAGCACGCCGGTCTCCCGGCCGCCCGCACCGAGGCGGCCGGCCTGCTGGCGGCGATCAAGCGCGACCTGTCGGCTGCGGCGGGCATCTGAGCCGTACGCCGTCGCCGTGACCCGTTCCCGAAAGGGTGCCCCCATACGGAGGCACCCTTTCGGGCGTTTTCCCCGGGCCGGCCGACCCGCGCTCCACGGCCCGCCCGGGCCCCCGGGCAACGGTGGACGGGACCGTCCGCGCCGAACCGCCCGGAGCCGCGCCGTGTCCACGACCGCATCCCGGCCGAACCCCCGAGCGACCGCCCCGCCCGGTGACCACCTCCATACTGCTGGCGATCGTCCTGGGCAGCGGCGGCGTCTACTTCCCCCGCGCCCGCTTCCTCCTGCCCGCCTTTCCGCTGCTGCTGCCGGTGGCCCTGCAGCTGTCCCGGGCCTCCCGCCGCTGCCGCGCGCCGGCGCTGACGGTGGCGGTGGCGGTGGCCGACTCGGCGTACGGGGGCGCGTACATGGCGCCGGTGTGGTCCAGAGCGCCCTGAAGCACGGCGAGCCGGGCCGGTTCACGGCGAGTTGGGCTGTCGCACGCTTCCCGGCTGCCTGCTTCCGTCCCGTGCGCCGCATGCTGGACGGGCAGTGCGGATGCGCTCCTTGTCCCCCCTCGGAGGCATCCGCCCCTCCGGGTGTCCCGCGCCCCCTTCACCCACGAAGCGGGATGCCGCGTACGGGCCGGGCACGGGATCAGATCCGCGTGAGGTAGCTGAACCCCGTGTCCGGTCCCACGCACGACTGAAGGGTGAGGTCGCCCCAGTAGAGCCCGGCGGACGGGGCGCCACGGCCGGGTGTGACGTAGTGGGCGTACACCTCGTACCGCCAGGTGCCGCGCGGGCCGCTGATGCTGACGGTGGTGCCGACGGGCAGGGTGGCGAAGCGGTCGAACCCGCAGTAGTCGTGGCCGACGATCACGGCCGTCCGCATCTCGTAGCCGTTCTCCGTGCCGAGTTCGGGCCCGGCCCACTGCACGGCGTCCCGGCAGGCGTCGACCTCGTCCTGCCCGCCGCGCACGACCTGCGCGGACCAGGTGCCGATACGGATCGTCGTGCGCGCGGGGCGGTCCGCTCGCTCCCGCCGGGGCGTCCGCGCCGGATTCGGGGGGCGGGTGGTGGGCACGGAGTGCCTGGCCGTGCGGCCGGCCTCGGCGGAGGGGGCCGGGGGTCGGGAGAGGTCGGGGCCGCGTAGGCGGGCGGTCGAGGGATCGGCGGGCGGAGGGGTGGCCGAGGTGACTGGGCCGCCAGGGGTGGTGGAAGCGGGTGGGCGGTCGGGTGAGGTGGGCGTGAGGGGTGCGGGTGCGTGTGCGGGGGTGGAGGGGGTCGGGTGAGCGGGGGCCGGGGCCGTGGGCGTCGAGGTGGTCGGGGTCGTCGGCGCGGAGGGGTGGGGCGCGGGTGGGGAGGATCCGGCCGCCGGCATCGGGCCGTCGCTGCCGCAGCCGGTGAGCAGGGCCAGTGCGATCGGTACGGCTGCGAGGGTTCCCCGGGTCACCCGAAACGCCCGTTCACGTAGTCCGAAGTGCGTTCGTCCTGCGGGGAGTTGAACATCGCATCGGTGGCGCCGTGCTCGACGATGACGCCCGGTGTGCCCTGGGAGGCGAGGAAGAAGGCGCAGGTGTCGGAGACTCGGGCCGCCTGCTGCATGTTGTGGGTGACGATGACGATGGTGACCTCGGACCTCAGCTCGGCGATGGTCTCCTCGATACGGCGCGTGGAGGTCGGGTCGAGCGCCGAGCACGGCTCGTCCATGAGCAGCACCCGGGGTCGTACGGCCAACGACCTGGCGATGCACAGGCGTTGCTGCTGGCCGCCGGAGAGCGCGCCGCCGGGCTGGCGGAGGCGTTCCTTGACCTCGTTCCACAGGCCGGCCTTGGTGAGGCACTCCTCGACCAGGTCGTCCTTGCCGTCGCGGGTGGCCTTGATGGCGTTGAGCCGCAGACCGGCGACGACGTTGTCGTAGATCGACATGGCCGGGAACGGGTTCGGCTTCTGGAACACCATGCCGATCTGTCTGCGGGCGTGGGTGATGCGGCGGCCGCGGTCGTAGATGTCCTCCTCGTCGAGCAGGACGCGTCCGGCGAGGGAGGCCGAGGCGATCAGTTCGTGCATGCGGTTGAGAATGCGCAGGAACGTCGACTTGCCGCAGCCGGAGGGGCCGATGAGGGCGGTGACCTGGTTGGCGGGCATGCTGAGCGAGACCCGGTCGAGGACCTTGTGGTCGCCGAACCAGGCGGAGACGGCGTCGGCCCGGAGGGTGGCGGCGGCGCCCGTGCCGGGCCGCCCGGCGGGGATCCGGTCGGTGATGTGGCCGCGTGGGATCTGGGACCGGGTCTGGGTCTCGGGCTCGGGCTCGGGTTCGGGCTGGGGCAGCGGCAGGGTGGGGGTGACGTCGGGGCTGGACATGAGGTGGTGTCAACTCCCTTGTGAGGTGGGGTACTTCCGGGTGGTCAGAGCAGGTTCGGCAGTAGCGCGGTGATGGCCTGGGCGTCCGCGATGCCGAGTGCGGCGAGGAGGGGGCCCGCGCAGATCCAGGTCTGCCAGCGGCCCCAGACCCGGTACGCGATCACGGTGAGCAGAGCGGCGAGCAGCAGGCCCTGGGTCCAGAGGAAGACGGCCAGCCAGGCTCCGTCGTCGGTGCCGAGGGCCTCTTCGGCCGAGGTGATCCAGCCTGCGCGCAGGTCGCGTGGCGGGTTGGGCTGGACCGGGGTGATCAGCTTGGCGTCCACGCGGAGCACTCCGTTGGGGGTGTACGGCGCTCCGGTCGCGGTGATGAGGGTGAGCCGGCCCTGGCCACCCGTGACCGGGGCGGGCAGTTCGTCGCCGGCTCGGCGGAGGCCCGTGACCTCGTAGACCGCCTTGCCCTGACCGGTGGTGAGTTCGATGCGGGTGCCGGTGGGGAGGTTGTGCAGGTCGTTGAAGGGGCTGCCGTAGGCCCACTGGCGGCCCATGACGACGGCCGTGCCGGCCTGGCCGGGGAGGGGGGTGTCGCGGCGGTGGCCCGGGCCCGACATCAGCACCTCGGAGGTGGTGCCTTCGGCGACGACCTCCTTGATGTCGAGCGCCCTGATGCGGAGAAGGGCCACGGGAGCGCCGGTCCGCAGCGGCTTGCCCTCGTAGTCGCGCTGGCCCACGGGGGCGATGCCCAGGGCGAGTTGGCGGCGGAGTTCGTCGTAGGCGGTCTGCTGGTCCCGGGCGTGCTGGAGGTGGCCGACGACGGTGAGGTTCGCGGCGAAGCCGAGCAGGACCGCGGCGAGCACGCAGAGAGCCGCGCCGGCGAGCGCGAGGGCGGGGCGGGCGGTCGGCTCATGCGGGGGTTCCGGTGGGGCGGCGACGGCCGGGGGTGGGGCGAGTGTGGTCACGGGATCTCCGGGGGGGGGGCTGGATGCCTGCGGCGGCCTGTGCGGGTTTGGGTGGGGGTGCGGGTAGCGCCTGCGGGGTGGGGGTGGGTCGGGGCCGCGCCCGGGGGGGGCC
>NZ_JBIDDQ010000045.1:0-44895 GCF_043195415.1 Streptomyces sp. Y7
GAATGCCTCGGCTGAAAAGCTCCGCTCAGCGCCGTGAAAGCTACCCCACCCGCCGAGAGGGCGGGAGGGGGTGGAAAGCCGAGCGGTGCTCAGGTACGCACAGGTCAGCGCAGGAAAATGCGCTCACATGGGGAAGGGTCGGACAGAAAACTGACGGTTGAGTAAGTTTCGGGCCCGTAATCTCCACCGAATCTGTACGACCCGATTACCGGGCAAGGGCCCTGTCGATCATGTCATCCCCTGCGTACGGGCGTCTCCTCTGTCAGCGTACGAGGAGCCCCAGGCGTCACTGAGGTCCGCGTCACGGCCGGCCGCCTGACCAGGGCGAGCACCAGCAGGCCGGCCACCACTCCCGTGGTGCCCGCCGCCACGGCCACCGCGTTCAGCCCGTCCGCGAAGGCGGTCCGCAAGGTCTCCTCGCCGAAGCCGCCCCGCAGCGCGCCCGCGCCGCCGCCCGCCAGGGCGTGGGCCGCCTCGTCCGGCAGCGAGTCCCGCATCCGCGAGGTCAGCACCGTGCCGTACAGGGCGATACCGAGGGCGTACCCCAGCTGCCGGAAGGTGTTCACCGCACCGCCCGCCATGCCGGAGCGCTCCGGCGGCACGGAGGCCAGCGCGGCGCCCGCGATGCCGGGGGACACCAGCCCCGTCCCGACGCCGACCAGCACCAGCCCCGGTATCAGGGCGTTCGCGCTCGACCCGGCGTCCAGGAACGCCATGCAGAACTGGCCCGCGCCGATCAGCAGCAGCCCGATCCCGATGGTGAGCCGCGCCGACACCCCGTGCAGCAGCCGCCCGCCGACCGCCGCGACCACGAACGACGCGAGCGACAGCCACAGGAACACCGCACCGCCGCGCACCGGGCTCATCCCGAGCAGGGTCTGCAGCCAGATCGAGGTGTACGCCATGGCCGCGAACGCCGCCGCGTTGAAGGCGAGCGAACCCGCCATCACACCGGAGAACGCGGGCCGCAGGAACAGCCGCGGATCCAGCAGCGGATCGGCGACCCGCCGCTCCACCAGGACGAGGCAGACCAGCGCCAGCGCCGCCCCCGCGAACCACAGCAGGGTCCCCGACTCGCCCCACCCGTGGCTCCCGGCCCGTACGGCCCCGTACGTCACCGCGCCCGCGAACGCCGCGAACGTCACCGTGCCCGCCCAGTCGATACGACGGCCCCGCGCACCCCGCGACTCCGGTACCACCCGCAGCGTCACCCACACCGCGGCCACGCTCACCGGCAGATTGACGTAGAAGATCCACCGCCAGCCCGGACCGTCGGTGAGCAGCCCGCCGGCGATCGGCCCCACCGCGGCCGCCGCCCCGCTGACCGCGCCCCACACACCGAGCGCGACCGAGCGCCGCTTGCCCTGGTAGACGGAGCCGAGCAGCGGCAGCGTCGTGGCGAACATGGCCGCCGCCCCGATCCCCTGCAGCCCCCGGGCGGCGACCAGCATCCCCGGCCCGGTCGCGAGGCCGCACAGCAGCGAGGCCGCCGCGAACACCACGACGCCCACCACGTGGACGCGCCTGCGCCCGAGCACGTCGGCAGCGGCCCCTATGCCGAGCAGCAGCGCGGCCAGTGCCAGCGCGTACCCGTCCATCACCCACTGAAGATCACTGAGCGAGGCGTCCAGCGCCCGCGCCATGTCCGGCAGCGCGACGATCGCGATCGTCACGTCCAGCAACAACATGAACGTGCCCAGGCAGACGGCCGTGAGCGGCCCCCATGTGCGCATGACTGATTCCCCTCCGAATGGTAGACACGTACGCGAGCCGCGTACGTGTCCGTACGATGGGCCGCGCGCGGTCGATCACGGCCGTGCCGGGTGGCGGATCGCCGGAATCCGACAGGGGGAGCGGCCATGGAGATGGAATCCGACGTCTTCGACCGGCTCGACCTTCAGCTGCTGTACGCGCTGGAGGTGAACGGCCGGGCGTCCTTCGCCCGCATCGCCGAGGTGCTCGGCGTCTCCGACCAGACCGTCGCCCGCCGCTACCGCCGGCTGTGCGCCGAGGCCGGCCTCAGGGTGGTCGCCGTCCGCGACCCGGAACGCCTCGGCCAGGACCACTGGACGATGCGGCTGCGCTGCGTGCCGGACAGCGCCCAGGCCATCGCCCAGGCCCTGGCGAAACGGGACGACACCAGCTGGATCGGCATCGCCTCCGGCGGCACCGAGGTCATCTTCGGCACCCGGCCGCGCAGCCCCGGCGACCGCGACGACCTCCTGCTCGGCAAGCTCCCGCGCACCCCGCGCGTCCTGGAGATCCGGGCCCACCAGATCCTGCACCGCTTCTACGGCGGCCCGAGCGGCTGGCTGCGCAAGTTCTGGGCCCTGACCGAGGAGCAGGTCGAGGCACTGCGCCCCGAGCCGGTCCCCGAGCCCGGTCCGGCCCGTATCGACCCCGACGACGAGCCGCTGATCACGGTCCTCGAACGCGACGGACGCGCCACCTACCCCGAGCTCCAGCGCGCCACCGGCCGCTCGGAGTCCGCGGTCAAGCGCCGGCTCGCCGCGCTGCTGGCGTCCGGGGCGGTGTACATCGACGTGGAGTACCTGTCGGAGACCTTCGGCTATCCGTTCGCCGCGCTCCTGTGGATCACGACCACCCCGGCCGCCCTGACCTCGGTCGGCGAGGCGCTCGCCACCCACCCCGAGATCGCCCACGCGGCGGCGACGGCCGGGCCCTGCAACATCCTGGCGACGGCCGTCGTACGCAACAGCGCGGACCTGTACGGCTATCTGAGCGGCCCGATCGGCCGCCTGGAGGGCGTCCAGCACGTGGAGGCGTCACCGTTCCTGCGGCGAGTCAAGCAGCTGACCTATCAGCATCCGCCGCGCTGAAGCGCCCCTTCAGGGGCGCGGGGCCGTACTGGATCTGCGGCTGCCGCCGCGTGGGCGCGATCGGCCCGCACGCACCCGCAGCCGGCCACGGTCCTTCCACGGATCGCTCAACGCCGGTGCAACCGGTCCCCGCCCGCCAGGATCGCCGCCGCGAGCGCGTCCGCCGCCCCCTGCGCGGCCGTCCGCCGAGACCCGTGCACCAGCACGAAGTCGACCCGCCCCAGTTCCGGCAGCCCCGACCGCTCCGGCATCCGCACCAGCCCCGGCGGAATCAGCCCCCGGGAGTGCGCCATCACTCCGAGCCCGGCGCGCGCCGCCGCGATCAGCCCGTTCAGGCTGCCGCTGGTGCACACGATCCGCCAGTCCCGCCCCGCCCGCTCCAGCGCCTCCATGGCCAGCGCCCGGGTGATCCCCGGGGGCGGATAGACGATCAACGGCACCGGACGGTCCGGCTCCAGGCGCAGCCGCTCCGTGCCGATCCACACCAGCCGGTCGTGCCAGACCAGTTCGCCCCGTGGCTCCTCGGGGCGCCGCTTGGCCAGCACGAGGTCCAGTTTCCCGGCGGCCAGCTGCTCGTGCAGGGTGCCCGAGAGCTCGACCGTCAGCTCCAGGTCGACCTCGGGGTGTTCGTAGCGGAAGCCCTCCAGGATCTCCGGCAGCCGGGTCAGCACGAAGTCCTCGGACGCGCCGAACCGCAGCCGGCCGCGCAACCGGGTACCGGTGAAGAACGACGTCGCCTGCTCGTGCACCTCCAGGATCCGGCGGGCGAACCCGAGCATCGCCTCGCCGTCCTCGGTCAGCTCCACGGAGTGGGTGTCCCGGGTGAACAGCGGCCGGCCGGTGGCGTCCTCCAGCCGTCGGACATGCTGGCTCACGGTCGACTGCCGCAGCCCCAGGCGCCGGGCGGCCTGCGTGAAGCTGAGCGTCTGGGCCACCGCGAGGAACGTGCGAAGGTGGGAGGGGTCGTACACACCGTCAGACTACCCGCGGCTATCGCGGAACGTGATGACAGTCAGAGTGGTATGCCGGATTCCCGATCGCTGATCGCCGGAGGACGATGGGGAGGGCACGTCCGTGCCCGCAACCGGAAGTTCAGCGAAGCGACAGCGAAGTAGTGGAGCACAGTGAAACGCCTGCGATGGCCGCGTTGGATGCCGATCGACCCGTACATCCTGCTGCTGCTCGGGACCGTGGGTCTCGCCGCCCTGTTCCCGGCGCGCGGGGCGGCCTCCGATGTGGCATCCGGTGCCTCCACGGCAGCGATCGCCTTCCTCTTCTTCCTCTACGGCGCCCGGCTGTCCACCCGTGAGGCGCTGGACGGGGTGAAGCACTGGCGGCTCCATGTCACCGTCCTGGCCTGCACCTTCCTCGTCTTCCCGCTGCTCGGCCTGGCCGCCCGCGGTTTCGTCCCGGTGCTGCTGAACGAGCCGCTCTACCAGGGCCTGCTCTTCCTCACCCTCGTCCCGTCGACGATCCAGTCGTCGATCGCCTTCACCTCGATGGCCCGCGGCAACGTGCCGGCGGCGATCTGTGCCGGCTCCTTCTCCTCCCTCGTCGGCATCGTCGTCACCCCGCTGCTCGCGGCGGCCGTCCTCGGCAGCGGCGCCGGTTTCTCGGCCGACTCGCTGGTCGAGATCGTGCTGCAACTGCTGGTGCCGTTCGCCGCCGGGCAGCTGACGCGCCGGTGGATCGGCGGCTTCGTCGCCCGGCACAAGAAGGTCCTCGGGCTCGTCGACCGCGGCTCGATCCTGCTGGTCGTCTACACCGCGTTCAGCGAGGGCATGGTCCAGGGCATCTGGCACCAGGTCAGCCCGCTCAGGCTCGGCGGCCTGCTCGCCGTCGAGGCGGTGCTGCTGGCCGTGATGCTCGCCCTGACCTGGTACGGCGCGAAGGCCCTGCGCTTCGAGAGGGCGGACCGCATCGCGATCCAGTTCGCCGGCTCGAAGAAGTCGCTGGCCGCAGGGCTGCCCATGGCGAGCGTCCTGTTCGGCGCGCACGCCTCGCTGGCCGTGCTGCCGCTGATGCTCTTCCACCAGATGCAGCTGATGGTGTGCGCGGTCATCGCCAAGCGCCGGGCCCACGACGCCGAGGCGGCCATCACCGTGTCGGCGCCGCCCGCAGCGTCACGAACCGCGGTCGGTACAGGGACACGTTCCGGTTGAGCTGCGCCGCCGCGCCGGCGGTGTCCAGCCAGTTGACGTCGTAGCTCAGCACCAGACGCCCGTCGCCGCTCAGTTCGGGGTGCACCTGCGGGTTGTAGGCGGCGACCTGCCCGCCCGGCGGCAGCGACGGGCTGAAGTCCTTCGTCGGCCCGCGCCACGGGCCGACGGGGGAGCAGGCCCAGTACGACGTCACACTCGTCAGCCCGTCGGTGCCGGCGGCCATGGTGAACAGCACGTACGTCCCGCCCACCCGCGCCACCGAGAACGCGCTCCCGACCCCGGTGCGCTGCCCGTCCCCCAGCACCGGCCCGAACCGCGGCCCCGCCCTCGCCCACGCGGAGCCGTCCCAGTACCGCCAGGCATCCGGCTCGGCGAGCCGTCCCTTCGGCACCCGCGCGACATAGGCGTGCGAGACCGCACGGGAGGCAGCCTGGCCGTCGTCGCCGCCGAAGACGTACGTCCATCCCTCCTCCTCGACCAGGGTCGTCCCGAACAGCACCCGCCGCGAGGGATCCGGCACCAACTGCTGATCGAGGACCTTCACGACCGACTCGACCCGCAGACCGGGCAGCGAGAGCGTGGCCACCTCGGTCGCGGTCGGCACCCCGAAGATCCACGGCGACTGCCCGGCCGTACGCACCCACAGCAGCACGCGCAGCACCTGCTCCGACGAGCCGGGGGAGCGGGGCTCGACACGCGCCCCGACCGGCCAGCGCCACTGGTTCGGGGCGGGGTCGGGGAACAGCGGCGCGGGGAGTGTGCTCTGCAGGCGTCCGTCGCGCATGACGACCGCCGAGTTGCGCACGAGGGGAGCGGACGCCTCCCGCCAGGTGAAGGACTCGCCGAACGGGTTGGGCGGCGCGTGCACCTGCCCGAGGTAGGTGTCGGAGAACAGCCACAGCACACGGCCGTCGGGCAGCCGCACCGAGTGCGTGCCGTCGCCGCCGGTCCAGTCGTCGGTGCGGGACGGGTCGTCGCCGTAGCGGGCGAACTCGGCGGTCAGGTCCCGGTGTGCCGACCAGGACGCCACCGAGTGCGGCGCGCACGCGGCACCGCCCTCCCGATCGCCGTCGTCCGGGAGGGCGGTGAGCAGCACGGCCCCGAGAACCAGGGCCAGCAGGAGTCCGAGGCCGGTTCCGGTGCGCTGTCGTGCTCGTGCGTCGTCGGGCACGCCCGGGACGTTAGTGGCCTCAGCCCGCTTGGTCCATGGGCAGCCACAGGACGGTGTCGCGGGTGTTCACCTTCTTGCGGGAGGCGGACTGCGCCGCCGCCGCGCTGAGCTCCTCCTCGCCGAGCGCCCGGTTCCACACCCGTACGTCGTCGAGCGTGCCGGTGAGGAAGGCGCGGCTGTCCATGCGCTGACCGACGTGCACACCGAAGGGCGAGTTCCGGCTGACCGAGCCGGGCACGTCCGTGGTGCTGACCGCCCGGCCGTCGAGGAACAGCGTCAGCCGTCCGCCGCCGCGCCGCAGCGCGAGATGGTGCCACTTGCCGTCGTTGGCGGCACCGCCCGCCCACACCGACGAGGTGTGCACGGTCCCGAACCCCACCCGCGTGGTGATCAGGGCGCGTACCCGGTCGTTGTCGGGTTCGCCGCGCAGCCAGATCTGCGGCTGGGTGCTGCCGATCCCGCCCATCCACAGGAACGGCTGCTCGCCGCTCGTCGCGGAGTAGCGGAAGAACAGCGACACCGTGAACTCACCGTCACCGAGCGGTAGTTGTGAACGGTACGGCAGGCGTACGGCGTCGTCGCGGCCGTCGAACTGCAGGGCTGAGCCGAGCACGCCGTCCGTCTTCGCGGGGCCGCCCAGGACGGTCGCACGGGGTGCGCCGATGGCGAGGTCGGGGGTGGTCGGGTCGGGGCCGCGCCGGGGCCCGAGCCACTCCTCGTTGAACCGGGCGAACCGGATCTCGTCCCGCGCGTCGACGGCTCCGCCCTCGTACATCAGGCCCACCGTGGACGCGTCGATCTCCGCCATGTCCGAGTACCCGGACCAGTCCGTGGTGACGACCTTGCCGCGGTCCACGCTCTCCCAGGTGTCGCCGTTGTCGTAGGAAGTGCGGATCATCATGGTCCGCCGGCGGTCCGGGTCGCCGGGCGCTGACAGCAGTATCCGGTCGCCGAACCGCACCGTGGCGCCCTGCACCTGAGGCGTGTACAGGTCCGGCTGGTCGCGGAAGGGCCCCGTGAAGCTGTCGCCGCCGTCGCTGCTGAAGGTCTGTGAGCGGTGGCCGAGGTCGGTGCCGTCCTGTTCCCGGCCGCTGATGAGGATCTTGCCGTCGGCGCGCTCGGTGAGCGTCACCTCGGACGGCTTCTGGCGGAAGGTGCCGTCGGCGGCGGAGATGGGCCAGGAGTCCGTCGCGCCGACCCGCCAGTGGTCGCCGCCGTCGTCGCTGAGGATGAGGGCGGCGTGGTTGTCGGTGACCCGACTGCCGTTCCAGGTCTCGGTGTTGACGCCGAACACGAGCCGGCCCGCGTACTTGCCCTTGGTGAGCTGGATGCCGTGCACGGGACCGGTGGCGTACCAGGAGTTCCAGTTCGCGGGCAGTATCTGAGGGCTCAGATCGCGCGGCTGGGACCAGGTCCGCCCGTCGTCGTCGCTGTACTGGAGATGCGGGGTGCGGTCACACGGGACCGAGCAACTGCCGCTGTCCGTACGCCCCGTGTTGTACGTCTCCGCGAGCAGGATGCGCCCGGTCTCCTGGTCCACGATGGGTGCCGGGTTGCCGTGGGTGTCGCCGTTGCCCTCGTTGACGACCTGGAGCGGGCCCCAGGTGCGTCCGCCGTCGGTGGACCGCTTGAGCACGATGTCGATGTCGGCGGCGTCCCCGCAGTTGAGCACCCGCCCCTCGGCGAACGCCAGCAGCGTGCCGTCCTTGGTCTTCACGATCGCGGGAATGCGGAAGCAGGCGTACCCGGGATCCTGGGACGCCTTGAAGAGGACCTGTTGCTCGAACGACGGGACGGTCTTCGCCGGTTGGGACTGTGCGGGACCTAACGTCGCGGCCGTCGCCGAGGTGGCGACGGCCGCGACGAGGGCAGCTCTGAGACGTGCGCGAACTCTTGACGGCATGGTGCGGCCCGCCCTTCATCGTCTGGTCATGCGTCCAGGCATCTGAACATTCGGACATCCCACGTCCAAAGTGCGCATCACAGACGTTAGTTGGGCTATCGCATTCATCACAAGAACCGTGCACGTGTCACGTCACGGATGGAGTACTACTTTCCCTCGGTTGACCCGTGACTCGACGGCCGCATGTGCCGCGGCGGCCTCCTCCAGCACGAACTCCCCATGCATGACGGGCTTGACGGCCCCCTCTTCAAACAGCCTCCACAGCTCCTGCCGCCATCGCTCGTACAACTCCGGCTCTCCGCGAGCGATCCGTGCCAGCCGGAATCCGATGACGGACTCGGCGCCGACAAGAAGGTCATATGCCCGAATCGTCCCACCATCCGAACTGTAGGCCACAAGTCGCCCGCCGGGCGTGAGCGCCGCGAGGGCGTGGTTCGGCATGTCGCCGCCGACGGCGTCGAGGAGGTGGTCGACGGGATCGACCCAGTGCTCCTGTCCGTACGTGACCACGTCGTCGGCGCCGCGGCCTCGCCCCGCTCGGGCCGGGCGGCCGCCAGCACGCCGAGCGCCACCAGGCCGCTGCGGACGAGGGTGACCGGCCCGACGGCGGTGTCCGGCACCGGGGAGGTCATGCCCTCGTGCAGGAGGGCGTAGCCGGCGTACCCGTGCCCGAAGCACAGCCCCGTCATACGATCGCCGACGCGGAAACGGTCGGCGCCGGGCCCCGTGGCCGCGACCTCGCCGGCGCTCTCGCCGCCCAGCGGGGCCGGCTCGGGCGCCTCGGTGACCTTGCGGACGACGGAGAGCGTGACGCCGATCGCCTCGCAGCGGACGAGCGGCTCGCCGGGGCCGGCCCGCGGGACGGGGGCCGCTTCGAGGGACAGGGGCCCGCCGGGACCGGCGCAAGAACGCAATCTCCCTCACGGACGAGGGCGCGCGCCGCTGCGAAAAGGCCGCCCGCCAGGCCAACGGCGCGCTTCTCGCCCCGCCCTCACCCGCCGAACGGGAACGATTCACGGACCTGTTGATCCGGATTTCCGGTACGCAGAGCTGACGGCGGATAACGTTCCGTCATGACCGCACCCCTCGATCTCAGGCCCGCACACACCGCACTCGTGCTGGTCGACCTGATGGACCGCATCGTCGCGCTGCCCCTGGAGCCCCGCAAGGGCACCGAAGTCCTCAGCACCTCCCAGCACTTGGCGGCCTCCTTCCGCGCCTCGGGAGCGACCGTCGTCCTGGTCCGCGTGGAACGTACCGGCGTCGCCGAGCAGCCGCCCGGCAGCGGTCTGGCGGCGGGCCTGCGGCAGGAGGGCGACCTCGAGATCGTGAAGCGGACGATCGGCGGCTTCCAGGACACGGGCCTGCACGACCGGCTCCGCGAACGGGGCATCGGCACGCTGGTGTTCGGTGGCATCGCCACCAACCTCGGCGTCGAGTCCACCGCCCGCGCCGCCGCCGACCTGCGCTACGACCTCGTCTTCGTCGAGGACGCGATGACGGCGTTCACGGCGGCCGAGCACGAGGCATCGGTACGGCTGGACTTCCCGAGGCTGGGCTCGGTGGTGCGGGCCGCGGACGTGTCCTTCACGAGCGGCTGAGCCGCCGGCCCGGTCATGAAAACAGCGGGGCCCCAGTAACGGCGCAGGGGGCGCTCCCCGCCGGTTCGGGGCCCCGCCGCCGTGTCGCGGGGAGCCGGTCAGGCCTGGGCGGCCGCGGTCCGCAGGGCGAGCCGGTGTTCGCCCGCGTACACGTTCATGGAGCTGCCCCGCAGAAAGCCGACCAGTGTCAGCCCGGCCTCCGCGGCCAGATCCACGGCCAGCGAGGACGGCGCCGAGACCGCGGCGAGCACCGGGATGCCCGCCATCACCGCCTTCTGCGCCAGCTCGAAACTGGCCCGCCCCGAGACCAGCAGGATCGTCCGGGACAGCGGCAGGCCGTCGTTCTGCAGGGCACGGCCGACCAGCTTGTCGACCGCGTTGTGCCGGCCCACGTCCTCCCGGATGTCCAGGAGCTCACCGTCCTCGGTGAACAGGGCCGCCGCGTGCAGGCCCCCGGTCCGGTCGAAGACCCGCTGGGCCGCGCGCAGCCGGTCGGGGAGGCTCGCGAGCAGTTCGGGATCGAGCCGGACCGGGGGAGTGTCGGCTATCGGCCAGCGGGCCGTCGTACGGACGGCGTCCAGGGACGCCTTTCCGCACAGCCCGCAGGACGACGTCGTGTACACGTTCCGTTCCAGGGTGATGTCGGGGATGGCCACCCCCGGCGCGGTCCTCACGTCCACCACGTTGTACGTGTTCGAGCCGTCCACCGTGGCGCCCGCGCAGTACACGATGTTCTGCAGGTCGGAGCCCTCGGCCAGCACGCCCTCGCTCACCAGGAAGCCGGCCGCCAGCGCGAAGTCGTCGCCGGGGGTGCGCATGGTGATCGCCAGCGGCTTGCCGTTGAGGCGGATCTCCAGCGGTTCCTCGGCCACGAGCGTGTCCGGGCGGCTGGAGACCGCCCCGTCCCGGATCCGGATGACCTTGCGTCGTTCCGTGACTCGTCCCATGTGTCTCTCAGTCCCGGTTCTGTACGTGCTGATAGCCGAAACGGCCCTTGATGCAGAGGTTGCCGTGGGTCACCGGGTTGTCGTGCGGCGAGGTGACCTTCACGATCTCATTGTCCTGCACGTGGAGCGTGAGGTTGCAGCCCACACCGCAGTAGGCGCACACGGTGGTCGTCTCGGTCTGTTCGGTCTCGTCCCACGTACCCGCCGCCCGCATGTCGAACTCCGACTTGAACGACAGAGCGCCCGTGGGGCAGACCTCGATGCAGTTGCCGCAGTACACACACGCCGAATCGGTCAGCGGGGCGTCGTGCTCCACCGCGATACGCGCGTCGAAGCCGCGACCGGCGACCGAGATCGCGAAGCTGTTCTGCCACTGGTCCCCGCACGCGTCGACGCACTTGTAACAGAGGATGCACTTGTCGTAGTCCCGCACGTACAGATCGTTGTCGACCCTCGGCTCCTCGTTCAGCCGGGCCGCGTCCGGGCCGAAGCGGTCCGGCTTGGCCTCGTACTCCTTGAGCCACTCGGCGACCCGCGGGGTCGTCGACAGGTCCACCGAGGAGGCGAGGAGCTCCAGGACGATCTTGCGGCTGTGCCGCGCGCGCTCCGTGTCGGTCCTGACCTCCATGCCGGGCTCGGCCTTGCGGGAGCAGGCCGGGACGAGGGTGCGCGAGCCCTCGACCTCGACGACACAGACCCGGCAGGCGTTCTTCGGCCTGAGCGTGTCCCCTTCGCACAGCGTCGGCACGTCCTTCCCGGCAGCCCGGCAGGCGTCCAGGACGGTCGACCCCTCGGGGGCGCGCACCGGCTCCCCGTCGATGGTGAACTCCAGCAGCCGGCGCGGAATCCCCAGCGGTGTCACGGTCATTCGTACGCCCCCAGTCGGTCGATGGCGGATTCCACGGCGTTCCACGCGGTCTGTCCCAGACCGCAGATGGAGGCGTCCCGCATGGCGCGGCCGACCTCCCTGAGCAGGGCGATGTCATCGGCGGCCGCCGCACCCGTACGCTCCACGATCCGGTGCAGCGCCTCCTCCTGCCGGACCGTGCCGACCCGGCAGGGCACACACTGCCCGCACGACTCGTCACGGAAGAACTCGGCGATGCGCAACAGCAGCCGGGGCAGCGGAACGGTGTCGTCGAAGGCCATGACGACACCCGAGCCGAGCGTCGTGCCGGCCTCCCGCGTGCCCTCGAAGGTGAGCGGGATGCCCATCTCGTCCGGCCGTACGAAGCCGCCCGCGGCGCCGCCCAGCAGCACCGCCCGCAGCCCCTCGCGGACCCCGGCCAGCTCCAGCAGCTCACCGAGCGTCGCGCCGAACGGCAGCTCGTAGATCCCGGGCCGCGCGACGCTCCCGGACACGCAGAACAGCTTCGGCCCGGTGGACCGCTCGGTCCCGATCGCCGCGTACGCCTCGGCTCCCATGGTCAGGATCGGCAGCACGTTGACCAGCGTCTCGACGTTGTTCTCCACCGTCGGCTTGCCGAACAGGCCCTTCTCCACCGGGAACGGCGGCTTCGAGCGCGGCTCGCCCCGGTAGCCCTCGATGGAGTTGAACAGGGCCGTCTCCTCGCCGCAGATGTACGCCCCGGCGCCCCGCCTGATCTCGATGTCGAAGGCGTAGCCCTGACCGAGGACGTCGTCGCCGAGGAAGCCCCGCGCGCGTGCCTGCGCGATGGCGTGTTCCATGCGGTGCAGGGCACGCGGGTACTCGCCGCGCAGATAGAGGTAGCCCTTGTGGGCGCCGGTCGCGTACGCCGCGATCGTCATCGACTCGACCAGCGCGTACGGGTCGCCCTCCATGAGCACGCGGTCCTTGAAGGTGCCCGGCTCCGACTCGTCGGCGTTGCAGACGAGGTAGTGCGGGTGGTCGGGCTGCGACGCCGTGGCCTGCCATTTGCGGCCGGTGGGGAAGGCGGCGCCGCCGCGCCCGACCAGGCCGGAGTCGGTGACCTCACGGATCACTCCGGCGGGACCGAGCGCGAAGGCCCGGCGCAGGGCGCTGTACCCGCCGTTGGCCCGGTAGTCGTCGAGACTCAAGGGGTCCACGACACCTACGCGCCGCAGCAGCACCAGCTCGTCGCCGCCCGCCTGCGGTACGGCCATCGCGGCCGCCGGCTCCTCGGGCGCCGAGTCCGGGGCGCTCGCGGCGAGGACCGCGTCGTGCACGGTCGCCGGCGCCGCCACCGCCGTACGCACCGGATCGCCGGCCTTGATCGCGAGCGCCGCCGGTGCCCGTTCGCACAGGCCCAGACACGGGCTGCGCTCGACCGACACCCCGCTGCCGAGCCCGAGCCGCGCCTCGATCCCGGCGCACAGCTCGCTCGCGCCGGCCGCCGCGCAGGCGATGTCCGTGCACACGTGGAGCACGGTCGCGGGGCGCGGCTTGACCGAGAACATGGCGTAGAACGTGGCGACGCCGTACGCCTCCGCCGGCGGCACCGTCAGCCGCCGGCACAGGTAGTCGAGGGCACCCTCGCTGATCCAGCCGATCCGGTCGTTGATCGCGTGCAGCCCCGGCAACAGCAGGTCGCGGCGGTCCCGGGCCTCGCGGCCGCCCCTGGCCCACCTGAGGTCGGCGTCGGACCGGTCGGCGCCCTCCCAGGAGGACTCCGGAGGTCCGAGCAGGGCGTCGACGGCGGCCCGTTCGTCGTCCGTCGGTTTGCTGTCACCGAAGTGCAGGTCCACTTACGTCACCTCACGATGGTCGCGACGGGGAGCTTCTCGATCCGGATCGCCGACGCCTTGAACTCCGCCGTCCCCGCGATCGGGCAGTTCGCCTCGATCGTCAGCTGGTTGGTGTCCACCTCGTCGGGAAAGTGCATGGTCATGAAGGCGAGCCCGGGCCGCAGCGCGGTGTCGACCCACACCGGCGCGACGACCGAGCCGCGCCGCGAGGTCACCTGGACCTCCTCGCCGACGACGACCCCGTACCGCTCGGCGTCCTCGGGGCTGATCTCGACGTACTCGCCGCGCCGCAGCGGAGAGGCGAAACTGCCGCTCTGCACGCCGGTGTTGTACGAGTCGAGCCGCCGTCCGGTGGTGAGCCGCACCGGGTACTCCTCGTCGGTCAGGTCGACCGGCGGATCGTGCTGGACGAGCCCGAACGGCGCCGGCACGCCGCGCTCCGCCGGGTCGGTCTCCCACAACCGGCCGTGCAGATAGCTCGGTTCGAGCCGGTCGGTGCTCGGACACGGCCACTGGATGCCCTGGTGCTCCTCCAGGCGGTGGTACGTCATCCCGTAGTGGTCCGGGGAGACCGAGCGCAGCTCGTTCCAGACGGCCTCGGAGTCGGCGTACTTCCAGTCGTGGCCGAGCCGGCCCGCCAGCTCGCAGATGATGTCGATGTCCTCGCGGGCCTCGCCCGGCGGGGTGACCGCCCGGCGTACGCGCTGGACCCGGCGCTCGCTGTTGGTGGTGGTGCCGTCGGTCTCGGCCCAGCCGGCGGTGGCGGGGAGGACGACGTCGGCGAGTTCGGCCGTCTTCGTCAGGAAGATGTCCTGGACGACGAGGAAGTCCAGCTGCCGCATGCGGCGTACGGCCTGCTCGCTGTCCGCCTCCGACTGCGCCGGGTTCTCGCCGATGCAGTAGACGGCCTTGAGGTCGCCGTCCTCCATCGCTTCGAACATCTCGGTCAGGTTGAGGCCGTAGTGGGGCTGGATGACGGTGTCCCAGGCCGACTCGAACTTCAGGCGGGTGTCCGGGTCGAGGATGTCCTGGAAGCCGGGCAGCCGGTTGGGGATCGCGCCCATGTCGCCGCCGCCCTGCACGTTGTTCTGGCCGCGCAGGGGCTGCAAGCCGCTGCCGAACCGGCCGACATGCCCGGTCAGCAGGGACAGGTTGATCAGGGCCCGGACGTTGTCGGTGCCGTTGTGGTGCTCGGTGATGCCGAGGGTCCAGCACAGCTGGGCGCGCTCGGCGCGGGCGTAGGCGTGCGCGAGTTCCTTGATGGCGGCGGCCGGTACGCCCGTCACCTTCTCGGCCAGCGACAGCGTCCAGGGCTCGACCAGCGCCTTGTACTCCTCGAAACCGCTCGTCGCCCGCTCGATGAACGCCTCGTTCGCCAGGCCCGCGTGGATGATCTCGCGGCCGATCGCGTGCGCCATCGGGATGTCGGTGCCGACGTTCAGCCCCATCCAGCTCTCCGCCCACTCGGCGGTGGAGGTGCGGCGCGGGTCGACGGCGTACATCCGGGCGCCGTTCCTGATGCCCTTCAGCACGTGCTGGAAGAAGATCGGGTGCGCGAAGCGGGCGTTGGAGCCCCACATCACGATGACGTCGGTGTGCTCGATCTCCTCGTAGGAGGAGGTACCGCCGCCGGAGCCGAAGGCCGCCGACAGACCCGCCACGCTGGGGGCGTGGCAGGTCCGGTTGCAGGAGTCGACGTTGTTCGTGCCCATGACCACGCGGGCGAACTTCTGCGCCACGTAGTTCATCTCGTTGGTGGCCCGGGCGCAGGAGAACATGCCGAAGGCGCTCCGGTTGCGGGCCAGCCCGGCGGCCGCCCGGTCGAGGGCCTCCTCCCAGGTGGCCGGCCGGAACGGCTCGTCGCGGGAGTCGCGGACGAGCGGGGTGGTCAGCCGGGTGTAGTTCTTCGGTTGCCGCTTCCTCATACGACACTCCTCATACGGCGCCTCTCAGTCGGCGTCCTCATGCGGCGCTCCTCAGCGCGAGCAGGTCCGAGATGGCGTGCACGGTGCGCAGGGTGGGCACCTCCACGCCGGTGATCTCCGCCAACTCGACGACCGCCGCGAGGAGAACGTCGAGTTCGAGCGGTTTGCCGCGCTCCAGGTCCTGGAGCGTGGAGGTGCGGTGGTCGCCGACCTTCTCGGCGCCCGCGAGCCGGCGTTCGATGGAGATGCCGACCTCGCAGCCGAGGGCCTCGGCGACCGAGAGCGTCTCGGTCATCATGATCTCGATGACCTTGCGGGTGCCGCCGTGCAGGCACATCTGCCGCATGGTGGCGCGGGCCAGCGCGCTGATCGGGTTGAAGGAGATGTTGCCGAGCAGCTTGAGCCAGATGTCGTTGCGCAGGTCGGGTTCGACCGGGCACTTCAGACCGCCGGCGATCATGGCCTCGCTGAGGTCCAGACAGCGCTTGGACACACTGCGGTCCGGCTCGCCGATGGAGAACCGGGTGCCTTCGAGGTGCCGTACGACACCGGGGCCTTCGAGTTCGGTCGCGGCGTAGACCACGCAGCCGACGGCCCGTTCGGGCGCGAGCACCGCGCTGACCGCGCCGCCGGGGTCCACGCTCTCGACGCGGTGGCCGTCGTGAGGTCCGCCGTGCCGGTGGAAGTACCACCAGGGGATGCCGTTCTGCGCGGCCACGACGGCCGTCGTGTCGTGCAGCAGGGGTTCGATCAGCGGCCCGCACGCCGCGTACGAGTTGGCCTTCAGGCCCAGGAAGACGAAGTCGACCGGGCCGACCTCGGCCGGGTCGTCGGTGGCGTGGGCGCGGGCGGTGAAGTCACCGCGCGGGCTGAGCACGCGCACTCCGTGCTGCCTCATGGCCGCGAGATGCGGTCCACGGGCTATCAGGTGCACGTCGGCACCCGCGCGATGCAGCGCGGCTCCGACGTAGGCGCCGATGGCACCGGCGCCGAGGACTGCAACTTTCACTTCGGAACGCTCCGTTCGGTCGAGGGAGTACCGCGGAGGTGGCTGGGAAGTTCTCGGACCGGCCGGAGGTACTGGGGGCCGAATCCTGTCGACGGAATATTGTCTACAGTATGGATAAGGGGTCAGCAAGGGGTCGCGCACGGCCTTCGCCAAGGCTTTGCGCCCGGCCCCCGTCGCGACCTTCCGGACAGTGTTCGACCGTTCGTCGCGCCCTGCATACCGCTCACCGCATACGGTCGACGTGCCGACTTCTCAACGGACTTGCCCGTCCCTACCGTTCGGGATCATGAGTCCACCGCTCGCGCCCCCGGGATGGAGCCGCTGGCTGGTTCCGCCCGCCGCTCTCTCGGTACATCTGTCCATCGGCCAGGCCTACGCCTGGAGCGTGTTCAAGCCACCGCTCGAATCCGCGCTCGGCCTCAGCGGCACCCAGAGCGCCCTGCCGTTTCAGCTCGGCATCGTCATGCTCGGCCTGTCCGCCGCCTTCGGCGGCACGCTGGTGGAGCGCAACGGCCCGCGCTGGGCCATGACGGTCGCGCTGATCTGCTTCTCCTCCGGCTTCCTGCTCTCCGCGCTGGGCGCGGCCACCGAGCAGTACTGGCTGATCGTCCTCGGCTACGGCTTCGTCGGCGGCATCGGCCTCGGCATCGGCTACATCTCACCGGTCTCCACGCTGATCAAGTGGTTCCCCGACCGGCCCGGCATGGCCACCGGCATCGCGATCATGGGCTTCGGCGGCGGCGCGCTCATCGCCTCGCCCTGGTCGGCGCAGATGCTGGAGTCGTTCGGCAGCGACAGCTCCGGGATCGCCCTGGCGTTCCTGGTGCACGGGCTGTCGTACGCCGTCTTCATGCTGCTCGGTGTGCTGCTGGTCCGGGTGCCGCGCACCGAGAAGCCGGTCGGCGACGCGCCCGGCGTCTTCGAGGGGCCGCAGGTGTCCGCCCGCAACGCCGTGCGCACACCGCAGTTCTGGTGTCTGTGGGTCGTGCTCTGCATGAACGTGACCGCGGGCATCGGCATCCTGGAGAAGGCCGCGCCGATGATCACGGACTTCTTCGCGAACACCTCCACACCGGTGTCCGCGTCGGCCGCGGCCGGATTCGTCGCGCTGCTGTCCGCCGCCAACATGGCGGGCCGGATCGGCTGGTCCTCGACCTCCGACCTGATCGGACGCAAGAACGTCTACCGGCTCTACCTGGGCGCGGGCGCGCTGATGTACGGCCTGATCGCGCTGGCCGGCGACTCCTCCAAGCCGCTGTTCATCTTGTGCGCGCTGGTGATCCTGTCCTTCTACGGCGGCGGCTTCGCGACGATCCCCGCCTATCTGAAGGACCTCTTCGGGACCTACCAGGTCGGCGCCATCCACGGTCGGCTGCTCACCGCCTGGTCCACGGCCGGCGTCCTCGGCCCGCTGATCGTGAACTGGATCGCCGACCGGCAGGAGGAGGCGGGCAAGAGCGGCTCGTCCCTGTACACGACGTCCCTGTTCATCATGATCGGGCTGCTCGTCGTCGGCTTCGTCGCCAACGAACTCGTGCGGCCCGTCGACCCCCGCCATCACATCCCCGTGCCGGCGCAGACGGAGAAGGAGGCCGCGGATGTCCAGCGACAGCAGTAACCCGCCGCCCGACCGGCGCGGACTGATCGCCTTCGCCTGGGTGTGGGTGGGTGTGCCCCTCGCCTACGGGCTCTACGAACTCGTGCAGAAGGCGACGCAGCTGTTCACCGGGTAGGTGTTCGGGAGTTGTTCGGGCGTCCGAGGGCCTGATGGAAGCTGACAAGACGGGCGCCCGTTTCCTGTGGCATCACGTGCCGTCGTACCCGTGAGTCACTGATCAGACTGGTGAATCCCGCTACCCGAGGTTCGAGGGGATCACCAACGATGAACGGCTCGCGCATTGCCGCAGTCGGCCACTATCAGCCCGCCAGGATTCTCACCAACGAGGATCTGGCGGGCATGGTCGACACCAGTGACGAGTGGATCACATCTCGGGTGGGCATCCGTACGCGCCACATCGCCGGGCCCGACGAACCCGTCGACGAGCTCGCCGGTCACGCCGCCGCCAAGGCGCTCGCGGCGGCGGGCCTCACGCCCGCTGACATCGACCTGGTCCTGGTCGCGACCTCCACCGCCATCGACCGGTCCCCGAACATGGCCGCGCGGGTCGCCGCCAGGCTCGGCATCCCGTCGCCCGCCGCGATGGACATCAACGTCGTGTGCGCCGGCTTCACCCACGCCCTGGCCACCGCCGACCACGCCGTGCGGGCGGGGGCCGCGACGCGGGCGCTGGTGATCGGCGCCGACAAGATGTCCGACGTGACGGACTGGAGCGACCGCACGACCTGTGTGCTGGTCGGGGACGGCGCCGGCGCGGCCGTCGTGGAGGCGTCCCGGGAAGCCGGCATCGGACCCGTGCTGTGGGGATCGGTGCCCGAGATGGGGCACGCGGTACGCATCGAGGGGCAGCCCGCGCGGTTCGCGCAGGAGGGGCAGAGCGTCTACCGCTGGGCGACGACGCAGCTGCCCGCCATCGCCCGCCGGGCCTGCGAGCGGGCGGGCCTCGCGCCCGAGGACCTCGCCGGGGTCGTCCTGCACCAGGCCAACCTGCGCATCATCGAGCCCCTCGCCGAGAAGCTCGGCGCGGTCAACGCGGTGGTCGCACGCGACGTCTCCGAGTCCGGGAACACCTCGGCGGCGAGCATCCCGCTGGCCCTGTCCAAGCTGGTGGAGCAGGGACGTATCTCCGGCGGGGACCCGGTGCTGCTGTTCGGCTTCGGCGGGAACCTCTCGTACGCCGGACAGGTCGTCCGCTGTCCCTGATGCGGGTGTGATGTGGCCAACTCCCCGTTTCCCTGGCCCTTGTGCGCCGTAGACTGTAGACGAAAGACAATCGATACTGGCTTTCAGTGACGATCGGCCACGGGATGCAGTCGCCCGGCGTTCGCCCAGGAGGGGAACCGATGTTGTCGACAGGACTGCCGCAGGGTGCGGTGCCCAAGCTCGAACGGCCCGGCCCGCTGCGCGACCGTGTCTACGAGGCACTGCTCGAACTCATCACGACCCGTGCCCTCCAGCCCGGCCAGCATCTGGTCGAGAGTGAACTGGCAGGTCACCTCGGCGTGTCGCGCCAGCCGGTACGGGAGGCGCTGCAGCGGCTGAACACCGAGGGCTGGGTGGACCTGCGGCCCGCGCAGGGCGCGTTCGTGCACGAGCCGACGGAGGAGGAGGCCGACCAGCTCCTCACCGTCCGCACGCTCCTGGAGGCCGAGGCGGCCCGGCTCGCCGCGGCCCACACGGACAGCGCCGGCATCAAGGCCCTGGAGCAGCTGTGCGCGGAGGGTGAGAAGGCCGTCGCCGCGGACGACGTGGACGCGGCCGTCGCCCTCAACGCCCGCTTCCACGCCAAGATCATGGAACTCGCGGGCAACGCCGTCCTCGCCGAACTCGCGGCCCAGGTCGACCGTCGCGTCCGCTGGTACTACACCCCGGTCGCCCGCCAGCGCGGCCATCAGTCCTGGATCGAGCACCGCGGCATGATCGCCGCGATCACCGCCCGCGACGAACAGCAGGCCACCCAGCTGATGCGCGAGCACACGGAGCACACGCGACGGTCGTACCACGCCCGGGGCAACTCCTGAGCGGGGACGGGCTGTCGTAGCCGCCGTGGTGTCCGGGCGCGGTGTTCAGGATCGCGCCGGTCACGGTCAAGGCGTCACATTGGTCCCCGTGCTGTCCGCGCGGGGGCCGGCCAGCTGGACCCAGGTGCCCATCTCCCGCTGTTCGATGCGGGTGACGGCGGCGGCCAGGGCCTGGTCGCGGGTCGCGGGGACGGCGTACGGCTCCGCCCCCGTGTGGTACAGGCGGCGTTCCGCCTCGACCGCCTCGCGGGCCTCGGTGAAGCGCAGGTAGTCGTCCTGCCAGTGGAAGACCGAGCGCAGACCGGTGATCACCACGACGACGCCGCCCAGGACGGCGGGGATCTCGGCGTTCCGGGACCACAGGACCGCCGAGACCGGGATCGCGGCCGACACCAGGAGCAGCAGCGTCTCGGAGAGCCGGAAGTTGCGGCGCGCTCTGACGGCGGCGCCGTGGTACCAGTCGTACGAGCCGTTCGCCAGGCGCATCGCGTAGCCGGGGCCGGGGCCGGGGTCGGGGGCGGCTGCGGGTTCGGGTGAGCCGCCGGACCGGGGTGTCGTCGTCGGTTCGTCGGCCGAGGAATCCTGAGTCATTCGCGCTCCCCCCGAGGCACCTGCTGTCAGCAGGGCAAGAGTAGCCAACCACGCCCTGCCGCAGGCCCCTTGGTGTATATCGCCGATCAGCCGGGGAGCGGCGGAACTCGCCCCTAGGTGTCTTCCCGGGAGGTTCCGGACCCGCCTTTGTCCTGTGAGTGGAGAAAGTTGACGGCAATCTCCGCTCAAGTTCTTCCCAGTCCCGGCGGTCGCTGCTACGTTCCCCTCGAAAGCAGGTCACGGATGTGGCCGAAACCCGGCGCGCTCAGGCCGATTAAGGCGGGGAGGGGCTCGTGAGACGTATGACGGCGCGACCCGCTAACGGTCATCAGGCCAAGCTGCTCAGGCTGCTGCGCGACGGCGGGCCCAACTCCCGGGCCCAGCTCGGCGATCAGATCGACCTCTCGCGGTCCAAGCTGGCCGTGGAGGTGGACCGTCTGCTGGAGACGGGACTGGCCGTGGCCGACGGACTCGCCGCCTCGCGCGGTGGCCGCCGGTCGCACAACATCCGGCTCAACCCCGACCTGCGCTTCCTCGGCGTCGACATCGGCGCGACCTCGGTCGACGTCGCCGTCACCAACCCCGAACTGGAGATCCTCGGACACCTCAACCAGCCCATGGACGTACGCGAGGGCCCTGTCGCGGTCTTCGAGCAAGTCCTGTCCATGGCAGCGAAGTTGAGGGCCACCGGGCTCGCGGAGGGCTTCGACGGCGCCGGCATCGGCGTCCCGGGTCCTGTCCGCTTCCCCGAGGGTGTCCCGGTGGCTCCGCCGATCATGCCGGGCTGGGACGGCTTCCCCGTGCGGGAGGCGCTCAGCCAGGAACTCGGCTGCCCGGTCATGGTCGACAACGATGTGAACCTCATGGCGATGGGGGAGCAGCACGCGGGCGTCGCACGCTCCGTGGGCGACTTCCTCTGCGTCAAGATCGGCACCGGCATCGGCTGCGGCATCGTCGCGGGCGGTGACGTCCACCGCGGCGTCACCGGCAGCGCGGGCGACATCGGGCACATCCAGGCCGTGCCCGACGGCCGCCCCTGCGCCTGCGGCAACCGGGGCTGTCTGGAGGCCCACTTCAGCGGGGCGGCCCTCGCCCGGGACGCCGTCGAGGCGGCCCAGCAGGGACTGTCGGAGGAACTGGCCTCGCGGCTGGAGGCGAACGGCACCCTGACCGCCGTCGACGTCGCCGCCGCGGCCGCCGCCGGTGACGCCACCGCACTCGACCTGATCCGCGAGGGCGGCAACCGCGTCGGCCAGGTCATCGCCGGACTCGTCAGCTTCTTCAACCCGGGCCTGGTGGTGATCGGCGGCGGGGTGACCGGCCTCGGCCACAACCTGCTCGCCGCGATCCGCACCCAGGTCTACCGCCAGTCGCTGCCGCTCGCGACCGGCAACCTTCCCATCGTGCTGGGGGAGTTGGGTCCCACCGCCGGAGTCATCGGCGCGGCCCGGCTCATCAGCGACCACCTGTTCTCACCCGCGTGAGCCACTGAGTCCGTACGGCTCACCGGTACCGCACCTCGCACAGCGCTCAGCTCTGCCCTGCCCTGCTCTGCCTGACCCCGCTCCGCCCAGCCCTGCTCTGCCTCGCCCCGCCCTGAAACCGGCCCGCACGCCCGCCAAGGGGACCTCATGGCACCAGAACCACCGCTGCTCAGCATGAACGGCATCACCAAGTCGTTCCCCGGAGTCCGCGCCCTCGACGGCGTCGATCTCGACGTCCAGGCCCGTGAAGTGCACTGCCTGCTCGGCCAGAACGGCGCCGGCAAGTCCACCCTCATCAAGGTCCTGGCCGGCGCCCACCAGCCCGACACCGGCACCATCCGCTGGCGCGGCGAGGAGGTCACCCTCCGCTCGCCGATCGCCGCGATGCGTCTCGGCATCGCCACCATCTACCAGGAACTCGACCTGGTCGAGCACCTGTCGGTGGCCGAGAACGTCCACCTCGGCCATGAACCCACCGCTGCCGGCTTCGTCGTACGCGGAAAGGCCGCGCGGGCGTCAACGGCCCAGCTCCTCAAGCGACTCGGACATCCCGAGATCGACCCCGGCCGGCTGGTCGGGGAGCTGTCGGCGGCGCAGCAGCAGATCGTCTCGATGGCTCGGGCGCTCTCCCACGACGTACGTCTGATCGTGATGGACGAGCCGTCCGCCGCCCTCGACCCGGACGAGGTCGACAACCTCTTCCGCATCGTCGGCGATCTGACCGCCGAGGGTGTCGCCGTCGTCTACATCTCGCACCGCCTGGAGGAGATCCGCCGGATCGGCGACCGGGTGACCGTGCTGAAGGACGGGCGGGCCGTGGCCGGCGGACTCCCGGCGAAGTCGACACCGACACGTGACGTCGTGGCGATGATGACGGGCCGCAACGTCGAATACGTCTTCCCCGAGCGGCCTCTGAAGGACGCCACCGGCGGCGAGCCGCTGCTGGAGGTCCGAGGACTCGCCCGGGACGGGGAGTTCGAGTCCCTGGACCTGAGCGTGCGGCCCGGGGAGATCGTCGGGCTCGCCGGACTCGTGGGCTCGGGACGCTCCGAGATCCTGGAGACGATCTACGGCGCGCGCAAGCCCAGCGCCGGACAGGTCCTCGTCGACGGGCGGGCGCTGAAGCCCGGCAGCGTGCGCGCCGCCGTGCGCGCGGGGCTCGGGCTCGCTCCCGAGGAACGCAAGGCGCAGGCCCTGCTGATGCTGGAGTCCGTCACCCGCAATGTGTCGGTGTCCTCCATGTCCCGCTTCTCACGCGGCGGTTGGATCGACCGCGCCGCTGAACTGGGCGCGGCGCGCGCCGCCACCCGGGAGCTGTCGCTGCGGCCCGACAACCCGTCGGTGCCCGTGCGCACCCTCTCCGGCGGCAATCAGCAGAAAGCCGTCCTGGCCCGTTGGCTGCTGCGCGGCTGCCGGGTCCTGCTGCTCGACGAACCCACCCGCGGCGTCGACGTCGGCGCCCGCGCGGAACTGTACGCGGTCGTACGCCGGCTGGCCGACGAAGGCCTCGCCGTGCTGCTGGTCTCCAGCGAGGTGCCCGAGGTACTGGGCCTCGCCGACCGCGTCCTGGTGCTGCGCGAGGGCCGTGTCGTGCACACGGCTCCCGCGCGAGAACTCGACGAACACCGCGTACTCGACCTCGTCATGGAAGGAAGCCCGGCGTCATGACGCAGCACGCCTCTCCGCCGCGGGACAGCACCGGCAAGGTGCAGTCGGCCGACGGACCGCCCGCCTGGCGCGGCCTGATGGCCCGCGCCGACGTGCGCACGCTCTCCCTGCTCGGCGTCCTCGCCGCGCTGATCGTCATCGGCGGCATCACCAAGCCGGACGAGTTCCTGGACACCCGCAACCTCCAACTGGTCCTCACCCAGGCCTCCGTGATCGGTGTCGTCACCGTCGGCATGACGTTCGTCATCATCTCCGGCGGCATCGACCTGTCCGTCGGCGCGATCGTCGCGCTGGCCTCGGTGTGGGCGACGACGGTCGCGACCCAGGAGTACGGCTTCGCCGGCATCCTCTTCACGGCGGTGATCGTCGGTGTGGGATGCGGGCTGGTCAACGGAGTCCTGATCGCGTACGGCTCGATGGTGCCGTTCATCGCGACGCTCGCCATGCTGGCGTCCGCCCGTGGTCTCGCCCTGCAGATCACCGACGGCAAGACGCAGATCGTCACCATTCCCTCGGTGCTCGACCTCGGTGAGCGCGACGCCTATGTGCTCGGTATCCCGCCGCTGGTCATGGTGTTCGCGGTCGTGACGATCATCGGCTGGCTGGTTCTGAACCGCACGACCTTCGGACGGCGCTCGGTCGCCGTCGGCGGGAACGCGGAGGCGGCCCGTCTCGCCGGCATCGACGTCCGCCGCCAGCGGCTCTACCTCTACCTGCTGTCCGGACTGTGCTGCGGCATCGCGGCCTTCCTGCTGATCATCCTGTCCGGCTCCGGCCAGAACACCAACGGCAACCTCTACGAACTCGACGCCATCGCGGCCGCGATCATCGGCGGCACCCTGCTCACCGGCGGCCGAGGCACCATCGTCGGCTCCGTGCTCGGCGTCCTGATCTTCACCACGATCACCAACATCTTCGCCCTGAACAACCTGCAGAGCGACGTCCAGCAGATCGCCAAGGGCGCGATCATCGTCGCCGCCGTGCTGGTCCAGCGCCGTACCGCGAGCACGACCTGAGGGTCGTACCGCCACCCCGAGCACGACCTGAGGAAAGGGTTCACCGCCATGCCAGAGCTCACCAGTCGCAGAGGGCTGCTGTTCGGGACCGCCGCCATAGGTGCCGGCGCCCTCCTCGTGGGTTGCACGAGCAACGAGTCCGGCGACGAGCCGGCCGCGAACGACCAGCCGGCCGCCGACGACAAGCCCGGCAAGGAGGTCACGATCGGCTTCGCCGGTCCGCAGGCCGACCACGGCTGGCTCAACGCGATCAACGACAACGCCAAGAGCCGGGCGAAGAAGTACTCCGACGTCACCCTGGAGATCACCGAGGGGTCGAACGACACCGCCGCGCAGATCGGCCAGATCGAGACGCTGATCAACAAGAAGGTCGACGTCCTGGTGGTGCTGCCCGCCGACGGCAAGGCGCTCACCCAGGTCGGTCTCAAGGCGATGCGCGCGGGCATCCCCGTCATCAACCTCGACCGGATCTTCAACACCCCGCAGGCGTACCGCTGCTGGATCGGCGGCGACAACTACGGCATGGGCCTCAACGCCGGGCACTACATCGGCGAGAAGCTCAAGGACAAGGCCGACGCCAAGGTCATCGAGCTGGCCGGCCTGGACAACCTGGAGCTGACCAAGCAGCGCACCCAGGGCTTCGACGACGCGCTGAAGAACTACCCCAACATCAAGAAGGTGGCCCGCCAGGCCGCCGAGTTCACGGTCGAGTCCGGCCAGGCCAAGATGGCGCAACTGCTGCAGGCCCAGTCGAAGTTCGACGCCCTGTGGAACCACGACGACGACCAGGGCGTGGGCGCCCTGCGCGCCATCGAGCAGGCCGGGCGCGACGACTTCCTGATGGTCGGCGGCGCGGGCGCGCTGTCCGCCTTCCAGGCCATCAAGCAGGACGACGGTGTCCTCAAGGCCACGGTGCTGTACCCGCCGACCATGGCCGCCTCCGCCATCGACCTGGCCCGTGCGCTGGGCCAGGGCAAGGGCGTCGGCGGGATGGCCGAGTTCGAGATCCCCGCCTCGATCACCCTCTACTCGGCGGTCGTCGACAAGGAGAACGTCGACCAGTACATGTCCACCGGCTTCAAGTGAGGTGCTCCCTGCCCGACGCGGTTGAGGGGCCCGTCGGGCAGGGCCGGGAGCGTCCGGCGGAGCGGGCCGGTCCCGGCGCCGGGAGTCGGGCCGCGTGCCCGGAGCCCATGTGCGCAGGGAGGCGGGCCGCGTGCCCGGAGCCCACGCGCGTCAGGACTCGGGCCGCGTGCCCGGAGCCCTGGTGCGCCGGGACACGGGGGCGGCCGCCGGGCCCGGGAGGCCGGCACGGCCCAGGCACGGCGAACCGTCCGGCGGCGAGCGCGGGAGACGCCCGCCGTACCGCGACGGGCCACTGCCCCGGCTCCGCCGGGAGCCCGCCAGGTGCCGGCACGTCCGCGCAGGACGCCCCGCAACCCCCCACCGCGGCACGACGACGAGGAGGACCATCGCATGGGACAGCCGCAGCAGCCCGAAGAGGCCGAGGCGGAGGCACGGGCCACGACCGGCGGAGCGGGAGCGCCGGTCACGGGGACCCACAGGCCACCGCTGCGCGTCGGCATGGTCGGCTACGCCTTCATGGGCGCCGCCCACTCGCAGGGCTGGCGCACCGCGGGCCGTGTCTTCGACCTCCCCCGCACCCCGGTCATGACCGCGATCTGCGGACGGGACGCCACGGCCGTGCAGGCGGCCGCGGAGCGGCACGGCTGGGAGTCGGTGGAGACCGACTGGCGCGCGCTCATCGCGCGGGACGACATCGACCTCGTCGACATCTGCACACCGGGCGACAGCCACGCCGAGATCGCCCTCGCCGCGCTGGCCGCCGGCAAGCACGTGCTGTGCGAGAAGCCCCTCGCGAACACCGTAGAGGAGGCCGAGGCCATGGCCGCGGCAGCCGAAGAGGCGTACGGGCGCGGCCAGTTGGCGATGGTCGGCTTCAACTACCGGCGCGTGCCCGCCACCGCGCTGGCCCGCAGCATGGTCGCCGAGGGCCGCCTGGGCACCCTGCGCCATGTGCGGGTGACCTACCTCCAGGACTGGCTCGTGGACCCCGAGTTCCCGCTGACCTGGCGGCTGCGCAAGGAGCTCGCCGGTTCGGGAGCGCTCGGCGACCTGGGCGCGCACATCATCGACCTGGCGCAGTACCTGGTGGGGGAGCAGCTCGGCGGTGTGTCCGCGCTGACGGAGACCTTCGTCAAGGAACGGCCGCTGCCCGGCGGCCCCACGAGCGGCCTGTCCGCCGTCTCCGCGCACGGCACCGGCCAGGTCACCGTCGACGACGCCGCCGTGTTCACCGGCCGCTTCCCCTCCGGCGCCCTCGCCTCCTTCGAGGCCACCCGCTACGCCACCGGCCGCAAGAACGCCCTGCGCATCGAGCTCAACGGCGAGCTCGGTTCCCTCGCGTTCGACCTGGAGCGGCTGAACGAGCTCTCCTATCACGACGGCAGGGAAGCGGGCACGCACGGCGGCTTCCGCCGGATCCTCGTCACCGAGCCCGACCACCCCTACCTGGACGCCTGGTGGCCGCCGGGCCACGGTCTCGGCTACGAGCACACCTTCGTCCACCAGGCCCGCGACCTGGTGCTCGCCGTCGCCGAGGGCCGCCGGCCGCAGCCGTCCTTCGCCGACGGGCTGCAGGTGCAGCGCGTGCTCGCGGCGGTGGAGGAGAGCGCCGAGAAGAACTCCGTCTACACCCCGATCGCCGTCTGAACCACCCCGATAGCGGCCTGAGGAGGCTGACGCGCAATGCCGCGTACGTTCACGCTGTTCACCGGCCAGTGGGCCGACCTGCCGCTGGAGGAGGTCTGCCGGCTCGCCCGCGACTTCGGCTACGACGGGCTCGAACTCGCCTGCTGGGGCGACCACTTCGAGGTCGACAAGGCCCTGAGCGACCCGTCCTATGTGGAGTCGAGGCATCAGCTCCTCGACAAGTACGGTCTCAAGTGCTGGGCGATCTCCAACCACCTGGTCGGACAGGCCGTCTGTGACGCCATCATCGACGAACGCCACCAGGCCATTCTGCCGGGCGAGGTGTGGGGCGACGGCGACCCGGAGGGTGTCCGCCGGCGGGCCGCGGCCCGTATGCAGGACACGGCGCGGGCCGCGGCCGCCTTCGGCGTCGACACGGTGATCGGCTTCACCGGCTCCGCCATCTGGCATCTGGTCGCGATGTTCCCGCCCGCGCCGGAGTCGATGATCGAGCGTGGCTACGAGGACTTCGCGGCCCGCTGGAACCCGATCCTGGACGTCTTCGACGCGCAGGGCGTGCGGTTCGCGCACGAGGTCCACCCCAGTGAGATCGCCTACGACTACTGGACGACCCAGCGCGCCCTGGAGGCCGTCGGCCACCGGCCCGCCTTCGGCCTCAACTTCGACCCCTCGCACTTCGTGTGGCAGGACCTCGACCCGGTCGGGTTCCTGTGGGACTTCCGCGACCGGATCTACCACGTCGACTGCAAGGAGGCCCGCAAGCGCCTCGACGGCCGCAACGGCCGGCTCGGCTCGCATCTGCCGTGGGGCGACCCGCGTCGCGGCTGGGACTTCGTGTCGGCCGGGCACGGTGACGTCCCCTGGGAGGACGTCTTCAGGATGCTGCGTTCCATCGACTACCAGGGGCCGATCTCCGTGGAGTGGGAGGACGCCGGCATGGACCGGCTCCAGGGCGCTCCCGAGGCTCTGACCCGGTTGAAGGCCTTCGACTTCGAGCCGCCCAGCGCGTCCTTCGACGCCGCGTTCAACAGCTGAACCACGCACCCGGCGCAGGTCGGGGACGGGGACCGGACACACCGCCGGTCCCCCCTCCGACCTGCCCGAATCCTGCTTTGTCCTGCGATGGGAAAAAGTTCAACCGATCCTGACGCAAGGGGTGTTCGCCCCGGACGGACGCGGTTACCGTCCCTGAAGTGTTCAGGACACACGGACGTGTTCAGGACCCACGCAAGCGCTTTACGGCACAGCCACCTCCGGGGTGACGGCGCACCCCGGCGCCCGCACCGCACGTCTTCGACCCACCCCGTACGGCCCACCCGTTCCCGGAGGGACTTCGTGCACAGAAGCAGATCCCGAAGCACCCGCACCCCGAGGCGCCCGAGCCTTCGCACCGCCGTCGCCCTGTTCACCGGCCTGCTCCTCGCGGTGGGCACCCCGGCGACCGTCGCCGGCGCCCACCCCGGCCACCCGGAACACGACGAACCGGCAGCCGCCGAGGGCCAGTTCCAGCAGGTCCCGCTCGCCAAGGGCGAACCCGAGATGGGCGAGCCGATGTCGCTCGCCGTGCTCCCGGACCGCAGCGTCCTGCACACCTCGCGCGACGGCACGCTGCGCCTGACCGACCAGGGCGGCGTCACGAAGGTCGCCGGCAAGCTCGACGTCTACAGCCACGACGAGGAGGGCCTGCAGGGCGTCGGCATCGACCCGGACTTCGAGAACAACCGGGTGATCTACCTCTACTACGCCCCGCCGCTGGACACCCCCGCTGGTGACGCCCCGGAGACCGGCACCGCCGACGACTTCAAGAAGTTCGACGGCGTCAACCGGCTCTCCCGCTTCGTCCTCAACGCCAACGGAACGCTGAACCTGGCCAGCGAGAAGAAGGTCATCGACGTCGCGGCGTCCCGCGGCACCTGCTGCCACGTCGGCGGCGACATCGACTTCGACGCGGCCGGCAACCTCTACCTGTCGACCGGCGACGACACCAACCCCTTCGCCTCCGACGGCTACACGCCGATCGACGTCCGCGAGGGCCGCAACCCCGCCTTCGACGCCCGCCGCAGCTCCGGCAACACCAACGACCTGCGCGGCAAGATCCTGCGCATCAAGGTCGCCGAGGACGGCTCGTACACCGTCCCGGACGGCAACCTCTTCGCCCCGGGCACCGAGAAGACCCGCCCCGAGATCTACGCGATGGGCTTCCGCAACCCGTTCCGGATGAGCGTCGACGACAAGACCGGCATCGTGTACGTGGGTGACTACGGCCCCGACGCGGGTGCCGCCTCGCCGACGCGCGGCCCGGCCGGACAGGTCGAGTTCGCCAAGGTCACCAAGGCCGCGAACTTCGGCTGGCCGTTCTGCACGGGCAACAACGACGCCTACGTCGACTACGACTTCGCCACGGGCACCTCCGGCGCGAAGTTCGACTGCGCCGCCCCGAAGAACACCTCGCCGTACAACACGGGCCTCACCGACCTGCCGCCCGCGCAGGCCGCCTGGATCCCCTACGACGGCGGCTCCGTGCCCGAGTTCGGCAGCGGCTCCGAGTCCCCGATGGGCGGCCCGGTCTACCGCTACGACCCCGACCTCGACTCCAGCGTGAAGTTCCCCGAGGCCTACGACGGCGACTTCTTCGCCGGCGAGTTCGGCCGCCGCTGGATCAAGCGGATCGAGCAGAACGAGGACGGCTCCGTCGCGAAGATCAACGACTTCCCCTGGACCGGCACCCAGATCATGGACATGGAGTTCGGCCCCGACGGCGCGCTCTACGTCCTCGACTACGGCATCTCCTGGTTCCAGGGCGACGAGCACTCCGCGCTGTACCGGATCGAGAACGCCGAGGACGGCTTCTCCCCGATCGCCGAGGTCAGCGCCGACAAGACGTCCGGAGCGGCCGGCCTGAAGGTCAAGTTCACCGCATCCGCCAAGGACGCCGACTCCCCGGACCTCACCTACAGCTGGGACTTCGGCGACGGCACGAAGGGCGAGGGGCTCACCCCCACCCACCAGTACAAGAAGGTCGGCACCTACACCGCGACCTTCACCGCCAAGGACCCCGAGGGCAACACCGGCAACGCCAGTGCCCGGATCGTGGTCGGCAACACCGAGCCCAAGGTGAGGATCGACATCCCGGGCAACGGCGCTCTCGCCGAGTTCGGCAAGCCCGTGCCCTTCAAGGTGACCGTCACCGACCCCGAGGAGACGATCGACTGCTCCAAGGTCAAGGTCGCCTACAGCCTCGGCCACGACTCCCACGCACACGAGCTGACCAGCGAGATGGGCTGCGAGGGCACCCTGACGCCGCCCGCCGGTGACGGCGGCCACGACCCCAACGCCAACATCTACGGCGTGGTCGGCGCCGGCTACACCGACGGCGGGGCGAACGGCCAGGAGGCCCTGACCGGCACCGCACGCGCCGTGCTCCAGCCGCTGCACCGCCAGGGCGAGCACTTCACCACCCAGTCGGGCGTGTCGGTGATCGACAAGACCGGCGCCAACGGGGGCAAGACCGTCGGAAACATCGACGACGGCGACTGGATCGCCTTCACCCCCTACCGGTTCGACGGACAGAAGAAGATGACGGTGCGGGCCTCCTCCGGCGGCGCGGGCGGCTTCATCGAGGTGCGCACCGGGTCGCCCGAGGGACCGCTGCACGGCTCGGCGTACATCCCGCCCACCGGCGGCTGGGAGACCTTCCAGAACGTCGACGTGCCGCTGCGGTCCCTGCCGAAGAAGACCACGGAGGTCTACCTGGTCTTCAAGGGCGGCGGGGGCGCCCTGTACGACGTGGACGACTTCGAGTTTTCCAAGGAGCCGTTCAAGGGCGGCAAGAAGGTCCTGGTCTTCTCCAAGACGGCAGGCTTCCGGCACGACTCCATCCCGGCCGGCGTCGCGGCCCTGAAGGAGCTCGGCGGCCCGGCCGGCATCACGGTCGACGCGACCGAGGAGGCCAAGCAGTTCACCACCGCCAACCTCGCCAAGTACGACGCGGTGGCCTTCCTGTCCACCACCGGTGACGTGCTGAACGCCGAGCAGCAGAAGGCGTTCGAGAACTACGTGGCCGGCGGCGGCGGATACATGGGCATCCACGCGGCCGCCGACACCGAGTACGACTGGTCGTTCTACGGCGGCCTGGTCGGCGCCTACTTCGACTCGCACCCGGCGATCCAGAAGGCCACGGTCCGCGTCGAGGACCACGACCACCCGTCCACCGCGCACCTCGGCGACGCCTGGGAGCGCACCGACGAGTGGTACAACTACCGCACCAACCCGCGTGAGCAGGCCAAGGTCCTCGCCACCCTGGACGAGACCACCTACCAGGGCGGGAACATGAAGGGCGACCACCCGATCGCCTGGTGCCAGAGCTACGGCGGCGGCCGGTCCTTCTACACCGGCGGCGGCCACACCAAGGAGTCCTACGCCGACGAGGCCTTCCGGGCCCATCTGCTCGGCGGCCTGCAGTACGCCACCGGCCAGGTCAAGGCGGACTGCAAGCCGAGCAAGGACTACCGGAAGATCTTCAACGGCCAGACCCTGGAAGGCTGGAAGCAGGCCGGTCCCGGCAAGTTCAACGTCAAGGACGGCGCCCTGGAGACCGAGGGCGGCATGGGCCTGCTCTGGTACCAGGCCAAGGAGCTGAAGTCGTACTCGCTCAAGCTCGACTGGAAGATGCAGGGCGACGACAACTCCGGGATCTTCGTGGGCTTCCCGGCCTCCGACGACCCCTGGTCCGCGGTGAACAAGGGCTACGAGATCCAGATCGACGCGACCGACGCGCCCGACCGCACCACGGGTTCCGTCTACTCGTTCAAGTCGGCGAACATCAAGGCCCGTGACCAGGTTCTGCGGCCGCCCGGCCAGTGGAACTCCTACGAGATCAAGGTCCAGGGCGAACGCCTCCAGGTGTTCCTCAACGGAGTCAGGATCAACGACTTCACCAACAAGGACCCCGAGCGGAGCCTGACCGACGGCTACATCGGCCTGCAGAACCACGGCGCCGACGACCAGGTCTCCTTCCGCAACATCCAGTTGAAGGAACTGCCCGTCCAGGGCGACTGAACGGCGGCGGGCGGGGGACGCCGGACCCCCGCCCGCCGTCTCCACCCCTCCCCTTGAGGCTCGCGTACGACCAGGAGGCTGCCCATGTCCGCGTCCCTCTCCCGACCGCGTGTGGGAGTGTGGCTGATCGGAGCCCGAGGTTCCGTCGCCACCACCGTCGTCACGGGGTGCGCCGCCGTCACCGCGGGGCTGCATCCGCCCACCGGCATGGTGACCGAGACCCCGGCCTTCGCCGACAGCGGCCTGCCCGCCCTGACCGACCTCGTCTTCGGCGGCCACGACACCCTCGACTGCCCCCTGCCCAAACGTGCCGAGACCCTGACCGCCGGCGGTGTCCTCCCGCCGGGCGTCGCCACCGCCGTAGCGGCGGAACTCGGCGCCGCCGACCAGGAGATCAGGCCCGGCGGCCCCACCCCGGGAGACACCAGGAGCGAGGCCGAACTGATCACGGCCTTCGCCGACGACATACGCGACTTCGCGCAACGCCATGAGCTGGAGCGGACGGTCGTGGTCAACGTCGCCTCGACGGAACCCGCGTCCGCCGGGCCCGGCACCCCGCTGCCCGCCAGCACCCTGTACGCACTGGCGGCCTTGCGAGCGGGCTGCCCGTACGTCAACTTCACGCCGTCCGAGGGCATGCACCACCCGGTCGCCGCCCGCGAGGCCGAACGGAGCGGCCTGCCCTACGCCGGCCGGGACGGCAAGACAGGCCAGACCCTGCTGCGGGCCGTACTGGGCCCGATGTTCGCGCAGCGCGCGCTGAACGTGCGGGCCTGGTCCGGTACGAACCTGCTGGGCGGCGGCGACGGTGCCGCCCTCGCCGACCCGGCCGCCGCGGCCGCGAAGAACGCCGGCAAGGAACGCGTCCTCGCCGACACCCTCGGCTCCGTCCCCGAGGGCGAGGTGCACATCGACGACGTCCCCGCACTCGGCGACTGGAAGACCGCCTGGGACCACATCGCCTTCGACGGCTTCCTCGGCACCCGCATGATCCTCCAGACCATCTGGCAGGGCTGCGACTCCGCCCTCGCGGCCCCCCTCGTACTGGACCTGGCCCGCCTCACGGCCCGCGCCCACGAGGCCGGCCTGACCGGCCCGCTCTCCGAACTCGGCTTCTACTTCAAGGATCCGGTGGGGGAGGGGCCGTCGAGCCTGGGGGAGCAGTACGCGGGGCTGCTCGGGTTGGGGGCGCGGCTCAGGCGGGCGGGGGGTGACGGGGACCCGCCGACGGCCGGGGCCACGGGTGACCACGGGGCCCGAACGGAGGCCGCCGTCCGGGACGCCGATCCGCGTGAGCCCGCTGCCGGGAGTGGCCGTGAGTCGTAGCCGTGCCTGGGCCGAACTGCTCCGGCTCCCCGCCCTGTTCACCGTCCCCGGCGACGCCCTGAGCGGTGCCGTCGCCGCCGGGTCCCGGCCCAGCCCCCGCACCCTGCTCGCCATCGGCTCCTCCCTCTGTCTCTACGAGGCCGGCATGGCCCTCAACGACTGGGCGGACCGCGCGGAGGACGCCGCCGAACGCCCCCACCGCCCCCTCCCGTCCGGCCGGATCCGCCCCGCGGCCGCCCTCACCGCGGCCTGCGCCCTCACCGGTGCCGGGCTGGCCCTCGCCGCCCGCGCCGGCCGCCCCGCCCTCACCGTCGCCGCGCCCCTCGCGGCCACCGTCTGGGCCTACGACCTCTCCCTCAAGCACACCCCGTGCGGCCCCGCGGCCATGGCCACGGCCCGTGCCCTGGACCTCCTCCTCGGCGCCGCGGCCACGACCGGCCGCACCCGCGCCGCACTCCCGTCGGCCGCCCTGCTCGGCACCCACACCCTCGCCGTCACCGTGGTGTCCCGCCAGGAGACGAAGGGCGGTTCACCCCTGGCACCGCTCGCCGCCCTGACCGCGACGGCCCTCCTGAGCCGCCTGCTGACGCACCACCCCACCGGCACCCCGCCGCACGGGACCACGGCCACCGCTTCGGACGACGTCCCGCCGGGAGCAGCCGCCTCCAGCCGGCCGGGCATGGCTGTCCGCGAGCCTGCCGCTGCCACGCGCCGACGGCGACTCGGACCCGGCGCCACATCGGGGACCACCCGAACGCGGTCGTCCGGCTCCACCGCCTGGCATGCTCCCCGAGCCCGGCCTGCCGACTCTGCCCCGCGTGCTCCGCAGGCCCGGCCGACCGGCACCGCGCGAACTGCGCAGGCCCGGCCGACCGGCACCGCCTGGGGTGCTGCGCAGGCCTGGCCGACCGCCGCCGCTTGGCGTGCCGCGCTGGCCTGGCCGACCGGCACCGCCTCGCGTGCTGCGCAGGCATGGTCGGCCGAATCCTCCTGGCCGCCCGCCCGCGCGCTGACGACGGCCCTCGCCGCCGCCTACGCCGCGACCGCCGCCCGCCCCTACTTCCACGCCACCCTCAATCCGTCACCCCAGCTCACCCAACGAGCCGTCGGCGGCGGCATCCGCGCCACCATCCCGCTCCAGGCGGCGCTGTCCGCCCGATCCGGAGCGAGCCTCACGGCCCTGGTCATCGCGGGACTCGCCCCACTCGGCCGACGGTTCGGAAGAAAAGTGAGCGTCACATGAGCAGGACGACGACCGTCCCGGGCCACTCCGCCGGGGTCCCGCGAGCCGAGGGCGCCGTTCACGGCACCAGCGCCGAACCCGCGCCCGTCGCCGACGTACCTGCCCCGACCATCCCCCTCCGCTTCGGCTACGGCACCAACGGCCTCGCCGACCTGCGTCTCGACGACGCCCTCGCCCTGCTCGCCGACCTCGGATACGACGGCGTCGGCCTGACCCTCGACCACATGCACCTCGACCCGCTCGCCCCCGACCTGGCGGCCCGCACCGCACGCCTCGCGCAGCGGCTGGACGCGCTCGGCCTGAGCGTCACGGTGGAGACGGGCGCCCGCTATGTGCTCGACCCGCGCCGCAAGCACGGCCCCTCCCTCCTGGACCCCGACCCGGACGACCGAGCACGCCGCGTCGACCTGCTGATCCGCGCCGTCCGGGTCGCCGCCGACCTCGACGCTCACGCCGTCCACTGCTTCAGCGGCATCACACCGCCGGGAACGGACCCGAGCACCGCCTGGCACCGCCTGACCGACGCACTCACCCCGGTCCTGGAGGCTGCCACCGCCTCCGGCGTCCACCTCGCCGTCGAGCCCGAACCCGGTCATCTCCTCGCCACCCTCGCCGACTTCGACCGCCTCCGCCGTGCACTCGGCGACCCCGAACACCTCGGGCTCACCCTCGACATCGGCCACTGCCAGTGCCTCGAACCCCTCTCTCCCGCCGACTGCGTCCGCGCCGCCGCCCCCTGGCTGCGCCACGTCCAGATCGAGGACATGCGCCGTGGCATCCATGAACACCTCCCCTTCGGAGACGGCGAGATCGACTTCCCGCCCGTCCTCGCCGCCCTCTCCGCAGCCGGCTACCAGGGCCTGACCGTCGTCGAACTGCCCCGCCACTCCCACGCGGGCCCCCACTTCGCCGAACGCTCCCTCCCGTTCCTTCGGAGCGCCGAGGCCGCGGCCACCGCAGCCCCCCTTCCCGTCCCACCCCTCGGCGATCCCTCCGCCACCCCCGAAGGGAGCACCTCATGACCCACCCCCGCACCAGCCCGGCAACCCCGGGCGCGGGCCCCGAAAGCCGCCCGCCCAACGAGAGACAGACGGACCGAGAACCGGGCGCCCCGGACACCGGGTCTCACGCGGAGGCAGGGTCCCGCGCGGAAGCCGGGTCTCGCACCGAGGCCGGGTCTCGCGCCGAGGCCGGGCCCCTCACAGAAGGCGGGCCCCGCACCGAGGCACGGTCCCTCAGCGAGGCGAGGTCCGGCACCGACGGCGGGCCCCGTACCGAGGCCGGGTCCCGCGCCGAAGGCAGGCCCCGCGCCGAAGCCGAGGTGCAGAGAGACGCCGGAGCCCGGACGGAAGCCGAGGTGCAGAGAGACGCCGGAGCCCGGACAGACGCCGGGGCGCAGAGAGACGCCGGAGCCCGGACAGACGCCGGGGCGCAGAGAGACGCCCAAGCCCGGACAGATGCCGGGGCGCAGAGAGACGCCGGAGCCCGGACAGAAGCCGGGGCGCAGAAAGACGCCGAAGCCCGGACAGACCCCGAGGCCGATACAGACCTCGCCCTCACCCCACCTCCCGAGCTGCGTGCCCAGCTCGCCGCCCGTCTCGGCTCGGCCGCCCGCACCTGGCTCCACCGAGCCCTCGACGAGGCCGCAGCCCACCCAGGCACCCACGGCCCCATATCCGTCTGGGAGCTGCGCATCGCCGAGGCCGGCCGGCGCTGCGGCCCGGACCACGCGGACGCCGCTCGCGTCCTCATCCTGCACGCGGCCCGGGCCGACGCGGACGCCCTCAGCCGGGTCTACTTCCAGGGCACCGGAGCCGAACGCCGCGCCGTCCTGCACGCACTGCCCCACCTCGTGTCCGGCCCGCAGGGCCTCCCGCTGGTCGAGGACGCCCTGCGCACCAACGACACCCGGCTCCTCGCCGCCGCCGTCGGCCCCTACGCCGCCCGGCACCTCGACTCCCACCAATGGCGGCACGCCGTCCTGAAGTGCCTGTTCACCGGTGTTCACGTCGACACGGTGGCCGACCTGGACCGCCGCGCCCACCACGACGCCGAACTCGCCCGCATGCTCGGCGACTACGCCGCCGAACGCACCGCCGCGGGCCGTTCCGTGCCCGAAGACCTGTACCGCGTCCTGACCTTGACCGACCCCACGGCCACCCCACCCGCGCCTGCCGCCGAGCGCGGCAGCCGCGGCACCGACGGCAAGGAGTCCTGATGCGCCTCTTCGACCCCCACATCCACATGACCTCGCGCACCACCGACGACTACGAGGCCATGTACGCCGCCGGCGTCCGTGCCGTCGTCGAGCCCTCCTTCTGGCTCGGCCAGCCCCGCACCTCGCCCGCCTCCTTCCTCGACTACTTCGACTCCCTCCTCGGCTGGGAGCCGTTCCGTGCCGCGCAGCACGGCATCGCCCACCACTGCACGCTCGCCCTCAACCCCAAGGAGGCGAACGACCCGCGCTGTGTCCCCGTCCTCGACGAACTGCCCCGCTATCTCCTCAAGGACCAGGTCGTCGCCGTCGGCGAGATCGGCTACGACTCGATGACCCCCGCCGAGGACACCGCCCTCGCCGCCCAGCTCCAGCTCGCCGCCGCCCACGAACTGCCGGCCCTGGTCCACACCCCGCACCGCGACAAGCTGGTGGGCCTGCGCCGCACCCTCGACGTCGTCCGCGAGTCCGCGCTGCCCGCGGACCGCGTCCTGGTCGACCATCTCAACGAGACCACCGTCAAGGAGGCCAAGGACAGCGGCTGCTGGCTCGGCTTCTCCGTCTATCCCGACACCAAGATGGACGAGGAGCGGATGGTCGCGATCCTGCGCGAGTACGGGCCCGAGCAGGTGCTGGTGAACTCCGCCGCCGACTGGGGCAGGAGCGATCCCCTCAAGACCCGCAAGGTCGCCGACCTGATGCTCGCGGAAGGCTTCGGCGAGGACGACGTCGACCTGGTGCTGTGGCGCAACCCCGTCGCCTTCTACGGACTGAGCGGCCGCCTCAATCTCGACGTCGCCGCCCCCGACGCGACCCACGAGGGCAACTCCATCCTCCGCGGCGCCCCGAAGGACCCCGACGAAGAGCCGGGCGGAGCACCGGGACAGGGGGGCGACCCCGCCACCGCTCCGGCCCCGGGAGCGTGAGCCATGCGCTTCCGCCACCCCGACGGCTCCACCGTCCACCTCGCCTACTGCACCAACGTCCACCCCGCCGAGACCCTCGACGGCGTCCTCGCCCAGCTCCGGGACCACTGCGAGCCCGTCCGCCGACGGCTCGGCCGCGACCGCCTCGGGATCGGCCTGTGGCTCGCCAAGGACGCCGCCCACGCCCTCGTCACCGACCCGTCCGCCCTGCGCGGCCTGCGCACCGAACTCGACCGGCGCGGCCTCGAGGTCGTCACCCTCAACGGCTTCCCGTACGAAGGGTTCGGCGCCGAGGAGGTCAAGTACCGCGTGTACAAGCCGGACTGGGCCGACCCCGAACGCCTTGACCACACCACCGCCCTGGCCCGGGTCCTCGCCGGTCTCCTCCCCGACGACGTCACCGAGGGCAGCATTTCCACCCTGCCGCTTGCCTGGCGCACCGACTACGACGATCGCCGCGCCGACACGGCCCACCTCGCCCTGCGCACGCTCGCCGAACGCCTCGACGCACTCGCGGAGTTGACCGGACGCGACATCCGCGTCGGCCTCGAACCCGAGCCCGGCTGCATCGTCGAGACCACCGCCGACGCCCTCGCCCCGCTCGCCGCGATCGGACACGACCGCATCGGTATCTGTGTCGACACCTGTCACCTCGCCACCTCCTTCGAGGATCCCCTGTCCGCCCTGGACGCCCTCAGCGAAGCCCGCGTCCCCGTCGTCAAATCCCAGCTGTCGGCCGCACTGCACGCCGAGCAGCCGCACCTCCCCGATGTCCGCGAGGCACTCGCCGCCTTCGACGAACCCCGCTTCCTGCACCAGACCCGCACCTCCCCCGCTCTCAACTCCGATCGAGCGGGAGGGACCCCCATCGCCGCCGCTCTGCGCGGCACCGACGACCTCGGCCAGGCCCTCAACGGTGAGGCGCTCCCCGACGCCTCCCCGTGGCGCGCCCACTTCCACGTCCCGCTCCACGCGGCCCCCGCCGCACCTCTCACCTCCACACTCGACGTCCTCAAGGACGCGCTCGCCCGTCTCGTCGGCGGCCCGCACCCGCTCACCCGGCACCTGGAGGTCGAGACCTACACCTGGCAGGCCCTCCCGGCCGAACTGCGGCCCCGCGCCCGCAGCCAGCTCGCCGAAGGCATCGCCGCCGAACTCACTCTCGCCCGCGATCTGTTGACCGACCTCGGCCTCAAGGAGCTGCCATGACCGAAGCCTCAGGACCGGCAGCCCCGGCCACCGACCCCGCGACGGACACCACCGCCGCCGGCCGGCCCAACCCGCTCCTGGTCCTCGACGTCGTCGGCCTCACCCCCCGTCTCCTCGACCACATGCCGCACCTCAAGACACTCGCCCAGTCCGGGTCGCTGGCGCCGCTCGGCACCGTCCTGCCCGCCGTCACCTGCGCCGCCCAGTCCACCTTCCTCACCGGCACCCACCCGTCGGAACACGGCATCGTCGGCAACGGCTGGTACTTCCGCGACCTCGGTGACGTACTCCTGTGGCGCCAGCACAACGGCCTGGTCGCCGGCGACAAACTCTGGGACGCCGCCCGACGCGCCCACCCCGGCTACACCGTCGCCAACATCTGCTGGTGGTACGCCATGGGCGCCGACACCGACATCACCGTCACCCCCCGTCCGATCTACTACTCCGACGGCCGCAAGGAACCCGACTGCTACACCCGGCCGCCCGCCCTGCACGACGAACTCACCGAGAAACTCGGCACCTTCCCTCTCTTCCACTTCTGGGGCCCCGGCGCGGACCTCGTCTCCAGCCGCTGGATCATCGACGCCACCCGTCACATCAACCGCACCCGGCGCCCGGACCTGACGCTCTGTTATCTCCCTCATCTCGACTACGACTTGCAGCGCTTCGGTCCCGACGACCCGCGTTCGCTGAAGGCGGCCGCCGACCTGGACGCGGCCATGGCGCCGCTCCTGGACGACGCCCGTGCGGAGGGCCGTACGGTCGTGGCGCTCTCCGAGTACGGCATCACCCGAGCGGACCGGCCCGTCGACATCAACCGCGCCCTGCGGCGCGCGGGACTGCTGGAAGTGCACACCCAGGACGGCATGGAGTACCTCGACCCCATGGCGTCACGGGCCTTCGCGGTCGCCGACCACCAGATCGCCCATGTCTATGTGCGCCGGCCGGAAGACCTCGACGCGACGCGGGAAGCGCTCGCCGGACTGCCCGGCATCGAGCAACTCCTCGACGACGAGGGAAAGAAGGCCCACCATCTCGACCATCCGCGCGCCGGCGAACTCGTCGCCGTGGCGGAGCCGGACGCCTGGTTCACGTACTACTACTGGCTCGACGACGCCCGCGCGCCCGACTTCGCGCGACTGGTCGAGATCCACCGCAAACCCGGCTACGACCCGGTCGAACTCTTCATGGATCCCCTCGACCCCTATGTCAAGGTCAAGGCCGCGACCGCGCTCGCGCGCAAGAAACTCGGCATGCGCTACCGCATGGCGGTCGTGCCCCTGGATCCGTCACCTATTCGCGGCAGCCACGGCCGCCTTCCAGCGAGCGACGACGACGGTCCGCTCCTCATCTGCTCCACCCCCCGCGCTGTCGGCGACCGTGTCGCGGCCACCGACGTGAAGTCACTCCTGCTCCAACTCGCCGGTCTCGGCTGACGGGTCACGACCGGCGCGCACCAGCTCGCCGGTCCCACCGGCCCGTCACTTCCGACTGGTCCCCAGTGAAGCACTCACCACTGACAACGGCCTTCGATCACAAGGAGTTCCAGGCATGAGCCGCTTTTCCCAGACGGACCCCGAACTCACCCACCGCCTCAGCAGACGAGGCATGCTCGGCGTGGCGGCGGGCGCCACCGCCGCCGCTCTGGTCGGCGCGGCCACCCCCCCCGCGACCGCCGCGTCCGCTCCCGCCCCGGCCTCCCACGGCCGCGGCCGTCCCGTCCTGCCGCCCGGGCGCCTCGGCATCCAGCTCTACAGCCTGCGCGACAAGGTCTCCACCCTCGGATTCGCGCCCGTCTTCGCCGAACTGGAGAAGTACGGCTACGACGAGGTGGAGTTCGCCGGATACACCCAGGGCTCGGCCGGCCCGATCACCCTCGCCCAGCTCAAGCGGCTGGCCAGGAACCACGGTCTGAACCCGATCGGCAGCCACGTCGGCTACTACTCCGACGACCCGAACGCCTACACCTTCGCCCAGAACCTCACCAAGGTCCTGGACGACGCCCAGGCCCTCGGCCTGAAGCACATAGGCACCGCGTCCGGGCCGTTCCGCTACGGCTCCACCGTCGACGCCTGGAAGCGCGCCGCCGAGGAGTTCAACACCTACGGCGCGGCGGCCAGGGCGCGCGGCATGAAGTTCTACCAGCACAACCACTCCGAGGAGTTCTCCTTCGCCACGGACAACCCCAAGGTCCGGCTCTACGACGTGCTGCTCGCCGAGACCGACCCCGACCTCGTCTTCCTGGAGATGGACATCTACTGGGCCTACTCGGGGCAGTTCCGCTTCTCCAAGCGCCCCGACGGCTCACCGGCCCCCTTCGAGCCGCTGAACTACGTCCTGAAGCAGCCGCACCGCTACCCGCTCTTCCACGTGAAGGACGGCGTGAGCGACCCGTCCGACACGTACGGCTACCGCATGGTCGACGTCGGCGACGGCGACATCGACTACAAGAAGTTCATCTCCGCCGTGACACGACTGCGCGGTCACCGCTCCGACCACCACTGGCAGGCGGAGCACGACAACCCGACCGAGTCCTTCACCTTCGCCCGCCGCTCCAGCGCGCACCTGCACTCGCTGCGCGAGAAGTGCTGACGGCCGTACCACGATGAGGAGGCCCTCCCCGGAAACGGGGAGGGCCTCCTCATGGGAACGACTCGTCAGCGCGCCGGACTCGGCACCGCCGTGCGCCCCGGCTGGCGCAGCAGCAGCGCGATCGCCGCCGCCACGATCGACACCCCGCCGGCCAGTGCGTAGGCACCGTCGTAGCCCCAGGCCGCGACGACCATGGAGCCGAGACCGCCGCCGAACAGGCCGCTGATCAGTTTGCCGCTGTAGACGAGGCCGTAGTTGGTCGCGTTGAAGTTCTCCCCGAAGTAGTCCGGCGTGAGTGCCGCGAACAACGGGTAGAAGGCGCCTCCGCCGAATCCGGAGAGGAACGCGAAGAACAGGAACAGCCACTCGCTCCTGAGGTCCCCGGCCCAGATCACACCGAACTGGGCGAGACCCAGCACGACGATCACGAACACCAGGGTCGGCTTACGCCCCCACCGGTCCGACAGCCAGCCCACGACACCGCGCCCGACGCCGTTGATCACCGCCATCACACCCATCGACGACGCCGCGACCAGCGGGCCGAAACCCACCTCCTTGGCGTAGTCGACCTGGAAGGAGATACCGAAGATCGACACGCCGGCGGTCAGCACCACGGACAGCCACATCAGCGGGAGCATGCCCGTCCTGACGGCCTCCCGCGGCGTGTACTGCTTCACCGCCGGCGGGTTCTTGGCCAGGCTCGCCGCGCTCTTGTCGCTGCCCGCGTACGACAGGGGATCGATGTCCGCGGGCCACCAGTTCTTCGGCGGGTCCTTGAAGAAGAACGCGGATCCGAGGACGACGATCATGATGTAGCAGCCGATCAGGTCCAGCACCCGGTGGTAGTTCGCGGTGTCGAACCCGTAGTTGAAGATGAAGATGAACGGCAGTGATCCGTACGCGAACCCGCCATTGACGAACCCGGTCCGGGCGCCGCGCCGCTCGGGGAACCATTTGCCGACCATGTTGATGCAGGTCGCGTAGACCAGGCCGGCGCCGATGCCGCCGATGACGCCGAAGCCGAGGATCGCCAGCCAGACGTTGTCCATGTGCGACAGGGCGAGGAACCCCAGCAGACACATGCCGGAGCCGATGTACATGGCGGAGCGGGCCGTCAGGATGCCCTTCTCGCGCAGCCAGCCCGCCGGGAAGGCGATGCCGGCCTGGAAGAACACCCAGACGCTGAGGATCCAGAAGGTGTTGCTCTGCGTCCAGCCGTGCGCGTGGGACAGCGTGTCCTCCGCGGAGCCGTACGCGTATTCGAAGACGCTGATGGCCATCATGGCGATCCACGGGAGATACACCATGATCTTGCGGGAGTGGCCGAGGATGTCGCGGTCGGACTCGCCGACGCGGTAGACGCGACCCCGGGAGTCGGTCACCTCGCGGTAGGGACGGTGTGCGGCGTCGGATGGTGCGGACGAGCTGTTTGCTGCGTACGGATCTGCCGTCATGTCAGGCCATGTCCTCGCCGAGAGGTTGGGGGTTGGGTGCGATACCGCGCGTGTTCTTGTCGCGTCCCGGCGGGCTCAGGAACAGGGCCACGCAGCCGGCGAACAGGGAGATGGAGCCGGCCAGGATGAAGGCACCGGAGTGCCCCCAGGCGCTCACGACCACGGCGCCCATGCCCGCGCCGAGACCGGAGACCAGCTTGGCGCTGTAAACCATGCCGTAGTTGGACGCGTTGTTGTTCTCGCCGAAGTAGTCCGCGGTGAGTGCCGCGAACATCGGGAAGATGGCGCCGCCGCCGAAGCCGGAGATCGCCGAGAAGATCAGGAAGAACGCCAGGTGCTTGCTCTCGGCCGCCCAGAGGATGCCGTACTGGGCGAGGCCCAGGATGACGCAGACGGCGAGCAGGCACCGCTTGCGGCCGTACAGGTCGGACAGCCAGCCGATCACGCCGCGGCCGGTGCCGTTGACGACGGCCTTCAGTGACATGGCCGTGGCGACGATGCCGCCCGCGAAGCCGGCCTCCTCACCGATGTCCACCTGGAAGGCGATACCGAAGATGTTCACGCCGGACGTGCACGCCAGGCAGAACCACATCAGCGCGACCCGGCCGGTCTTCCAGGCCTCCATCGGGGTGTACTGGCGCACCGCGGGCGGGTTCATCCGCATCGAGCGGGCCGCGCGCGGGTCCTTCGGCGGGTTGAGCGGGTCGATCTCCGCGGGCCACCAGTTCTTCGGCGGGTCCTTGAAGAAGAAGCCGGCCGTCCCCACCATCAGGGCGAGGAAGACGCCGACCGAGACCAGCACCCAGCGGAAGTTGGTCAGGTCCATGTAGCCGGTGAAGAGGAAGACGAAGGGCACCGAACCGTAGGCGAAACCGCCGTTGACGAAGCCGGTCTTGCCGCCCTTGCGCTCCGGATACCACTTGCCGACCATGTTGACGCAGGTCGCGTACACCATGCCCGCGCCCATGCCGCTGAACATGCTGAAGCCGATGTAGGCGACGACGACATGTGGCGCGTAGGCCAGTGAGAGGTAGCCGAGCAGGGTGCCGGCCGCACCCAGCATCATTGCGAAACGGGCCGGCAGCTTGCCGGACTCGCGCAGCTTGCCCGCGGGGAAGGCCACCGCGGCCTGGAAGAACACCCAGACCGTCATCATCCAGAAGATGTGCGCACTGGCCCAGTGGTGCGCGGTGTGGAGCGTGTCCTCGGCGGACGCGAACGCGTACTCGGCGGAGGAGATGCCCATCATGCCGACCCAGGGCAGGATCACCATCCACTTGCGCTTGCGCCCCATGATGTCGACGTCGGTCTCGCCGACGCGGTAGACGCGTCCGTTCCTGTCGGTCACCTCCCGGTAGGCGGCGACTCGCGTAACGTCAGTAGTAGTCACGTTAATTGCACCCCTTGCGTCGAAAGTTCTGGCCAGCGCCCCCTGTCCAATGCCTTTCGTGCGCGCGCGGGTCCCGGGGCCGGGCCCCCCCCCCCCCCCGGCGGC
>NZ_JBIDDQ010000046.1:0-43414 GCF_043195415.1 Streptomyces sp. Y7
GGCCCCCCCCCCCCCCCCCCCCCCACGCCTGTGTGTTGAGTGCCCGTCAGCAGTCGCAGCGCGCCGTGTGCGGGGCGGTGGCGGCCATCGCCGTCGCCGTGGTGGCGGAGCCGGCGGACTCCTGGTCCAGCAGGATGCGGCCGTTGACCATGTCCTTCATGACCTTCATGAAGAGCTGGGTGTCGGAGGTGCCGACGACGAACGGGTTGTCGGCGCTGTCCGGCGCGCCGCGCAGTTCCTCCATGCGCTCCAGACCGTGGTCGCAGAACGGGTGGTTGCTCAGCTCGACGTCCACCGCGGTGCGCTTCATCCGGGAGCTGAAGTTCTGGGCGGAGGCCAGGTAGGTCCGCTTGTCCTCGGTGGCGGTGGGCAGTCCGGTCCCGCCCCACAGCATGGCGGTGTGGGCGGCGCCCTGCCAGTGGACGGGGAAGATCGGGGAGACGCTGCCGGGCGTGTGGCCCGGTGTGTGGTGGAGCGTCACCGTGGTGTCGCCGAGGGTCAGTTCCTGGCCGTCGGTGATGTCCAGGTCGCGGGTGGGCGCGTTGGCCTGCTTGCCGGCGGCGAGGGCGTCCCAGTCGGCCGGGGCCATCATGACGCGGGCGCCGTAGGTGTCGGCGAGGTACTGGGCGCCGCCGAAGTGGTCGCCGTGGCCGTGGGTGACGACGACGTACTTGATCGTCGCCGGGTCCAGGCCGAGGGCCTGCAGCCCAGGGACGAGGGTCCGCTGGGCGTCGGTGGGCGACGTCAGGGCGTCGATGAGGATGATGCCGTCCGAGGTGAGGATCGCCGTGGCGGAGACCCAGCCGATGCTCACCACCGCGACATCGTCGAATATCTTCAGCGGCTCGGGCGCGGTGGGGTGCGGAACGGTGAAGCCGGAGCTGAGCGCGGCGACGAGGTCCGTGAGGATCGGGTTGTCACCGCTCCGTTCGGCAGCCCGGTCGAAGTAGTCCTGTGCGGTGGAGGCGGCCGCAGTGTCCGCGGCACCGGCGAACTGCCCGCGCATCAGCGACGCCGCGCCGACGGTGACCGCCGCGGCGGTGCCGAACTGCCAGAAGCGGCGGCGCGTGAGGGACCTGTGGCGGGGGCCCTGGTCAGTGCCGGTCGGCAGGTCGTTCATGGAGGCTCCTTGCAATCGGGGACAGGGGACGGGCAAGTGTTTTCGGTTGCCGAAAACCGTCCCCCCGGCCTGTCGGCCGGAGGGACGGATGATAGGTCAACTAGCTGTGAGGAGCCGGTGAGTCAGCGTGCCTCAGGCGTTGACGGTGGCCTGCTGGTCCTGCCGGTCTGTCTCGGTGTCGCCGAGCGGGGTGTCCTTGCGGTCCTTCACGAAGAAGGAGGTGGCGAGGCCCACGACGGTGACTGCCGTGAGGTAGACGGCGACGGAGTAGACGGTGCCGGTGCTGGTCTCGAGGGCTTCGGCGATCATGGGGGCGAAGGCGCCGCCGAGGACGGCTCCGATGGCGTACGACACCGCGGCGCCGCTGTAGCGGACGGCGGTGGGGTACATCTCCGAGAACAGGGCGGCCTGCGGACCGTAGGTCAGTCCCAGACCCACGCAATACAGCATCAGCGCGAGCACGATCAGGCCGGTGTTGGCCGTGTTGAGCAGCGCGAAGAAGGGGAACATCCAGGCCAGCTGGATGACGAAGCCGATCTGGTAGACCCGGATGCGGCCGATCTTGTCGGACAGGATGCCGCCCAGCATGGTGCTGGCCAGCCAGACCACGGCGCCGACCATGACACAGATCAGGATGGTCGTCTTGTCGATCTTGAGGTGGTTGACGGAGTAGGCCTGGACGTAGCCGCCGGTGGTCATGTAGCCGACCGCGTTGTTGGCGGCGAAGAGCAGCGCACCGCCGATGACGAGCGGCCAGTGGCTCTTGAACAGGGCGGCGAGCGGGGTCTTCGCGTCGTTGCCGGTCTTCTTCAGCTCGGCGTAGACCGGGCTCTCCTCGACCTTGCGACGGATGATGAAACCCGCGGCGACGAGGCCGACGCTGAGCAGGAAGGGGATGCGCCAGCCCCAGGCCAGGAACTGCTCGTCCGTGGTGAGGGCGGTGATCAGGGCGAGGACGCCATTGGCCAGGAGCAGGCCCAGGGGGGCGCCGAGCTGGGGGAAGGCGCCGAACCGGCCGCGCTTGCCGGTGGGGGCGTGCTCCACCGCGATGAGGGCTGCGCCGCCCCACTCGCCGCCGGCGGACAGGCCCTGCAGGATGCGCAGGAAGACGAGGATGATCGGCGCGGCCATGCCGATGGAGTCCCGGGTGGGCACCAGGCCGATGAGGGTGGTGGCGGCGCCCATCAGCACCAGGGTGGCGATCAGCATGGCGCGGCGGCCGAGCCGGTCACCGAGGTGGCCGGCGAGAGCCGCGCCGACCGGCCGGAAGAAGAAGCTGATGCCGATGGTGGCGAAGGAGATGATCATCGAGTCTTCGCCGAATCCCTGGAAGAACAGCTGGTTGAAGACCAGGCCGGTGCTCAGGGCGTAGATGAAGAAGTCGTACCACTCGATGGTGGTGCCCGCCATGGCGGCGAGCGCGACCGTGCGGTGCTGGCGGCCGGTTGCCGTTGAGTGTTGGGACATGGCAAGTCCGATTCGTTGTCGGGTCATCGTTGGCCCGGAGCGGAAGGATGAGCGGTTGGGGAGTGGAAATCAAGGTGGGGGTGGCCGTCCGGGCACCCGGGTCGGGGCCGTGGGGTCAGACGGCGTAATCGGGGGCGATGCGGTCGATGCGACGGCGCAGCGCGGTGAACAGGGTCCGGCCCGCCTGGGTACGGTCGCCCATCTGGAAGGACTCTCTGGTCGAGCGCTCGGCCGCCTCCAGCGTCACCGGCATCAGCGGCTGGCCGGACGACTGGGCGGCGAGTTGGATCTCGCAGGCCCTCTGCAGCGTCCACAGCGCGGAGAACGCGGCGGGCAGCGCGGGGCCGAGCGCAAGGAGACCATGGTTGCGCAGGATCATCAGGTTCCGCTCGCCGAGGTTGGCCACGAGGCGCGGCTTCTCCTCCGGGTCGACGGTGACGCCCTCGAAGTCGTGGTACGAGACCATGTCGTGCAGCTGGGCGGCGTAGAAGTTGTCCGGGTCCAGCCCGCTGCGCAGGCAGGCGACACCGGTGCCGGCGGTGGTGTGGGTGTGCATGATGGCGTGCGCGTCGGGCCGATTGGCGTGGATCACCGAGTGGATCAGCAGACCCGCCTCGTTGATGGGCCAGTCCGAGTCGGACAGGATGTTGCCGTCGAGGTCGATCTTCACCAGGTTCGATGCGGTGACCTCGTCGTACATCAGGCCGAACGGGTTGATCAGCAGGTGCCCGTCCTCGCCGGGCACCCGCACGGTGATGTGGTTGAAGACCATTTCGACCCAGCCCAGGTGGTCGAAGATCCGGTAGCACGCGGCCAGTTCGAGCCGCGCCTGCCACTCCGCGTCACTCATGCCCACGGGCTTCGTCGTACGCGTCCGGGAATCCAGAACGGTCACTGCTGTGCTCCTTGATTGCATCACGGGCGTCGCCGCTGCGAAGAGGCGTGCCTCGGTGTCCAGGAGCATGGGCGTGCGAGTACCCGACAGCCAATGTCGAGACCGCCATGAAAAATCATCACGCACTGTTCGATCCGACATCAGGGTTGCGCCAGGGCGGCCAGCTCCAGGGTCAGCAGGAGGCGCCGCGTGGGGTCTGCGAGGGAAACTCCGAACAACTGCTCGGCTCGTCGGAGCCGCAACCGCAGCGTGTTCTGGTGGATGTGCAGCTCGCCGCTGGCCGCGACGACGTCCCCGAAGTACCGCAGATACGCGAGCAGGGTGGCCGCGTACTCGGTGGCGTGCTCGGCGTCGTGCGCCCGCAGCCGTTCCACGATGCCGGTGCGCAGCTCGGCGTCGCCGCGTACAGCGCCGACGAGCCGCCGCAGCACCAGCTCCGGCCGCAGGTCCTCGGTGCGGTACCCGCCCGGGTCCGCCCGCTGTTCCCGCAGGTGGTCGAGTGCGGCGTCGATGTCACGGCGGGCTCTGAGCAAGGACGAGAGTGCCCCCACGGTCGGCGAGCTGACCGCGACGAAAGGGCGGTGCAGGCTGTGCCGGGCCCGGTCGAGGAGGTGGTCGAGGAGGACGCCGGTGGACACGGGCCCGGAACCGGCGGTGGGCAGCAGGACGTAGACACGGTCACCGAGCAGCGCGGCCGCCGGTTCGTAGCCGAGGGAGCGGCTGTCGAGGACGGCGAGGTCCACCAGCCGCAGCAGAGCGGCGCGGCGCCGGGCGGCGGCCCCGGCGTCGGACGCCTCGGCGCCTTCCTCCCGTACGGCCTCGCTCATCCCGACCAGTACACCGGGGAGACAGACGCCGTCGGGCAGGTCGGTCTGGGCGGACCGGCCCTCCAGCGCAGAACGCAGGGCGCGGTCACGGCTCTCCTGCTCGGCGTCCACCTGGCGGCGCAGCGCCAGCATGTGAAGCGCCGCGACCCGGGCCGCCTCCTGGAGGGTGGGCCCGCACTCGGGGACCGGAACGTCGTCGGGGAAGGCGACCCACAAGGACCCCAGCACGTCCTCGCCCGCCCGGATGACCACGGCCATGCGCGGCAGGTTTCCGGGCCGCTGGTGACGTGCGACCGAGTCGCTCGTCCACACCTTCCGGTCCAGGTGGTCGGGGATCGCGTCCTCGGGCACCCGCCTGCCCAGGATGCCGCGCCGCCGCGTCTCGTCGATGGGCTGGTCGGGGAGGTTCGAGTAGGCCACGATGACCTGCTGGGTGTCCATGATCGCCACGGCTCCGCCGACGATCCCGGCGACCGCGTTGGCCAGGGAGAACAGATCGCCTCCCGTCGGCGAGCCGCTGCGGTCGGAGTCCGCCTCGCGCGCGGCCAGGACGGTGGTGACCAGGCGCTGGACCCGCGTCCACGGCATTTGCGGATTGATGGCCAGCACGGGCACGCCAGTGGGGCGGATCCGGGCCAGCAGCTCCTCGTCGACGGGAACGTCACACTTGACGGCGAGCGCGCACGAGGTGTCCGCCGCGGTGCGGAGGGCGGCGTCCAGCGCGTCGAGGTCCGCGACATCCACGCCGACCCCGAGCAGCAGGTGTCCGGACGCGGTCGCCCGCACCACCTCGTGCGAGTCCAGCAACTCGACGCCGGCGACCCGTGCTTCGGGCTCGGCGCCCTGCGACAGCACGCTGACGACGTCGTCCTGCAGAGCCTCGACCAGTTGCCCGAGGAGCATGGCGGTCATGCGTTGTCCTCCCGTCCGGGAAATAAACACGGATGTCGGAATCTACATCAGGAGGTACCCACGCGTGTAGGTGCCGACATTGCCGTGATCTGCGCCGCAGCGCATGCTCACTGCCATGGGACATCGGATCACCATCGTCGGGCCGGGCGCCGTCGGCGCCACCCTTGCCACGGCGTTCGCCGCGTCGGACGCCGCGGTCTCCCTCCTCGGCAGGCCGGGCCCGCACCTGGACGCCATCGCCGCGCAGGGGCTCGCACTGCGCGGGCAGCGGGAGGGAACCGCGCAACGGTACTGGTTCTCCACGGCGAACGACGCCGGACGGCTTCCCGTCCCGGATCTGGCCGTCCTCTGCGTCAAGAGCCAGCATCTGCTGTCGGCGGCCCGTTCCATCCGTCCGTGGATTGAGCGCGGCACAGACGTCCTCGTCGTGGCCAACGGCGTCCCCTGGTGGCTGCCGTCCACGGCAGAGGTCACCGGGGAGGACCCCGTCCTGCACTCGGTCGACCCCGACGGAGAGCTGCTGGACCTGCTGCCCGCCGAGCGCGTGATGACCGGCGTCGCCCACTTCAGCAGCAGCGTGGACGGCCCGGGCGAGGTGACACACGTCAGCGGTGACCGGCTGATCATCGGTGACCCGGCGGGCGGGATCTCCGAGCGTGTCACGAGGTGCGCCACGGCTCTCGCCGCGGGCCCGATCCGCCCGGAGCCCAGTACGGACATCCGTCGCGACATCTGGGAGAAGCTGCTGGGCAACGTCAACCTCAACCCGGTCAGCGCGCTCACCGGCGCCACCGTCCTGGACATCCTCGACACCCCGGACGTACGGCAGGTCTGCGCCGCCATGTTCGAGGAGACCGCCGCCGTCGGCGCCGCCCTGGGCATCAAGAGCGCCATGACGGCCGACGAACGTCTCGACTTCGCCCGCAGGCTCGGGGCTTTCCGCACCTCCATGCTGCAGGACGCCGACCGCGGCCGACCCCTCGAACTCGACGCCCTCGTCGGTGCCGTACGCGAACTCGCGCGCCGCACCGGCGTCCCCTCCCCCTCTCTCGACGCGGTGCACGGACTGCTCGCCCTGCGCGAGCGCGTCCGCGTCCGCGGCCACGCCCAGACGCCCGGCACCTGAAGGAGCCCCGTGACACACCCCTTGGGGATCTCCCCATCGAAGATCATCGCTGTCCATCTGAACTACCCCAGCCGGGCCAGGGAGCGCGGACGGGCTCCGGCCCACCCCTCCTACTTCCTCAAGCCGCCGTCGTCGCTGTCCGGCACCGACGAGCCGATCGTCCGGCCCGACGGCTGTGAACTGCTCGGCTTCGAGGGCGAGATCGCGCTCGTCATCGGCGCCCGCGCACGGCATGTGGCGCCGGAGGACGGCTGGTCCCACGTGCGCTGGGTGACGGCCGCCAACGACGCCGGCGTGTACGACCTGCGTTACGCCGACCGCGGCTCCAACGTCCGCTCCAAAGGCGCCGACGGCTTCACACCGATCGGCCCGCGGCTGCTGGACACCCGCCTGCTCAACCCCGCCGCCCTGCGGCTGCGGACCTGGGTCAACGGCGAACTGGTCCAGAACGACACAACCGACACGCTGCTGTTCCCCTTCGGCCGGCTGATCGCCGACCTGTCCCGCCTCGTGACCCTGGAACCGGGGGACGTGATCCTGACTGGCACCCCGGCGGGCGCCTCGGTGGTCTCACCCGGCGACGTGGTCGAGGTCGAGGTCAAGGGCGGCGGACTGTCGACCGGACGGCTGCGCAACACGATCGCCGCAGGGCCTTCCCTTGAGCCGTACGGGGCGATGCCCAAGACCGACCCGGCCGAACGGGACGCCGCCTACGGCACCGTCGGACCGCTGCTGGACCCCGAGCTCGAAGCGGGCCTGAAGTCGGTGGCGGTCGCGACCCTGAGTTCGCAGATGCGCGGCCGCGGCCTGCCCCACATGTCCATCGACGGCGTACAGCCGCTGCGGCCGGGCGCCGCGAACATGGTCGGCGTCGCGCACACCCTGCGGTATCTGCCCCTGCGCGAGGACCTGTTCAAGCGGTACGGCACCGGCATGAACGCCCAGAAGCGGGCGATCGAGGAGCTGCGCCCGGGACACGTCCTCGTCATGGACGCCCGGCGAGACCCGAGCGCCGGGACCATCGGCGACATCCTCGCCCTGCGAGCGGCCAAGCGGGGCGCTGCCGGAGTCGTCACCGACGGGGCCGTCCGCGACAGCGCCACCGTCGCCGACCTGGACCTGCCGGTCTTCGCGGCCGGCAACCATCCGTCCGTCCTGGGCCGTCGGCACGTTCCCTGGGACACCGGCGTGCCGATCGCCTGCGGCGGCGCCCTCGTCCAGCCCGGCGACCTGATCGTCGGCGACGCGGACGGCGTGGTCGTCGTCCCCCCGGACCTGGCCGCCGAGTTGGTCGCGGACTGCCGGGAGCAGGAGCGGCAGGAGCGCTTCATCGCCGAGCAGGTCGCCGCGGGCGAGAGCATCGACGGCCTCTATCCGCTGGGCGCTGCCTGGCGGGACGTATACGAGAACTGGTGCAAGGGAGAAACACAGTGAAGTTCCGCAGCGACCCGTCCTCGATCCGGGGTTCGATCGCCCCGGTCGTGACGCCCTTCACCGCCGAGGGCGCGGTCGACCACGACAGCCTGGCCGGGCTGATCCGCTTCCAGTTGGAGAACGGCACACACGGCATCTCGCTGGGCGGGTCCACCGGTGAGCCGAGCGCGCAGAGCGTCGCCGAGCGGATCGCGGGGATGCGGACCGCCGTGGAGGTGATCGGGGACCGGGTGCCGTTCATGCCGGGCACCGGCTCGCACAAGCTCGACGAGACCTTCGAAATGACCGCCGCCGCACAGGAGTTGGGTGCGGACGCGGCGCTCGTCATCACTCCCTATTACGCGCGGCCCACGCAGGAGGCCCTGTACGAGTGGTACGCGACCGTGGCCCGGGAGTTCCCGGACATGCCGATCGTCGCCTACAACGTGCCCTCCCGCACGGCCGTGGACATCGCGCCGGAGACGGTCAGGCGGCTGTTCACGGACTTCGACAACTTCGTCGGGGTCAAGGAGACGACCAAGGACTTCGAGCACTTCTCCCGTGTCCTGCACCTCTGCGGACGGTCGCTGCTCGTGTGGTCCGGGATCGAGCTGCTGTGCCTGCCGCTGATGGCTCTGGGCGGCGCCGGCTTCGTCTCCGCCGTCGCCAACCTGGCGCCGAACGCGGTGGCGCGGATGTACGAGCTGTGGGAGGCGGGCGAGTTCGACGCGGCCCGTGACCTGCACTACCGCCTGCACCCGCTGGTGGATCTGCTGTTCGTCGAGACCAACCCGGCGCCGGCGAAATGGGTGCTCGCCCAGCAGGGCCGTATCTCCTCCGCGCACGTCCGCCCGCCGCTGACGTCGCCCACCGAGGCCGGTCTGACGAAGATCCGCGCGCTGCTCGCCGAGGGCGGCGACCTCACCGCACCGATCGGAGCCTGACCATGACCATCGAGAACCTGCCCTCGGACATCCGGCACTGGATCGGCGGCGAACTGGTCGACAGCGCCGACGGACGCACCTTCGACGTCTCCGACCCGGTCTCCAACACCGTGTACGCGCAGGCCGCGCGCGGCTCGGCGGCCGACGTCGACCGTGCCGTGACGGCGGCGCGGGCCGCCTTCCCCGCCTGGTCCGGGATATCCAACCGGGAGCGCGCGAACGTGCTCTACCGGATCGCGGACGCGGTCGAGGCGAGCCACGAGCGGCTGGCCGCCTTCGAGACGTACGACACGGGTCTTCCCATCACCCAGGCGAAGGGGCAGGCACGCCGTGCGGCGGAGAACTTCCGCTACTTCGGGGACGTGATCGTCGCCCTCGGCGAGGAGGCGTTCCGGCAGGGCGAGGACCAGTTCAGCTATGTCGTGCGCACCCCGGTCGGGGTCGCCGGGCTGATCACGCCGTGGAACACCCCCTTCATGCTGGAGAGCTGGAAGCTGGCCCCCGCGCTCGCGTCCGGCTGCACGCTCATCCTGAAGCCGGCCGAGTGGACCCCGCTGTCCGCCTCGCTGTGGCCGGAGATCTTCGCCGAGGCCGGTCTCCCGGCGGGCGTGGTGAACATCGTGCACGGCATCGGCGAGGAGGCCGGCCAGGCGCTGGTCGACCACCCGGACGTGCCGCTGATCTCGTTCACGGGCTCCACCGACACCGGCCGGCACATCATCCGCTCCTCGGCCGAGCATCTGAAGACGACCTCGATGGAGCTGGGCGGCAAGTCCCCGGCCATCGTGTTCGCCGACGCCGATCTCGAAGCCGCCCTGGACTCCGTCCTGTTCGGTGTGTTCTCCCTCAACGGCGAGCGCTGCACGGCCGGTTCGCGGGTCCTGGTCGAGCGTCCGGTGTACGAGGAGTTCACCCGCCGCCTGGCCGAGCGGGCGGCGAACGTGCGGGTCGGTGAGCCCGCCGACCCGGCCACCGAGGTCGGCGCGCTGGTGCACACCGAGCACTACGAGCGCGTCCTGAACTACGTCGAGATCGGCAAGAAGGAGGCCCGCCTGGTCGCCGGCGGCACCCGCCCCGACCACCTGTCCGAGGGCAACTACCTCCAGCCGACCGTGTTCGCGGACGTCGAGCGCGACGCCCGTATCTTCCAGGAAGAGATCTTCGGACCCGTCGTCGCCGTCGCCCCCTTCGACACCGAGGCCGAGGCGATCGAGCTGGCCAACGCCACCCAGTTCGGCCTGGCCGCCTACATCTGGACCTCCAACCTCAAGCGCGGCCACCGCATTGCCCACACCGTCGAGTCCGGCATGCTCTGGATCAACTCCCACAACGTCCGCGACCTGCGCACCCCCTTCGGCGGGGTCAAGGCCTCCGGCGTCGGCCGCGAGGGCGGCGCCCACTCCATCGACTTCTACACCGAGTCCAAGATCGTCCACGTCGCGCTCGGCGACGTCCACACGCCCCGCTTCGGAGCCACCTCGTGACCGCCCCGCACCCCGACGCCCCGGACGTCATCCGCTCCGCGTACGCCCAGCTCGCGGTCACCGACCTGGCCGCCTCCCGCTGGTTCTGGGTCGACATGCTCGGCTTCCACGTCCAGTACGAGGACGCCGGCACCCTCTGTCTGCGCGGCACCGACGAACTCACCCACCACTCCCTGGTGTTGAGGAGTGGTGAGCAGGCCGCCCTGGACCACATCGCCTACCGGGTCCGCACCCCGGAAGACGTGGACAAGGCGGAGAAGTTCTTCACCGAACTCGGCCGCCCGGTCAAGCGGGTACCGCAGGGCCGGGGCACCCCGGGGGTCGGCGACGCCGTCCGCGTCATCGACCCACTCGGCTTCCCCGTGGAGTTCTTCTACGACATCGAGCGCGCCGAACGTCTGATCCAGCGCTACGACCTGCGCCACGGTGCCGAGGTCGCCCGCCTGGACCACTTCAACATCTGCACCCCCGACATCCCGGCCGCCTACGCGCATTACCAGTCCCTGGGCTTCGGCTGCTCCGAGACCATCGAGGGCGACGAACACGAGCTGTACGCGGCGTGGATGTACCGCAAGCAGACCGTCCACGACGTCGCCTTCACCGGCGGCGCCGGGCCGCGCCTGCACCACCTGGGGGTAGCCACCCACGAGTCCCACCAAGTCCTGCGAGCTGCCGACCTGTTCGGCTCGCTGCGCAAGGAGCACCACATCGAGCGCGGCCCGGGTCGGCACGGCGTCTCCAACGCCTTCTATCTGTATCTGAGGGACCCCGACGGTCACCGGGTGGAGATCTACACCTCCGACTACTACACCGGTGACCCCGACCACGAGACCTACCGGTGGAACGTCCACGACGATCGCCGCCGCGACTTCTGGGGCAACGCCGTCATCGAGTCCTGGTACAAGGAGGCCACCCCCGTCCTCGATCTGGACGGCGCCCTCCTGCCGGTGACCGACGGCCTGCTCGACGAGTCGGCCGTGCAGGTCGGCGCCGACGGTCTCGGCTGATCGTCGGCCCGGCGGGGCAGCGCCTCCCCACCCGTATCGCCCCGCCGGGCCGACTCCCCTCGCACCGCGTACGTCTTCGATCTGAGTGGCACGGAGGCCCCTCTTGCCCTTCAACACCGCCGAGCATGCGCGGTTCTCGCGTCCGGTGGCAGTGGTGGCGTCGGTGGTGTCCGTCGTCATCGCCCTTGCTCTCATCCCCGCGACGGCCGTGGACGCGCTGCTCGGCTTTGCCGACTTCTGGTGCGGTGTGATCGCGCTGATGTCCTTCACCGGGGCGGTGGTGTGGGGGCAGATCTCCATCGAACGGCGCGTTCTGACGCCTCGTCACCGGCTGTGGGCGCAGGCGGTGCACCGGGCCATGGGCGTCCTCGGCCTCGGCTCGCTCGCCCTGCACGTCGCCGCGAAGATCGTCTGTGGTCAGGCGTCCCCCGCGGCCGTGGTGCCGTTCGCCGAACCGCGCGGGCGGTTCCTGGTCGGGCTGGGCGCGCTGGCCCTGTATCTGATGCTGGCGGCGGCGGTGACGGGCGCGACGCGCAGCGCATTCGTCGAGCGGCAGCACCCCAGGCGGTGGCGGTGGCTGCACGGCGCCGCCTATCTGGGTTGGGCCTCGTCCCTGGTGCATGGTCTGAAAGCCGGACGACCCGTGTCGACGCCGTGGGTGACGGTCGGCTACGGGGCCTGTCTGCTGGCCGTCGTGGCCGTGTTGGTCTGGCGCGCGGTCCGGCCCGCGTCGGCCGGGCTCCGGCCGGCGACGACACCGCTGCTCGGGCCCGGGCGCGGGCACCGGCGCGCGGGCCGGACCGGTGGCGACAGGCGGGCGGGCCGTAGGCGTAGGACGGTCCCCACGTCGGCACGGCTCGAACCAGCCGTGCCCCCGTCCCGGCCGCAACCGGCAGCGGAGCAAGGGGCCTCGCAAGAAGCCGTCGTGCTCCCCTTCTCGCCACCGCTCCGATCACCGCATCCGCAGCCAGGGGCACGGGGTCGGATACCTGCGCCGCGCCCTGCCCCGGATCTCCCTCACACGTGGACGGGCGCACCGCTGCAACAGCCCCGACCCGTCGCCCCCGCACACATGCCGCATCCCGTTCGGCAGCCGCAACTCCCGGATCCCGTCACCCCCGTACACATGCCGCGCCCCGTCCCCGCTCAGGATCTCCAGTCACGGCAAGGCACGCCCGTCGACCAGCCCCACGACACCTGGCAATCCACGTCGGCCCAGGACAGCGCCGAGATGCCCACGTCGTTCACAGGCCGACGCTGGTGATCCCGCTGTTCGCACAGCGCCGCGCACGCAGTGCCGCTCCCGAGCCCGCTGTGGCCGTCCTGTCCCTCAGCCCAGGCGCCGCACGTCTGACGGCAGGTCTGCACCCGCGACGCTCCCAGCAGCGCCTGGACCACAGCGCCCACCTGTCGGCGCACGGCCCGCTCCCCGCCCCCGGCGAACTCCGGCTCCGTGAACTGCACGCGCTCACCGAGCAGATCGCCCTGCGCAAGCAGGGCGGCACAGGCCTCCCCTTTCACCGCACACTGCGCTCCGTCATCGACGCCACCCGGCGGCACGGACTGCCCGCTGCCGTCGTCGTCAACGCGACACGGGGCGAGCCACCGAGCCGCAAGGACGAGATGCTGCTGCGCCGTGCGCCTCATCTGGTGCTCGACGGCGCTCTGCTGACGGCGGCCGCCCTCAACGCCCAGCAGGTGGTGATCGGAGTCTCCCATCCGGCGGCGGAGGCGGCGGTCAGAGCCGCGGTCGCCGAACGGCAGCCACGTCAGCGCTCCCGGAGATCCCCGGTGCGCGTCGTGCGGCTGCCCGAGCGATTCGTCACGGGAGAGAGCGACGCCCTCGACCGCGACCTCGCAGGCGTGCCACCGGCCCCGACCGGCCGCAACGGGCGCCCTTCGTACGCGGGCCTCGCCGGACTGCCGACACTGCTCTCGAACGCCGAGACATGGGCGCAACTCGCGGTCGCGGCACGGACGGGCGCGGCACGCTTCGCCGCTGTCGGGGAACCGGGGCAACCGGGAACGTTCCTGGCCACGGTGACCGCGTACACCGCCGGCAGCAGACGGCTCGCGCAGACCGTGGTGGAGGCGCCTGTGGGAGTCCCGCTGCGCGTCCTGCTGGAACGGTGCAGAACCGACGTCGGCCAGGCCGTGCTGATCGGCGGCTACCAGGGAGCCTTTCTCCCTCGCCGGGCGGCGAACACCGCGCTGATGTCGCGCCGCGGTATCGAAGCGGCAGGGGCCACATTCGGTGCGGGCGAGGTGGTCCGGCTGCCCGAGGAGACCTGCCCGCTGGGAGAGACGGCACGGGCGGCGCACTGGCTGGCGGCGGAGGCGGCCGCACAGTGCCGGCTGTGTTTCCGCAGACGGTCGGCGATCGCGACGGCCCTGGACCACGTCCTCCACGGCGGAGGCACCGCGGCGATGGACCGGCTGCGCGGACACCTGACCGCGGCCCGGGGCCCGGGTGCCTGCTCCCACCCTGACGGGTCGGCGCAGTTCGTCGTCTCGGCGCTGTCGACCTTCACCGACGACCTCGCGGCGCATGCCCGGGGCAGCGGATGCGGGCGGCGGGCGGCGGGGGCATTGCCCTTGCCGGACGGGGCGCAGGTGACGGGGGCGGCCGACAGATTCGCGTTGGACTGGACGCTGTGTGACGGCCACGGGCTGTGCGCGGACGTGGTGCCGCAGCTGATCCAGCTGGGTCCCGACGGCTACCCGGTCGTGTCCACGGCTACCATTCCCCCGTATCTTGCCGCCCGGGCGAAAGCCGCGGTGCGACGGTGCCCGGCGCTGGCTCTTCGTATCGAAGGAAGCCTTTCCGACCGGTGATTGCGCCTGCGCTCGGGCATCCGCGCCGGACTGCTCAAAGGCGCAGCTGCGGGTGCGCTCGTGTGCGTGACCGCCGGGCAGTGGGGCAGTCGTCGAGCCGAAGCCAGGCCCGGATGCGCCAACCGGCCTCGCCGCGATCCGTCCTGACCTCGTCGGACAGCGTCTCCACTATGCCCAGGCCCCACCCGTGTTCGTCCTCGTCGAGTTCGAACTGCGGTACGGCGGGGCTCCTGGGCGCGCCGGAGTCGGCGACCTCGATCCGCAGCACCGCCCTGTCCAGTGACAACAGGACCGACAGTTCCGAGCGGCCGTGCCGTACGGCGTTGGCGGCCAGCTCCGCGATGACCAGCAGCGCGGCGTCCTTCACATCGACACCTATCGCCCAGGTGTCCATCCTGGTGGAGGCCCAGGCTCTGACCGAGGCGACTCTGCAGGCCTCGGCGGGCACCGCCAGTGCCGCGCTGCTGTGCGCTTCCATGTCCAACCCCTAGGGAAGAGGTGCCGCTCGACAGAGGCGGCGTTACCACGTCACGGCCGGGTGGCGCGCTCCAGCTGCTGGATGACCGAGGTGTACGCCGCGCCGGTGGCGTGGTGGAGGCCGATCTCGCAGGTGCGGTTCGCACTGAGATGGGCCTGTGCATCGAGTTGCCTGACCTCTTCCGCCTCGGGCGCGGTGGCGCTCTCCGTCAGTTCCCGGTGCAGGAAACCTCGGTCGCCGGCGAATCCGCAGCAGGATTCGTCGATCGGCTGGACGACGGTGTCGGCGACGGCCTGTGCCACGGCCTTCAGGGCCGAACCGTGGTCGGTCTGGTGCATCGAGCAGGTGGTGTGCACCACGGCGGTGGAGACCCGGTCCGTCACCGTGAGGTGCGGCAGCAGTTCCCGCTGGGCCCAGTCGACGGCGTCATGGATGGTCAGCCGGCTGTGGCGGTACCGGTGGGCCGGGCTCAGGTGGGGCACCACGTCGTGCAGGGCACCGAGCGAGCAGGAGGAGGCGTCCATGACGACCGGCAGCCGTCCTTCGTCGCTCCATCGCCACAGCCGGTCCACGAGCACGGCCGCCATGGCGTCGTGCCCCTTCTCGTAGCCCTTGCTGTGCCAGATGGTGCCGCAGCAGGTGCCTGCCACATCGTCGGGGATCCACAGCGGCCTTGCGGCCCGCTCCGCGAGGGTGACGAGGGCCTGGACCACTGTCGGACCGCTCTCGCCGGAGGGCACGCCGAAGATGCGGTTTACACAGGCGGGTACGTAGACGGCGTGCGCCTGCTCCCGTCGGGTGGCGGGCAGCCGTTTCGGGGCGGCTTCCGGCAGCTCGGGCAGCCAGGCAGGGATCTGCTCGGCGCCCAGCACGCCGCGTGCCACGGAGGTGACGGCACGCAGCGGGGCGTCACCGGCGACGTCAGCGGTGCGGCGGGCGACGCCGACGGCGAGCCGGGCAGCCCCCTCCAGACCTGCGAAGTGCCGTGCGGCCCAGGTGGCGGCTCGCTCGGCAAAGGGGCTGTGCTGGGCGTGCCGCAGCTTCTTCATCGCGGCGCCGGTGTCGATGTTGACGGGACAGCTCACGGCACAGCTGGAATCGCCGGCGCAGGTGTCCACGGCGTCGTAGGCGTAGTCCTCGGTGAGGGAGAGCACGAGCGGGGAGTCGGCCCGGTGGCGGGCCATCTCCCGCTGGAGCACGATGCGTTGGCGGGGCGTGGTGGTCAGGTCGTGGCTGGGACAGGCCGGTTCGCAGAAGCCGCACTCGATGCACGGGTCGAGGGCCGCGTCGATCGGGGGCAGTGCCTTGAGGTTGCGGACGTTGGCGTCCGGGTCGTCGTCCAGGATCACGCCTGGGTTGAGGATGCCGTGCGGGTCGAGGGCGGCCTTGAGCCGCCACATGAGTCCGACGGCGACGTCTCCCCACTCCTGGAGCACGAACGGCGCCATGTTGCGTCCGGTACCGTGCTCGCCCTTGAGCGCGCCCTGGTAGGTGTTCAGCACCAGGTCGGCGAGATCCTGCATGCAGGTGCGGTAGCGGCTCACGTCCTCGGGCGAGGAGGGGTCGAGCATGAGCGGGAAGTGCAGGTTTCCGGCGGAGGCGTGCCCGGCGATGGGCGACGCGAAGCCGTGGGACTTCAGAAGCAGAAACAGATCGCGGGCGGCGTCGGCGACGCGGTGCGGGGGGACGCAGACGTCCTCCACCAGCAGCACCGTGCCCGGCGGGCGGGTGCTGCCGACGGCGGTGAGCAGGCCCTTGCGGACCCTCCAGTACCCGCCGGCGGTGGCCGAGTCCTGGGTGAACTCCCCCACCACGGGGACGGGTGAGGCGGCCAGCACCGCCTCGGCGCGCTCCTGCTGGGCTTTGAGGTCGTCGAGATCGGCGGCCCGGAACTCCACCAGCAGGGCGGCGTCCTCCGCGTCCTCGGTGAGTTCGCCGAGCCAGCCGGGGGCTCCCAAGACGGTGGAGGTGGAGCGCAGGGACGGGGCGTCCAGGAGCTCCACGGCATGGGCACCGGCCTCGACCAGGGGCGGGACGAGGGCAGCCGCCTCGTTCAGCCCTGGCAGGCGCAGCAGCGCGGTGGAGTGGTGGCGGCCGAAGGGCACGGTGTCGAACACGATCTCGTCGAGGAAGCCGAGGGTGCCCTGGGAGCCGACCATGAGCCCGCGCAGGATCGCGGCGGGGGTGTCGGCGTCGAGGAAGGCGTCCAGGCGATAACCGTTGGTGTTCTTGATGGAGAACTTGGCCCTGATGCGGTCGCACAGCTGCTGGTCGGCCTCAAGTTCCTTCTTGATGGCCAGGAGCTCACGGACGAGGGCGGGTTCGGCCCTCGCGAGGCGTTCGTCGGCGTCGGGGGCGGCGGTGTCCACGACGGTGCCCGAGGCGAGGACGACGCGCAGGGAGCGCACCGTGTGGTAGGCGTTGCGCACCACTCCGCACGACATCCCGCTGGCGTTGTTGGCGACCACACCGCCGAGGGTGGCGGAGGCGCTGCTGGCGGGGTCCGGGCCGAGCATCCGGCCGTGCCGGGCGAGTTGCGCGTTGGCCCGCGCGATCACGGTCCCCGGGCGGGAGCGCAGCACCCGGCCGTCCTCCTCGACCACGGCTCCGGCGAAGTGCCGGCGCACATCCACCAGGATGCCCGACCCCTGGGACTGCCCGTTGAGGCTGGTCCCCGCGGCACGGAAGGTCACCGGCAGGTCGTGGCGGGACGCGAAGCCCAGGACGGCCGCGACATCCGACGCGTCGCGCGCCACCACGACCACGCGGGGCACATAGCGGTACGGGCTCGCGTCGGAGGCGTAACGGGCGAGATCGGTGGCACGGGCGAGCACCTGCTCCGGGCCGACCACGGCGGCCAGCCCGTCGCGCAGCCACGGCGGGGTGCCGACGGGGGTGTCGTCCACTCCCCCGGCAGCACGACCGGTGGGCAGCGCGGCGCGCAGCCGAGCCAGCTTCTTCATTCGTCTCTCCTGGGTGTGTACGTGCGAACCCTCGGCCGGCCGTCAGCGGTCGCGGGCTCGCGCAGCGGCCGAGCGCCGAGTCGGACTCACGGGCCTGGGCCTGCGTCCTTTCGAGTCTGTCTCCGGGGCTTGACTGCTGCTATGTTGAGTTCACTCAAGAGCGGGGGCTTGAGTGAGGGAATAGCACAAAGGCGATAGGCCCCAGCCAGGAGGGGAACATGGCCCGAGCAGGCACAGGTGCCGGGGAACGACCGGTCGGCGAGGGAACGGCCTCGGCCACCCTCGCCTCCCTGCTGAGCGCGGTCGGCGACACCCTGCTCAGACCGCTGGAGGTGCCCTTCGGCCTGGACGTCCCGGTGGACGAGCTGGAGATCCTCGACCCGCCGCACCCGATCGGCGCAGTCCCGCACACCATGCTGTTCGCGATCGGCACCAACCCCACCTCCCGGGAAGCCGAAGCAACCCTCAGCGCGGCCGCCAAGGCCGAATACACCGCCCTGGTCGTCAAACTCCACGGCGAGGACCCGGCCGTGTTGCGCTCACTCGCACGCGAGCAGGGCATCGCGCTGCTGGCGGCGGACGACGAAGTGAACTGGCGCCATCTCGACAGCTTGCTCTCCGCGGTTCTCTCCACCCGCTCCGGACAGGGCACCGCGGGCGACGACGGGGAATGGGACGACCTGTTCGACCTCGCCAACGCGACCGCCGCACAGCTCCACGGTGCGGTGGCGATCATGGACGATCGTTACCGGATCATCGCGTACTCCACGATCTCCGGTCAGCCCACCGACGAGGCCCGGCGCCAGGGGATTCTCGGCCGGGAAGTACCCCAGGCCTTCCGGGCCATGCACGCCGACCCCCGCTTGCGGCAGCGGCCCCAACCCGTGCGGTTCACCGGGCACGGAGCCCTGCCCCGCGTGGCTGTCGGCATCCTGGCCGGCCGCGTCGTGCTGGGCTCCCTCTGGGTCATCGACGCCGACCGCAGCCTGGGACCGGAGGAGGAGCGGACGCTGCAGGACGCCGCGGACCTCGCGGCGCTGCGTCTGCTGCGGCACCGCAACTCCCGGGACATGGCCCGCAGGGCTCGTGAACAAGCGCTGCGCGGCGCGCTCCTGGGGGAGGACCTGCCCCACACCGGTCCACTCGGCTCCCACGGCCCTGGATTCGTCGTCGCCGCCTTCGAGCACGCGGAGATGGACAGCGATGTCAGCGAACCCGAGATGGCCCACATCATCGAACTGATCACCAGCTACGCACAGGTCCAGCACTTCAGGGCGAGCACCGTCCAACTCGACGGAGTGGTCTACACGCTGCTGCCCGCCGACCCGGCCACGTCCGGCTCGGTGGGGGGAGAACTGGCGCGAAGCGTCCTGGAGCGCATCCGGGTCATGCTGGGGGTGCGGCTGCGTGCCGGGATCGGCGGCCACGCACCGACCCTGTCCGCGGTGCAACGCTCACGCCAAGAGGCCGACGCCGCACTCGGCGTGCTGGCCCACCGCGGACAGGACCATGCCGTAGCGGACTTCCAGGAGGTACGCGCGGAGTCGTTCTTCCTGCGGCTGCGCGCGGATCTCGACGCCTTCGACGAGGTGCGGCTCCTCGGACTGGAGGCGATGCGGCAGCACGACGCGCTCAACGGCACTGAGTACACGGGCACCGTCTACGCCTACTTGCGGTGCCTGGGCGACAGTGCCCGAGCGGCGGCCGAGATGTACGTGCACCCGAACACCCTGCGCTATCGCATCAAGCGAGTGGGTGAGCTCTTCGGCATCGACCTGCAGGACCCCGACGAGGCCCTGCTGCTCTGGCTCAGGCTGCGGCTCCAGCACTGACCGCGGGTCACGGTCCGACCCGATGCCCGGGTTGCTCGCGCAGCCGCAATTGCAACCACAGCACCAGGGCCAGATCGGGATCGGTGAGATCGAGGTGAAAGAGTTCATTCACGCGCCGGATGCGGTAGCGCAACGTGTTCGGGTGGATGAACAGGCGCTCGACGGTCCGGGCGGTGTCGCCCACACACTCCAGATACGTCTGGACGGTGGTGGTGTAGTCAGTGCCGTTGCGTGCGTCGTGGTCGAGCATCTGGCGCAGGCCGGGCAGCGGGATGAAGTCGTTGTCGCTGAGGCGGGAGCGCAGCCGGAGGAAGAAGGACTCGGCGCGTACCTCATGTACGTCGGCGAAGCCGTGGCTCGCTGAACGGTGGGCGAGCACCTGGAGCACGGTGTCGGCGTCCTGGCGCGAGTCGGGGACATCGGCCAGGCACCCGACGTGACTGCCGACGCCTGCCCGGATCGGGACACCGAGGAGGGAATGGATGCGGTCCACGACGGCGCCGGCCAGGTCGCGGGCTTCGTCCGGCCCGGTGGGCAGCAGCGTGTAGATCACGTCGTCCAGCTGGACCGTGGTGGCCTTGGAATGGGACAACCGGGCGTAGTTCGTGATCAGTTCGGCGATCTGCACGACGCTGCCGACCGCGTCACCCTGCTCGCTGTCGGCGATGTCGAAGCCGACGACGACGAAGGTCTGGGCGCGGCCGAACACGTCATCCTGGGTGGGCCCGTGGCCGCGCAGCAGATTGCGCAGGGCCTTTTCCCGGATTCGACGGGGGACATCGGTGGAGTTGCGGTACTTGAGCAGGTGAAGTGCGGCCAGCCGGGTCGCCGTCGCCAGAGCGTCGGCCGCGCGGGCGTCCAGCGATCCGGTTTCGTCGATCGCCCAGACGGAGCCGAGCACGTTGGGGCCGGCCTTGATGGCCATGGCCAGCCGCGGCAGGGCACCGGGGTTGACGATGTGGATGGGGCCGTCGCTGTGCCAGACCCGCGGGTCGGCGTGCGGGCGGCGGAACTTCTCCGGCACGTGACGGCCGAGGATGCCCGCCTGCCGGACTTCGTCGATGACCTGGCCGGGCACCGTGGAGTAGGCCAGCACGCTCTGCTGTGTGTCCATGATCGCGATGGCGCCGCCGACCTGGAGCGCGGCGGCGTTGGCCAGCGCGAAGAGGTCGCCGAGCTCGACCTCGTCCGCCGACGACGTACCCGAGTTGCCCTGCGTGCCGATGACGGCGGAGAGCAGCGCGTCCAGATGGCGCCAGCTGACCCGGTCGTCGGCGGCCAGTAGGGCGATCCCGCGGTCGCGGGCCAGGCGGCGCAGTTCGTCGGTGTCCTCGCCGTGCACCTTGACGACCAGACCCGCGCAACCGGCCGCGCCGGCCAGGCGAACGGCGCGGCGCGCCTCGGAGGAGCCGGGACGCAGCCCGATGCCGAGCAGGAGGGTGCGCGGGCCGTCCGCGTCGGGCTGGGCAGGGTCGAGGATCTCCGGTTCACTCACCGGGATGTCCAACCCGGCCGGGGCCTCCATCAGGGTGAGCACCGTGGTGCCCACCGCTGCCAACAGGGAGCCGAGGGTGGCCGTGCCACCTTGCGGATCGCTCGCTGGTGCCATCGACATCATTGTCTCCTGGCGTTGTGTATTTGCACCAAATCTACTCACCCGGCTGAGAGATTTCACCATGGTGAACAGCAGCGGCTGTGGCCATTCTGGACGGGTCCCAGCGGTCGGCGTTACGGGAGTTGAACACGTCAAGCTGGCTCCCAGGAGGTTCCGTGCCCGTACTCCAGGCCGTGGTGACTTTCGTTTCGGGGCGGCGGCGGTGTGGACACCCCGAAGTGGAGGGCGTACCCATGCGAAAGACCAGCAAGTTCATCGCGCTCTGTGTGACAGCGGCCCTCGGCGTCGCCGGCTGCGGTGATTCGTCCGGCGGCAGCTCCGACGACGGGCCCATCAAGATCGGCCAGATCGCCTCTCTGACGGGGAACTACACCCCGCTCGGCCAGAACAACAAGCTCGGCGCGCAGTTGGCGGTCGATCAGATCAACGCCGCGGGCGGCGTCCTGGGCAGGAAGCTGAAGATCACGGTCAAGAACGACGAGAGCGACCCGCAACAGGCCATCGCCGCCTTCAACAGCCTCGCCACCGAAGGCGCCGCCGCGTTCATCGGAACTCCCTTCTCCAACGCGGCACTCGCCGTCCAGCCACTGGCCAAACAGCGCAAGATTCCCTACGTCTCACCCGCCGCCGCCGACCAGCAGGTCGAGCCGCCCTCTCCCTACGTCTACATGACCCCGCCCACCGCGGGAGTCGTCGGCGAGCAGCTGCTCAAGTACTTCAAGGCGAGCGGCATGACCAAGATGGCGGTCGCCTACGACACCAAGAGCTCCTTCGCCACGACGGGCTGGGACAAGATGAAGGCGAAGGCCGCCGAGTACGGCATCGACTTCGTGGCCACCGAGACGTTCACCACCACCCAGACCGACTTCACCGCGGTGCTCCAGCATGTGCGGGGCAGCGGCGCCAAGGGCCTGATGGTGTGGGCCACCGGCGCGCCGGCGGTCATCCTCACCAAGCAGTACGCCGCCGCGAGCATGGGGGACATGAAGCTGGTCTTCAGCCACGCCGAATCCAGCTCGCTGTTCATCGAACCGGCGGGCGCCGCGGCTGAGGGCATCATCGTGGCCAGCTCGCTCGGCACCATCGGCAACGACCTGCCGGATTCCGAACTCAAGGACTCCGTGGTGAAGATGGTCGAGCCGTTCGAGAAGGCCAACGGCGACTACCCGCCCGGGTTCGCCTTCGACAGCTACTGCGCCGTCCAGCTCATCGCGGCGGCCATCCAGAAGGCGGACAGCACCGATCCCGAGAAGATCGCGGCCGCGCTCGACGAGCTGACCCTGCTGACCCCTCAGGGCACCTACAAGTACACGCCGAGCGACCACGCGGGACTCGGACCCGACCAGGTCGCCATCAACACCGTCACCAACGGAAAGATCGTCCCGACCGACTGGACCAAGCAGCAGCTCCAGACGAGCCTGTCGCAGTGATCCGGCGGGAGGCCGAAGACATGCTCACGACCGAGAACCTGTCGCGTTCCTTCGGCGGGGTGTTCGCCGTGGACGACGTCACGATGTCGGTGTCGCAAGGCGAACTGCGCGGGATCATCGGCCCCAACGGGGCGGGCAAGTCCACCCTGTTCAACCTGATCGCCGGTCATCTGGCGCCCAGCCACGGCCGGATCACCTACCGCGGTGAACCTCTCGCGGGCGTGGCACCGCACCGCCGCGCCCGCGAGGGCATCGCCATCGTCTTCCAGAGTGCCCGGCTGTTCCGCGGCATGACCGCCCTGGAGAACGTCATGGTCGGGGCCAACGCCCGGACACGGCACGGATTCGCCTCGGCCGCCCTCCGGCTGCCGGCGCACCGACGAGAGGAGCGGCTGATCGCCGAGCGCGCCGAGGCGGCGCTGGCGCGGGTCGGCCTGACCGACTTCACCGACGTCCCGGCCGAGTCCCTTCCGCTCGGGCAGCAGCGCCGGTTGCAGGTGGCGCGTGCGTTGTGCGGGGAGCCGGCTCTGCTGCTGCTCGACGAGCCGGCGTCGGGGCTGCGCCAGGCCGAACGCGAGTCGCTCTCCGACCTGTTCCACGACCTGCACGAGGAGGGCATGACGATGCTCCTCATCGAGCACGACGTCGGCTTCGTGATGAACCTCGTCGACCGGATCACCGTCCTCGACCTCGGCAAGGTCATAGCCGAGGGCACACCGGCGGAAGTGAGCCGCGACCCGCAGGTCATCTCCGCCTACCTCGGCCAGGAGAACAGCGGCCAGGAGGACGGCGCTCAAGGGAACAGCAGCCCGGAGAACAGCGATCAGGAGAACAACAATGCTCCAAGTCGATGACATCGTCGCCCGCTACGGGTCGGCGACCGCCCTCGACGGCGTCAGTCTCCGGGTCGACCGCGGCGAGATGGTCGCCCTGGTCGGCCCCAACGGAGCCGGCAAGTCGACACTGATGAACGCCCTGTCCGGGATCGTGCGGCCGGCCGGCGGCACGATCCGTCTCGACGGCCGGCTCGCCCACGTGCCGGAGGGCCGGCAGGTCTTCGCCGACCTGTCCGTGGAGGACAATCTGCGGCTGGGCGCCTGGCGTTCCCGCAACCGCGATCCACGGCGCATCTACGAGATCCTGCCCCGCCTCGCCGTCCTGCGGCGGCGACTGGCCGGGACGCTGTCCGGAGGGGAGCAGCAGATGGTGGCGGTCGGCCGGGCACTCATGGCCGACCCCGACCTGCTCGCTATCGACGAACTGTCACTCGGACTCGCGCCCCTGGTGGTCGCCGACCTGGCGCGCCATCTGAGGGAACTCAACTCCGGGCAGGGCACGGCGATCCTGCTCGTCGAGCAGAACGCCCGGCTCGCCTTCGACCTGTGCGCGCGGGCCTACGTGATCGAGTCGGGACGGATCGTCGCGGAGGGGTCCAGCGGGGACCTGGCCCGCAGCCCGGAGGTCGCGCGCGCCTACCTGGGCGGGATCACCAGCACCGGTTCGCCGACTCACCTGGAGAACTCGACCCCATGAGCTCTTTCCTCGCCTATCTGGTGTCCGGCATCGCGCTCGGCTGCACGTTCGCCCTCGTCGCCAGCGGCTTCGTGCTGATCCACCGGGTCACTCGCGTGGTCAACTTCGCCCAGGGCACGTTCGCCGTCTTGGGAGGGATGGCCACAGCGCAGTTGCTCAGCCACGGCCTCCCGCACGGCCTTTCGGAAGCGGTGGCCCTGGTGGCGGCGGCCGCGCTCGGTCTGCTCATCGGATCCATCGCGATCGGCAGGCCGGGCACCCCGCCGCTGGCATCGGTCATCATCACCCTGGGCCTGTCCATCGGCGCCTACGCCGCGGAGATCATGCTCTTCGGTGATCAGCCGCTGTCATACACCATGGCCGATGGCTCGGCTGATTTCTGGGGCGCGCACGTGCAGTGGCAACGGTTCGTCATCATCGGCGTCACCCTGGTCAGTTATGCCGTGCTCGCCGTGTTCTTCGCCCGTACCTACGTCGGCAAGGCACTGACCGCCTGCTCGTCCAACCCGTACGCGGCCCGGCTGTCCGGCATCAACCCCACGCGCATGGGCCTGCTGGCATTCGCCATCGGCGGCCTCCTCGGGGGGCTCGCCGGGATCCTGATCACCCCTGTCCAGCCCCTGTCCTTCGACTCCGACGCCCTGCTGGCCGTCAACGGCTTCGCGGCGGCCATCTTCGGTGGTCTGATGCGCTTCGGGACGGCGCTGCTCGGCGCGCTCGTGCTGGGCGTCTCCGAGTCGATGGTCGGCGGCTACATCAACGCGTCCTACGAGATCGAGGTTGCCTTGGCGCTCATGCTCGGCATCATGGTGTGGCGCGCGGCCCGCACCCCGGCCATGGCCGAGGAGGCGGTATGAACCGCCGACTGACACCCGCCGAGCTGGTGGGCACCGGGCTCGCCGTGGTGGCCGCCGTCGTCACCGCGGTACTGCCGCTGTTGCTGGACACCCCACAACTCACCATCTACACCGAGCTGTTGCTCTCCGCCGTGGTGACCGCCGGGGTGTCCCTGTTGCTCGGCTACGCCGGGCAGATCTCCCTCGGTCACGGAGCGTTCTACGCCGTGGGCGCCTACACCGCGGCGCTGATGGCGATCCACGGCCAACCGACCCTGCTCGGGCTGGCCTGTGCGCCCGTCGTCGCCGGCCTGATCGGTCTGCTGGTCGGTGTGCCGTTGCTCCGCCTGCGCGGGCACTATCTCGCCTTCGCGACGCTGGCGTTCCAGCTCATCCTGCTGGCGGTGATCGGACAGGAGGAGTGGCTGGGCGGGGATATCGGCCTTAGCGGCATCCCCGCCCTCGGGATCGGCTCGCAGGAGATCTCCGGGTACCGGGGCTACGCCTGGGCGGCCTGGCTGGCACTGCTCCTGGTCATGCTCCTCACCAGGAACGTCGTACGCTCCCGCCCCGGCCGGGGCCTGCGGGCGCTGGCCACCAGCGAGATGGCGGCGGCCTCCTCCGGGGTGCCGGTGGGACGTTACAAGCTCGCGGTCTTCGGCCTCTCGGCGGCGTTCGCCGGGCTCGCGGGCGGAATCTTCGCCTTCTTCATGGCGTACCTCGCCCCGGGATCGTTCGGAGTGCTGCTGTCCATCCAGTTCGTCGTCATGGCCGTGGTGGGGGGCCTCGGAACTGTGTGGGGACCACTGGTCGGTGCCTCGTCCATCACCCTGCTGGTGCAGTGGCTGAACGACGTCGGCTCGCAGCCGGGCATGCCCGCCCACGCTCCGCAGGTGTTCTCGTACGCGGTCTACGCACTCCTGCTGGTGCTCGCCGTGCTCTTCCTCCCGCGGGGGCTGGTGCCCGCAGGGGCCGACGCGTTGCGCCTGCTGACACGCCGGTTCGCCCGGCAGCGGCCGGACGCCGAAGCAAGGGAGGAGCCCGTACCGGTTCCACAGGGGCCGCGTACGTGAACGGGGCGGGGGCTGCGTGCCTGAACGGCGTGGGGGCCGCGTGGCGCGCGGCCCCCGCCCCACCACGACGTGACGGCCCGGGCAGCTCTCAGAAGTTGCCGCGCTTCTCCTGCTCGCGCTCGATCGCCTCGAACAGAGCCTGGAAGTTGCCCTTGCCGAAGCCCAGCGAGCCGTGGCGCTCGATGAACTCGAAGAACACCGTGGGCCGGTCACCGATCGGCTTGGTGAAGATCTGCAGCAGGTAGCCGTCCTCGTCACGGTCGACGAGGATGCCGCGCGAGGCGAGCTCCTCGATCGGCACGCGGACGTTGCCGATGCGGGCGCGCAGTTCAGGGTCGGTGTAGTAGCTCTCCGGGGTGGCGAGGAACTCGATGCCCTTGGACCGCAGGATGTCGACGGTCCTGAGGATGTCGTTGGTGGCGAGGGCGAGGTGCTGGGCGCCAGGGCTGCGGTAGAAGTCGAGGTACTCGTCGATCTGCGAACGCTTCTTGCCGACCGCCGGCTCGTTCAGCGGGAACTTCACCCGGTGGTTACCGCTGGCGACGACCTTGCTCATCAGCGCCGAGTACTCGGTGGCGATGTCGTCACCGACGAACTCGGCCATGTTGGTGAAGCCCATGACGCGGTTGTAGAAGCCGACCCACTCGTCCATGTTGCCGAGCTCCACGTTGCCCACGACGTGGTCGAGCGCCTGGAAGATGCGCTTGGGCTCGTCCTCGGGCTTCACGTAGCTGGAGGTCCGGGCGACATAGCCGGGCAGGTAGGGGCCGGTGTAGCGGGAGCGGTCCACCAGGGTGTGGCGGGTCTCCCCGTACGTGGCGATGGCCGCGGTCCGGACGGTGCCGTGCTCGTCGGTGACGTCCTGCGGCTCCTCCAGCACGGTCGCGCCCTGCGCGCGGGCGTGCTCGATGCACTTGTCGACGTCGGGGACCTCGAGGGCGATGTCGATCACGCCGTCACCGTGGCGGCGGTGGTGGTCGAGCAGCGGGCTGTCCGGGTCGACGCCGCCCTTGAGCACGAACCGGACCGCTCCGGAGCGGAGCACGAACGCGTGGTGGTCACGGTTGCCGGTCTCCGGGCCGGAGTAGGCGATCAGCTCCATCCCGAAGACCGCCTGGTAGTACAGCGCCGCCTGCGTCGCGTTGCCCACCGACCAGACCACCGCGTCCCACCCGGTCACCGGGAAGGGGTCGCCCTCGGCGTCGTACTCCACGAGCCCGACCAACTGCTTGAGCTGCTGCAGGTCGAGCTCCGCGAGCCGTTCCTGGCTGGTGAGGGTCTGTTCGATGCTCATACGTCATCCCTTTCGGTGTGGCGTCTTCTCGGCGCGTGGCGGTAGAACACACCGGACGCCCTCACCTGCACAAGAGTTGCCTTCTGATCTGTTCAAGCTGCTCAGCTTGCCACCCTCCAGACGCCTTCATATATACAATCTGCCTAGTTGAGAGTGGGTGATCGTCATGGCTGAGGCGCAGCCGCTGGACTCGTTGGACCTCGACCTGCTCCGCTCGCTGCGGGACAGCCCCCGCGCCGGCGTTCTCGAACTGTCGCGGACGCTGGGGGTCGCCCGCGGCACGGTGCAGGCCCGACTGGACCGGATGGAGCGCAGCGGGGTCATCGTCGGATTCGGCCCCGAGCTGGACGTGGGCGCGGCGGGATTCCCGGTCCAGGCCTTCGTGACCCTGGAGATCGCCCAGGGTGCGCTCGACGACGTCGCCACCGAACTCGCCGCCCTGCCCACCGTGTTGGAGGCGTACGCGACGACGGGCGCCTCCGACGTCCTGTGCAAACTGGCGGCCTCGTCCCACGAGGACCTTCAGGAGACACTGCTCGAACTGAACCGCTCCCCCACGGTGGCCCGTTCGACGAGCGTGATCGTGCTGTCCGTGGTCGTGGCGCCCCGCGTCCTGCCGCTGCTGCAGTCGCGCCATCGCCGCACGCCCGGGCGGTCCCCCGCCTACCGGGACACCCCGTGATGCCGGAGGCCGTCAGGCCTTGCTGAGCGACGACAGCCGCGAGGCCGCCGCCTTCACCTCGGCGGCGACCGCCTCGACGTCGAACCCGTGCATGGCCACCACGCCGACCGAGGCGCCCGCCGTGCCCGGCACCTCGAACCCCGCGGCGATCCCGGTGGCACCCTGCTGCAGCTGTCCCGAGGTGACGCTGTAGCCCAGTTCCCGGGCCCGGACGATCTCCTCCGGCTCGTCCGGCACCGGCGGCTGAAGCGCGAGGATGGCGATGCCGTTCGCCCCGCGCCCCAACGGATGCCTGACACCGATGCGGTAGCCCACCTGGACCGGACCGTGCTGGACGGTCGGCTGCGCACCCGCCACGGGGACACACTCGCGCGCGCCGTGTGCCAACGTCAGGAAGGCGGAGGAACCGGTGGCATCGGCGAGCTCCTGCAACACAGGCTGGGCCACCAGGACGAGCTGCTGCTGGAACCGCCCCGCCAGCGTGGCGGCGCCGGCACCGAGCCGCACCCGCTTGCCCTGCCGCGAGACCAGCGTGTGCTCCTCAAGTGTCTGCACGATCCGGTACGCGACGGCCCGATCGATCTCCAGCTGCGCCGCCAGGTCCGCCACCGTCAGGCCGTCCGCCGTCAGAGAGATCAAGTCCAGCGCCCGAAGCCCACGGTCCAGACCTTGCAGGGTGGCCATCAACACCTCCGAGAGAACGACAGAGCTTCTTCGGGCGCCACGTTAAGCCACGTCAAACGCACGGGCGGCGTCCGGGACCACGGGCCGGACCTTGACTGGGCCGCCACCCCGGACCTACCGTCAATTTTGTTGCTGTCATCGCACAAATCTGTGCGCTGAGCGCACAAGGGAGAGACACGTGCCGTACTACCACCAGGCGGGGACGGTTCCGCCGAAACGCCATACCCAGCACCGGGACCCGGCCGGAAACCTCTACTACGAGGAGCTGATGGGCGAGGAGGGCTTCTCCTCGGACTCCTCGCTGCTCTACCACCGGCACATTCCGTCGGCGGTGCGGGAGTACCGGGTGTGGGACATCGGGGACCAGACCCTGGTCCCCAACCACCCCCTCGTCCCCCGCCATCTCTCCACGCACAAGCTCTTCGCCGACGACGAGTCCGGCGTCGACGCGGTCACCGGCCGCAGGCTGCTGCTGGGCAACGACGACGTACGGCTGGCGTACGTCGTGGCCGACACGGTCAGCCCGTACTACCGCAACGCGATCGGCGACGAGTGTCTCTACGTCGAGGACGGCCGGGCACGCGTGGAGACGGTCTTCGGTGACCTCGAGGCCGGCGACGGCGACTATGTGATCGTCCCGCGGGCGACCACGTACCGGATCGTCCCGGACGGGACCGTCCGCATCTACGCGATCGAGGCCAACTCGCACATCGGGCCCCCGCGGCGCTTCCTGTCCCGGCACGGCCAGCTGCTGGAGCACGCGCCGTACTGCGAGCGCGACTTCCGCCTCCCGGCCGGGCCCAAGCTCGCCGAGGGCGAGAGCGTCGAGGTGTACATCAAGCACCGCGGGCCGGGCGGCGTCGTCGGAACGGTCCACACCCTGCCGAACCATCCCTTCGACGTCGTCGGCTGGGACGGCTGCCTGTACCCGTACGTGTTCAACATCCGTGACTTCGAGCCGATCACGGGCCGGGTCCACCAGCCGCCGCCGGCCCATCAGGTCTTCGAGGGCCACAACTTCGTGATCTGCAACTTCGTGCCGCGCAAGGTGGACTACCACCCGCTGGCCGTGCCGGTGCCGTACTACCACTCCAACGTCGACTCCGACGAGGTGATGTTCTACTGCGGCGGCGACTACGAGGCGCGCAAGGGCTCCGGGATCGGACAGGGCTCCATCTCGCTGCACCCGGGCGGCCACCCGCACGGCCCCCAGCCCGGCGCGATGGAGCGCTCGATCGGGGCGGAGTTCTTCGACGAACTCGCGGTCATGGTCGACACCTTCCGTCCCCTGCAGCTCGGTGAGGCCGCGCGCGCGACGGACGACGGGACGTACGCCTTCTCCTGGGAGCAGAACCGATGAGCGAGCAGCAGGTGCCCCAGGCGTTTGCCGGACTGCTCGACGACGCGGCGGTCTTCCCGCCCGGCAGTCTGCCGATCGAGGAGGCGGTCGCGGCGCACGTGGCGCACACCCGCGGCGCCCATGCGCGGCTGGTCGGCGCGTTCGTCCTCGCCGCCAAGGACGTCGACCGGCTCGCCGAGCTGACCGCCGACCTTCCCGAGAGCTCCTTCGACCTCTCGGTCACCGTTGCGCTGCCCGACGTCGCCGACGCTCTCGCCGCGGCGGCCCGCATCCCGGCCGTGCGGCTGGTCGGGCTGGAGGTCGCCGTACCGGACGACGTCGCTGCCGACGCCGTAGGACCCGCCCTGCTCGAGGCGGTCGACGACGACTCCGACCTCACCGTCTATGTCGAGGTGCCGCGCGACGAGCGGCGCGAGGCGCTGATCGGCGAGCTCGCCGGGACGCCGTATCTGGCCAAGTTCCGTACCGGAGGCGTCCGCGCCGAGCTCTACCCCGACGAGCGTGAACTCGCCGCGGCCGTCCTTGCCGCGACGCGGGCCGGGGTGGCGTTCAAGGCGACCGCGGGACTGCACCACGCGCTGCGCAACACCGATCCGGAGACCGGATTCGAGCAACACGGCTTCCTCAACCTGCTCGTGGCCACCGACGCGGCCCTGAAGGGTGCCGAGGAGGAGGAGCTGGCCGAGCTGCTGGCCGACCGCGACGGCGACCGGGTCGCCGAGCGGGTCCGCGCCCTGTCGCCCCGAGTCCGAGACCAGTTCCGCTCCTTCGGCACCTGCTCCGTCGCCGAACCCGCCACCGAGTCGGCCGGACTGGGCCTGCTGCCCGCCGCGACGATCGCCGACCTGACCGAGGTGTCCGCATGACCAGCACCATCCAGCTGACCGTCCCGGCCGACTCCCTGTTCGGCCTGGCCAACCTGCCGTACGGCGTCTACTCGACGACGCCCGGTCAGGAGCCGCGCGTGGCCACCCGCTACGGCGACCACGTCATCGACCTGGCCGTGCTGCTCGACGACGACGTCTTCGCCCGCCCGAGCCTCAACGCCTTCATGGCGCAGGGTCACGCCCGCTGGGTCGAGGTCCGGGCGGCTGTCACCGAGCGGCTCCAGGGCCAGGTCCCTGTGGAGGCGGTCCACGATCTGGGCGCGGTGACCCTGCACCTGCCGTTCGAGGTCGCCGACTACGTCGACTTCTACGCCTCCGAGCACCACGCCTCGAACCTGGGCAGGCTCTTCCGGCCCGACAACCCGGACCCGCTGATGCCGAACTGGAAGCATCTGCCGGTCGGTTACCACGGCCGCGCGGCCTCCGTCGTCGTGTCGGGCACGGACGTCATCCGCCCCTCCGGACAGCGCAAGGGCCCCCAGGACCCGGCCCCGGTCTTCGGTCCGTCGACCCGCCTCGACATCGAGGCCGAGCTCGGTTTCGTCCTCGGCACCGGCAACGCCATGGGCGAGTCCATCGGCGCCGAGGACGCGGAGCGGCACATCTTCGGCGTGGTGCTCTTCAACGACTGGTCCGCGCGCGACATCCAGGCCTGGGAGTACGTCCCGCTCGGCCCCAACCTGGGCAAGTCGTTCGCCTCGACCATCTCTCCGTGGGTGGTGCCGCTGCCCGCCCTGGACGCGGCCCGAGTCCCGACCCCGGTCCAGGAACCCGCTGTTCTGCCGTACCTGCGGATGGAGCGGCCGTGGGGCCTCGACGTGGACCTCACGGTCGCTTGGAACGGTCAGGTCGTCTCCCGGCCGCCGTACGCCGCGATGTACTGGTCCCCCGCCCAGATGCTGGCCCACCAGACCGTGGGCGGCGCGCCCTCGCGCACCGGTGACCTGTTCGCGTCCGGCACCATCTCCGGCCCGGAGAAGGAGCAGCGCGGTGCCTTCATCGAACTGACCTGGGGCGGCAAGGAGCCCATCACGGTCAACGGCCAGGAGCGCACGTTCCTGGAGGACGGCGACGAGATCGTCCTCACCGCCACCGCCCCGGGCGCCGACGGAACTCGCATCGGCTTCGGCGAAGCCCGCGGCCGGATCACCAGCAGCAAGCAGGAGGCGTGATGAGCAAGACGGTGCCCACGGCCGCGGAAGCGGTCGCCGACATCGCCCCGGGCAGCTCGCTCGCCGTCGGCGGGTTCGGACTCTCGGGGATACCGGACGTCCTGATCCAGGCGCTGGCCGAGCAGGGCGCCGACGACCTGGAGGTCTTCTCCAACAACTGCGGTGTGGACGGCATCGGGCTCGGCATCCTCCTCGACCTCGGCCGGATCCGCAGGGTCACGGCGTCGTACGTCGGGGAGAACAAGGAGTTCGCCCGCCAGTACCTCTCCGGTGAGCTGGAGGTGGAGCTCACCCCGCAGGGCACCCTGGCCGAGCGGCTGCGCGCGGGCGGGTCCGGCATCCCCGCGTTCTACACCCCCGCCGGGGTGGGCACACCGGTCGCCCAGGGCGGTCTCCCCTGGCGGTACGACCAGGACGGCACCGTCCTGGTGGCCTCGCCGCCCAAGGAGGTCCGCGAGTTCCACGGCCGCCGGTACGTGCTGGAGGAGGGCATCGTCGCCGACTTCGCGCTCGTCCACGCGAAGGTCGGTGACACCGACGGGAACCTTGTCTTCAACAAGGCCACGATGAACTTCAACCCGCTCACCGCGATGGCGGGACGGATCTGCGTCGCACAGGTCGAGGAACTCGTGGAGCCCGGTGAGATCGACCCGGCCCAGGTGCACCTGCCCGGCATCTACGTCCAGCGGATCGTGCACACCGGCCCGCAGACCAAGCACATCGAGAAGCGGACCGTCCGGGAGGACGCATGAGCGAGCAGCAGAACGGTTGGTCACGGTCGGAGATGGCGGCGCGCGCCGCGCGGGAACTGCGTGACGGCGAGTACGTCAACCTCGGCATCGGCCTGCCGACGCTCATCCCGAACTTCCTCCCGGAGGGGGTCCGGGTCACGCTGCACAGCGAGAACGGCATCCTCGGCACGGGCCCGTACCCGACCGCCGACGAGGTCGACGCCGATCTGATCAACGCCGGCAAGGAGACCGTCACGGTCGGCCCCGGGGCGGCGTTCTTCGACTCCGCCCAGAGCTTCGGCATGATCCGCGGCGGCCACATCGACACCGCCGTGCTCGGTGGCATGCAGGTGTCCGCCACGGGCGACCTGGCCAACTGGATGGTGCCCGGGAAGATGGTCAAGGGTATGGGCGGCGCGATGGACCTGGTCCATGGCGCCAAGCGCGTGATCGTCCTCATGGAGCACGTCGCCAAGGACGGCTCCCACAAGATCGTCGAGGAGTGCACCCTCCCACTAACCGGGCAGGGAGTGGTGCAGCGGATCATCACCGACCTGGCCGTGCTCGACGTCACGGCCGAGGGGTGCCAACTCGTCGAACTGGCACCTGGTGTGACCCTCGACGAACTGCGTGAGAAGACGAGTGCTCCTGTCGTCGGCTGACCCGGGCACGCGGTGCTGGACGATCGGGCGGAGATGGTCGTCGCACGCGAGGTTGTACACCGGCCTTGGCCCTCTGCTTCGCGTGGGGGCATCCCGGACAAGCGGAAACAATGAGCGGCAGACGAGTCGGGCTGTACGCCGGGTTCAGTCCGAGCTGGGACGATCCAGGAGTTCTCGATCACCAGGGACGCGCCGCTTACTGTGCGTACGATTCGACCCGGATACGACCCCGTCGACTACCGCGCCCTCGGTGCACCCCTCTGACCTGCGGCAATACGAGAACATCGCTATTAAACCGGGTACTCGTGGTAGTAGCCGGTGTGTCGGTGGTCTGGCCTCCCAGACCAGACCACCGCGCCACCGCCACAGCAGGGTGCTGCGAACGTTGTGGCAAAGGCCGACCTGCAAGATCCCGACCATGCGCGGGCCAACTCTCGGCCTATCGCGAGACCGACGCTCATTTTCCCTGGTCACACCACCAGCCAGGATGTACTACCAGCAGACGAAGAACCTTCTGACGCCTTCTCCGCTTTCACCGGGAGTGGCGCCGCTCAGTCCTGGCCGCTTGATCATACAGTCCCTGACTGTCCCGACCACCAATGCGGATCCCCCTGACCAACGCGGTGAGCTACCTCGATCGAGCCGCACCAATCCGCAGCTCCTTCCTCAACGTTTCGGCGGACGCAGGGCGGTGATGGAGTTCCCGATGCCGGGCATCGAGCGTCCGGGCCCTCTCCAGCAGGGAGTCGTCGACCCGCCGCGCCGTTTGCCTTTCCGCTACGCGCACTCCTTCCCCTTGAAGTTCCCCTCGCATCAACCGATGGTCCGGGCGGTGTGCCAGAAGCTCGACCGAGAAAAGCAGCGCCACAGGCGGCCACCCGGCGACCAGCACCGGCTTCCATTCCAAAGTCGGCGCTGCCGCCACGTTGGCGGCCAGTGACACAGCAATTCCCAGCAGAAAGGCCGACCACACGGCCCATCGCGCGCCGGCTGGAAGGACCCGCAGGCTTCAACAGGCCGATCGTCGCCAGGAGCAGAAGTCCGTCCACGGAGAGCGGCCACAACGCGGCGCTCACCGCATCCGCTCCTCCTTGCCGGGCGAAGTCCCGCTGGTGCTCGTACGACGCGTACGCAGCGACTCCTGCGACCACCAGAGCGCACAGGGGCCGCGTCCACGCAGCAGCGTCGAGTGCGTACCTACGACCAGGGCCGGGCCCCTCCTCCGGCTCCTTCATCCCGCCCTCGCTCCCGCCGCGTCCAGTGCACAACCAGTGCACACTTGCGCGGGAACTCCCGGGAAATCGGGGGAACTGGAGGGCAGAGTTCCGCGCGCGCGAACGCTCACGCCCAGGTCAGCAGCGGTGCAGCTCAGGCCCAGGACACCCCAGGCGCGAACGAACTGTCCTGCCGGTTTCGTTCCATAGCGTCAGCGGAATGGTCGGACCGCCGCCAAACGCTGAGCAATCCGACGGGACGGCTGTCCCATCTTGGACAAGACCCGCGGCTGAGACTCTCGTCAATGGTGGCCACTCACCGCCGGTAACTACATCCCATCCCTTGGCTGCCTGACCCCGTGAAGATCTTTGTGCGCGCTTAATACTTCTTTAGTAGCTGCTGGCCTGCGGATTCACGTCCGCTTCCAGCAAAACGCCGCACGGTTTGACTCACCTCGCATCGGCCACCGCTTCCAGTCTCCGCACGCTTGCCGTCCCGCAGCGAAGACACAGTCCGCAGCACCGACTTGGCCTCCGGTGTGCTCGCCATACGGAGAATCGCGACCAGTGAGCGAGAGCGCGCGGCCCCAATGCGGAGGCGCTTACGCAAGGTCTCCGCCGAGATCGGTCGCCGATGCATCTGCCAGTGCAGGGCATCCTCTGCCCGGGCGCGCTCCAGGAGTTCATCGCCGTCATCGATCAAGGCGCCGATCGCCTGCGGCGGCTGCACACGGTGCCATCGCTCTCGGCTGCGGCCAGGCCCCTCTCCTGTGGCCATCGGAACCTCAGCGCCCTCGGCACGGATACCGCTGATGGCCTGCAGCAGACCAGGGCCGACCTCAGCCCAACCGATCAGCAGCAGCGGACCGACCGCGTCAAAGGCCGCCCGCCCGTAGGCACCGGCAAGCAGTGGCTCGGTGACGTTGAGGGCCAGCGTCAGCAGGCTGGCCAGGAGCAGCAGCCTGCGGGCCGGGCGCAGGGCCGTGACCGGGGCCCCGTAGAGGGCGAGGTAGCGGATCGCCAGCAGCAGCGCGAGCACCGACAAGTCCACGGCCGGCGCGACGAGGGGGGCCACCCAGCCCGACACCCCAAGCCGCAGGGCCAGCGCCCACACATTGCCGAAGCCGAACAGAAACGCCAGCCCCACCACCACACCGATGATCGTGGTGACCGCGCGGAAGGCCAGCTGCTGCTCCCGCACGGCACCACCCCTCGCCGCCATCCCACCGGGCTCAGACATGGTCACCGACCCCGATCCGCTGGTGGGCCTCCTGCGCCCGCTCGGCAGCAGCGCTGGCCCCGTAGCGGCGCGGCATCTCCTGCGACGTCCAGCCCAGCAGCAGCATCAAATCCCCCGTATCGCCCCCGGCTCGCTTCCACTCATGGGCGAAAGTGTGCCGCCACCGGTGCGCGTGCAGCTTGACCAGGCCGGCTTCACGGCCCCGACGCTTGAGCATGATCTTGATGCCGTTGGGGGCCAGCCGCCGCACCCCCCGCTCAGCCAGCCACAGGTCAGACAGATCAGCCCCCTTGTGCTTGGCCCGGGCACGCAGATAACGGCTGACGGCCCGCGCCGTCCGCGGCCCGAACCGCACCCGGCGGTCCTTGCTGCCCTTGCCGTGAAAATGCACCGACTCCGTCGTCAGGTCGATGTCCTCGAGCAACAGGTTGCCGACCTCGGACAGCCGGGCTCCGGTGTTGCAGTACAGGCGGATGATCGCCTCATCCCGCAACTGGACGAACTCCCTCCCCTTGCAGGTGCCAAGAAGCTTCGAGGTCTCCTCGCCCCGGATGACCGGGATCAGCTTCTGCGGCATCTTCGGCTGCCTGACCCGCTCCATCGGCGACCGGTCGATCTCACCCTCGTCCAGCATCAGCCACTTGAAGAACTGCTGCAGCGCCTTGTACTTGTTCAGCGCGGTCGACGCCGACCGCGTCTCAATCATCCACGCCTGGAACGCCTCCACATGCGCCCGCCTGACCTCCGTCGGATCCTCAGCCGCGTCATCGGCCTCCGGATCCGGCAAATACTCCCCCAGAAACCGCGCCAACTGCGCGGCCGCCAGCAGATAGTTGTACCGGGTCGTCTCCGGATAATTCCCCGCCCGCAACGAACGGTCCCAGTCCCGCAAAAAGCCCGACCAGGTCTTCGACAGACCCGCAGTGATCTTGTCCAGGTCCAGTAGCGGCATCTTCGCCGGCCTCCGAGTAAAGGTGCCGATGAGCGGCATGCTCAACCCCGAAGATCGGAAACGACCCACGCGAAAAGGGCCCCCGCAGGCTCTCGCCTGCGAAGACCCTTCGCACCGTCGGGACGACAGGATTTGAACCTGCGACCCCTTGACCCCCAGTCAAGTGCGCTACCAAGCTGCGCCACGTCCCGGTGCCCGTCTGACCTGGGGTTTCCCCCGGCCCAACGTGCAGGGAAACAATACCGCACTCGGGTCGGTGGTCGCGCACCCGTTTATGTGCACCCGTCCCCTTCAGTGCGGCTCGGGCCGCAGACGTTCGTCCGCCGGCATCGGTGCCGACCGGGCCGCCGCGGGGGCGTCGGCCCGCACCAGGTCCCGGATCGACCGCACCGAGAGCAACGCGCCCGCGACGACGAGGCTCATCCCTCCGGCGACCAGGAGCACATGACCGGCGCCGAGGGTGGCGGCGGCCGGTCCCGCGATGGCCTGGCCGACGGGCATCATCGCCAGGGAGCCCGCGACGTCGTACGCGTGGATGCGGTTGAGGACATCGGCCGGGACCTGGGTCTGGACGCTGGTCGCCCACATCACGCTCCAGAAGGCCATCCCCGCACCGGCGACGGCCGCTCCGGCCGCCATGGCGGGCACGCCGAGACCGGCGCCGACGGTCACCGGGAAGCCGGCGAAGGCGAAGAGACCTATCGAGCCGGCGCGGAGCATCCGGCGAGGGCGCAGACGCAGGGCGAGCAGGCCGCCCGCGACGGTGCCCGCGCCGAGGGCGGAGTTGATCAGGCCGTAGGAGCGGGGGCCGTGCTGCTGGACGACCTCCGTGGCCACGAGCGGGACGGTCGGGCCCCACACGGTGATCATGTAGACGCACCAGACGGCGATGACGCCCCAGAGCCAGGTGCGGGCTCTGAACTCCCGCCAGCCCTCCACCAGATCGGCGCGGAAGGCACGGGCGCCTCGCCGGTCTCGGGCGTCGCCCGGCGACCGGGTCGGCGCGGGCAGACGCAGCAGCAACAGGCACAGGGCGCTGACGGCGTAGGTGGTCGCGTGGGCCGTGAACACGCCGCCGGGTGACGCGAAGCCCACGAGCACACCCGCGAACGCCGGTCCGGCGAGCTGGGCGACGGCCTCGGCGATGCGCATGGTGCCGTTCGCGCCCTGGACGTCGGTGGCGAGCCGGCGGACCGTGCCGGGGACGCCGGGCTGGAACACGGCGCCCGCGACGCCGTTGACGAAGCCGATCACGCAGATCTGCCACAGGACCACGTGCCCGGAGAAGAACAGTGCCGCGGCGATGGACTGGGTGCACAGCCGGACCAGGTCGGCGCCGATCATCAGCCTGCGGGTGCTGAAGCGGTCGGCGATGACCCCGCCGAACACGATGAGCCCGGCGAAGGCGGCGGATGTCGAGGCCAGGGCGAGTCCGACCGCGCCGGCGCCGTACCCGTGCTGCAGGAGGCCGGCGGCGAGGGCCACGGGCAGCATGGTGTCCCCGAGCTGGGCGACGGCACGGGCGACGAAGAACAGGGCGAAGTCCCGTGACCAGACCGCCCGCGCTCCGGTGTCCTTGCCCGCCGGCTTCCCCCTCATCCCGCCCCGAGCCCCTCCCTGGCCGAGCCGTCGCCCGCACCCTCGTCGACCGAGTCACCGTGGCAGCCGAGGCCCCCTCCGCCCCGGCTTCCACTTCTGCTCTCGGATCATGACACGGGGCACTGACAACGCCCCAGGGGTTTCAGCCCGCCGCCCGCCCCAGTTCCGGGTGGGCGTCCAGCAGACGGGGCGGAGCGGCCTGGCGCCAGGAGTCGGCGAGGATGTCGCGCAGTTCGTCCTCGTCCTCCAGCGCGGCGAGCCGGGCCCGCACCCAGGCGAACTGTGCCTCGTGGTCGGCGATCCAGAACTTCCCGGGCTCGGCCATGACGAGTTCGTCGCGCTCCTCCTTGGGGCAGCGCACCGCGATGGAGGTCTCCTCCTCGGGCAGTGTGGCGAACATCTTGCCCGCGACCCGGAACGTGGGCATGCTCCAGGCGATCTTCTCCGTCGTGTCCGGCAGAGAGAGGGCGATACGGCGTACGTCTTCGGCATCCGGCATGAGAGGCACGGTAGCGCCCACCAGTGACAGTCACCTGGTGAGAGGGGTCGGCCCGGCTTCTGGACGCTGAAGTTCATGACGGCACCACCGCCGCGCCCGGTGGCAGCGCGAAGGAAGGTGACGACACCCGTCCATGCCTCGACCGATCGACGCGGGGGTGTTTTCCGCGCGGGACCGACGATGGCCGGACCGACTCCCGCCCGGTCACACGTGCTTGAAGTAGATCGTCGTCGGCCGCAGCACGCCCGCCGGGTCGGCCGCGTAGTCCGGGATCACCCCGGCGCGGGTCCAGCCGGCCGAGACGTAGAGGCACTCGGCGGGGCTGTCGGTCTCGGTGTCGAGGTGCAGCAGGGTGACACCGGCAGCGGTCGCCGCCTGCTCCGCGGTCGTCAGCAGTCCGCGGCCGAGTCCCTGCCCGCGGGCGTCCCGGTGCACCATCAGCTTCACGAGTTCGGCCCGGTGGCGGCTGTTGGGTTTGTCGGCGAAGGCGAGGCTGACCGTGCCGACGACCCGCTCGTCCCGGCACGCCGCCCACACCGCCAGCCGTCCGTCGCCGACGGCGCCCGCGCGCTCCTTCCACCAGGTCAGGGCCGCCGTGCGGTCGAGAGGGCGGAGGAATCCCACGGAGGCGCCGGCGTCCACGGTGTCCACCAGGAGGTCGGCCAAGTCCCCTATCCGGTTCAGGAGTTGGTCCTCGTGCAGTCGTGTCACGATCACGGCAGCACCACCGCCAGCGCATACCGCGCCGCCTCCGGTCCGGCGCACCGGAACCGGGTGGGCCCCCACACCCGCATCCGCAGACAGTCCCCGGCCCCGAGACGGTGCTCGGCCTCCTGGACCGTGACGTCGAGCGTGCCTTCCAGGACCCAGATGTGCTGCTCCAGGCCCGGAACGGGCGGCCGGTCGTAGGCGATGTCGGCGCCGGCGGCGAGACGCCCCTCGACGAGTTCGGCGCGCAGTCCGGTGTGCGGCGGCGAGACGGAACGCCGTACGAATCCGGCGGATCGGTCCTCCCACACCGGCTGCTCGGCCGTCCGCACCAGCAGCGCGGGCTCGGACTCGACCTCGCTGAGCAGCTGGGACATCGTGCGGCCGTAGACGTGGCAGAGGCGGTTGAGCAGGGCGGCGGTGGGGCTGATCTCCGCCCGCTCGGCCCGGGAGAGGGTGGAACGGCTGACGCCGCTGCGTTCCGCCAACTCCCCCAGGGACCAGCCGCGTTCGGCCCGCAGCTCCACGAGGCGGGATCCGAGGCGGGTGTCGAGCTGGGCGCCGGGTCCGGGCTCGGGCTCGATTCGGGTGCCGGTCGCGTCCGGGGCCGCGTCACCCTCTGCCGTCCGTTTCATATTCGGGACGGTATCCCGAATATGAGACAGCGATGTTACGGGAGCCTCACGCCTCGGCCGCCTCGTCGAGCGCCTCCAGGACCGGCCGGATCAGGGGATGCTCCTCGGCTCCCCGTCGTACGGCCGCGAAGACCCGGCGGGTGGGCGCCACCCCGTCCACGGGCCGTACGACGACCCCGGTGAGGTCCATGCCGCGCAGCGCGGAGCGCGGGACGAGCGCCACTCCGGCGTCGGACGAGGCGAGCGCGACGACCGCGCGGAAGTCGTCGGAGGAGTGTTCGAGGCGGGGCTGGAACCCGGCGTTCTCACAGGCCAGGACGACCACGTCATGGCACGGGTTGCCCGGGTAGGGGCCGATCCAGGTGTCCTTGGCCAGCTCGGCGAGCGGGACCTCGGCGGCGTCGGCCAGCCGGTGGCTGACCGGGACGACCGCGTCGAAGGGCTCGGCGTACAGCGGGACGTGCGCCAGGCGAGGATCGTCGGCGGGCGGCGCCCCGCGGTACTCGACGGCCACCGCGATGTCGACCTGCCGGTCCAGCACCATCAGCAGGCTGGCGTCCCCCTCGGCGTCCTGGACGCGGATGCGGATGCCGGGGGCTGTCTCGGCGAGGCGGGCCACCGCGGGCGCCACGACCAGCGCGATGCCGGTCGCGAACGAGGCGACCGTGACCGTGCCGGCCGCGCCCGAGCTGTACGCAGCGAGCTCGGCCTCCGCCCGCTCCAGCTGGGCGAGCACGGCGTTGGTGTGGCTGAGCAGGATCTCGCCGGCCGGGGTCAGCCGTACGCCCTTGGCGCCGCGCTCCACCAGGCGGTGGCCGGTCTCCTGCTCCAGGGCAGCAAGCTGCTGGGAGACCGCGGAGGGGGTGAGATACAGCGCGGCGGCAGCCGCCGTCACGGTGCGGTGGTCGGCCACCGCACGGAGGATGTGGAGCCGCCGCGCTTCGATCATGAGATCGATTATCGCAAGGTCCGGAGCGGGCCGGACGTCAGCCTTCCAGTTCGGCCCGGGCCGAGACGAAGGCGTCGACGGCACGGTTGACGTCGTCCGTCGAGTGCGCCGCGGACAGCTGGACGCGGATGCGGGCCTGGCCCTGGGGCACGACCGGGTACGAGAAGCCGATCACGTACACGCCGCGCTCCAGCAGCAGCTCCGCCAGCCGGCCCGCCTTGGACGCGTCGCCGATCATCACGGGCGCGATGGCGTGGTCGCCGGGAAGGATCTCGAAGCCCTCCTCCGTCATCCGGCGACGGAACAGCGCCGTGTTCTCCGTGAGCCGGACCCGCAGGTCGTCGGCGGACTCCAGCAGGTCGAGGACCTTCAGGGAGGCGGCCGCGATCACGGGCGCCAGGGTGTTGGAGAACAGGTACGGCCGGGAGCGCTGACGCAGTAGGGCGACGATCTCGGCACGGGCCGCCACATAGCCGCCGGACGCGCCGCCGAGCGCCTTGCCGAGGGTGCCGGTGATGATGTCGACACGGTCCATCACGCCGTGCAGCTCGGGGGTGCCGCGGCCACCGGGGCCGACGAAGCCGACGGCGTGCGAGTCGTCGACCATGACCATCGCGTCGTAGCGGTCCGCGAGGTCGCAGATCTCGCGCAGCGGCGCCACATAGCCGTCCATGGAGAAGACGCCGTCGGTGACGATCAGCCGGCGGCGCGCCGACTGGGCCTCCTTCAGCTGCGCTTCCAGGTCGGCCAGATCACGGTTGGCGTAGCGGAAGCGGCGGGCCTTGGACAGCCGGATGCCGTCGATGATCGACGCGTGGTTGAGGGCGTCGGAGATCACCGCGTCCTCCGGGCCGAGGAGCGTCTCGAACACACCGCCGTTGGCGTCGAAGCAGGAGGAGTACAGGATCGTGTCCTCCTGGCCGAGGAACGCCGAGAGCCTGCCCTCCAGTTCCTTGTGCACCTCCTGCGTGCCGCAGATGAAGCGGACCGAGGCCATGCCGTAGCCCCAGCGGTCCAGCGCCTCGTGGGCGGCGGCGATCACCTCGGGGTGGTCGGCGAGGCCGAGGTAGTTGTTGGCGCAGAAGTTGAGGACCTCGCCGGGGCGGCCGCCCGCGCTGACGTTGACGGTCGCGGACTGCGGCGTGTCGATGACGCGCTCGGGCTTGTGCAGGCCGGCGGCGCGGATCTCGTCGAGGGTGGCGCGCAGGTCGTCGCGCACGGAGTCGAACATCTCAAAGCTCCCAGGAATGCAGATGACTTACGCGGAGACTTACGCGGTCCAGTCGAGGATGACCTTGCCGCCACGGCCGCTCGCCGCGTCGGCGAACGCCGCCTCGAAGTCGCGGTAGCCGTAGCGGCCGGTGATGACGGGCGCGAGGTCGAGGCCGCCTTCGAGCAGCACGGACATGGCGTACCAGGTCTCGAACATCTCACGGCCGTAGATGCCCTTGATGGTGATCATCGAGGTGACGACGCGGGCCCAGTCGACCGGGAACTCCTGGGCGGGCAGGCCGAGCATGGCGATGCGGCCGCCGTGCGTCATGTTGGCGATCATGTCGCGCATGGCCTCGGGGCGGCCGGACATCTCCAGGCCGATGTCGAAGCCCTCACGCAGACCGAGGGTGCGCTGGCCGTCGGCGATGCTCGCCTCGGCCACGTTCAGGGCGAGGCTCACGCCGACCTTGCGGGCCAGCTCCAGGCGCTCATCGCTCACGTCGGTGATCATGACGTGGCGGGCGCCCGCGTGCCGGGCCACGGCCGCCGCCATGAGGCCGATCGGGCCGGCGCCGGTGATCAGGACGTCCTCGCCGACCAGCGGGAACGACAGCGCGGTGTGCACGGCATTGCCGAACGGGTCGAAGATCGCGGCCACGTCGAGGTCGACGGGCACCCGGTGGACCCACACGTTGGCGGCGGGCAGGGCTACGTACTCGGCGAAGGCGCCGTCGCGTCCGACGCCGAGTCCGACGGTGGCTCGGCACAGGTGCCGGCGCCCGGCCAGACAGTTGCGGCACTTGCCGCAGACCAGGTGGCCCTCGCCGCTGACGCGGTCACCGGGCTTGATGTCGGCGACGTCCCGGCCGGTCTCGACGACCTCGCCGACGAACTCGTGCCCGAGCACGAGCGGGGTGCTGATCGCCTGCTGTGCCCAGCCGTCCCAGGACCGGATGTGCAGATCGGTGCCGCAGATACCCGTGCGCAGCACCTTGATCAGTACGTCGCCGGGTCCGACGGCCGGTTCCGGAACGTCCGCGAGCCACAGCCCGGGCTCCGCCTTCTCCTTGACCAGCGCCTTCAACGCTACGGCTCCTGTGCTCGAGTCCCGGCTGCGGGCATGCCGAGGGCGCCCGCAGCC
>NZ_JBIDDQ010000047.1:0-39331 GCF_043195415.1 Streptomyces sp. Y7
CACCGGCCCCGCCCGTACCTCCGCCGCCCTACCGCCCACCCACAACGCCTTGATCTGCACGGCCCTCCCAGGCCTCGCGATCTCCACGGATCAGGGTCAGTTGACCGGCCGAGGCCTCGATGGCTTCTACCGCGCGGGTCGCCGCGTGCTCTCGCGCTGCCAGGTTCGCGTGGCGGGACGTGAACCGCTGGCGGTGCAGGCCCGGATGACCGCAGCCGACTGCGTCCGTTTCGTGGCCACTCTGCGCACGTCCCCCCAGGCGGGCCCGGACCCGGACGTCGTCATCGAGCGAACTCGGCACGCGGACGGCACCGAGCGAATCACCCTGCGCAGTGCGGCAATTCGTCCGTTACGGCTGCCGGTCGAGATCGCACTGGCCACGGACCTGGCCGACCTCGCAGCCATCGCATGCGGCAACGCCGGACCAGAACTCCCCGCCAGCGTCCATGACTCCGGCCTGCGCTGGTCGTCCGCCAGGGGGAGTTCGACGGTCACGGCCGACCCGCCGCCCGCCGACGCACTGGCCTCGGCAGGGTTGCTGCGTTGGGAGTTCGAGTTGCCGCCGGGGGGTGTCGCGAACATCGAGCTGAGGGTGCGGCCGGACGGAGCGGGACCTGTGCGCGCGGTGGGACGGGCGGCGACCAGCCCACTCGCCGCGGCCCGGGCCGCAGGTGACGAATCCGGAGTCGAGGTGCTGCTGCGGACCAGCATCGAGGACCTCCTCGGCCTCCTCCTGCGCGACCCCGCCCACCCCGCTGACACTCACCTGGCCGCCGGAGCACCTTGGCGCTGCGGTCTGGCACCGGCCGAGGCCCTGGCCGCCGCCCGGATGACGCTGCCCCTGGGCACTCGGCTGGCCGCGGGCACGCTCCGCACTCTCGCCCGCACCCAACTCCGGGACAAGGGACCGCAGTCCGGCATGATCCCTGGACCGAGACGGGACGCGGGTACGCATCTGCCACCGAGTTGCACCGGCACGGAAGCCACGCTGCTCTTCCCCGCGCTGCTCGCGGAAGCCCGGCGCTGGGGTCTGCCCGAGCCGGAGGTCCAGGAACTCGTGCCGGCGGCTGAGCGATGCCTGAACTGGCTGCGAGCCACGGTCCGCGACGACACGTACCTGCCGGACCCGCACCCAGGCGGCCCCGTCCGCTGCGAGACCCAGGCCCATGCCCACCGCGCGGCCTTGCTCGGCGCGGATCTGCTGGACACCTGCGGCAGACAGGGCGGCGCCGAGCTGCGGCACTGGGCCGGGGAATTGCGGGCCGCGTTCCGGTCGGACTTCTGGATCGACGACCTGGGCGGCGGCAGGCCCGCTGCCGCCCGTACCCCGGACGGACGCCCCGTGCCGCATCTGGGAGCGGCTGCCGCGCACCTGCTCGACACCGGCTTGCTGGGCGGGGGAGAACCGGCCCCCGGCCTGCTCGACAGAGTGCAGACCGAGCAGCTCGCCCGGCTGCTCGGCGGACCGGCCATGGACTCGGGTTGGGGACTGCGCGGGCTGAGCGCGAAGGAGGCGGGCTACAACCCGTTCGGTCACCGCAGCGGTGCCGTGCGGGTCCATGAGACGGCGGTCGCCGTGGCCGGTCTCGCCGCGGCCGACTACGAGAAGGAGGCGAGTGCGCTGCTGCGGGGGGTGCTGGCGGCCGCAGAGGCGTTCGGCAACCGGCTCCCGGACATGTACGCGGGGGAGGCACGCACCGCAGGCAGCGCTCCCCTCCCGCATCCGGCGGCCTGCCGCCCCTCGGCCACATCCGCCGCAGCCGGAGTGCTGCTCCTCACCACCCTCGCCGGCATACGCCCGGACGCCCCGGCGGGGACGGTCACGCTGCGGCCCATGCGGGGTGCGCCGCTGGGCGAGATCGTCCTGACCGGCCTCCGAGTCGCCGGCGCCCCCTTCTCGGTACGCGTCAGCCGGCTGGGTCTCGCGATGGTCGAGGAGGCGGGCGACGGGTTGCAACTGCGAGCGTGACATCGCCCAGCGACTGAGCTGTCCTCGCACCTCACCCGACGCGACCGTGCACGAGGTCAGACGCGGCCTCGTACGAAACGTGGCCTGACCGAGCACGACGTACGAAGCGCCCTCGTACGACAGGCGTCACGACCGCGCGGGCCGCACCGCATGACCGGATCCGCCGACCAGCATGACGGCAGGCGGCAGGACGAGCCACGTCAGAGGCCGGTGCGCCCGGTGCCGGGCCGAATTGGATCAACAGTCGATGGGCTCGACGAAGGGAGTGTTTATCGTCAGGCAGACGACTATGATCGCCGCATGCCCTACGACCCGTCAGCCTTCCCGCCCTTTGCCGTAACCGTGGACCTGGTCGTGCTGACCGTGCGCCGCCATGCTCTGTGCGCGCTGGCGGTGCGCAGGGGCGAACCGCCGTTCCAGGGGCGCTGGGCACTGCCAGGTGGGTTCGTCAGGGCGGACGAGGACCTGTCGCAGGCCGCGGCGCGTGAATTGGCCGAGGAGACCGGACTGCGGGCGCATGAACCCGCCGCCCCCGCACAGGACAACGGTGCGCACCTCGAGCAGCTCGCGACCTACGGCGACCCCAAGCGGGATCCGCGGATGCGGGTGGTGAGCGTTGCCCACCTGGCGTTGGCGCCGGATCTGCCGGCGCCCCGCGCGGGCGGCGATGCGAGCAACGCCCGTTGGGCCCAGGTCGACGAACTGCTGCATCAGGGCGGATACGGGCGCGACGGCGAGGCAGTCGCCCCGCTCGCCTTCGATCACGCGCAGATCCTGGCTGACGGGGTGGAGCGGGCCCGCTCCAAGATCGAGTACTCGTCGCTGGCGACGGCGTTCTGCCCGACCGAGTTCACGGTCGGAGAGCTGCGCCGGGTCTACGAGGCGGTGTGGGGGGTGGCGCTCGACCCGCGCAACTTCCACCGCAAGGTGACGGGCACGCCGGGCTTCCTCGTCCCCACCGGCGGCACCACCACCCGTCAGGGCGGCCGTCCCGCCCAGCTCTTCCGAGCCGGTGGTGCGACCCTGCTCAACCCGCCGATGTTGCGCCCCGAGGTCTGACGCGCAAGGGGAGCCGCGGCGCCGGCCCGGAGACGGTCCGACCCTGCCTGGCCGGGGTCGAAGTCGACAGGTGGCCGCGCAGATGGCTGACCGGGCGGAATACCGCGGGGCCAGAGGGCCTTGCCCTACCGGAAAAAACGGACATAGCGCGCTATCTTGCTGCGGGTGATCCAGGCGATCGGACTGACCAGCAATCCTCGCAAGGAGTTTCCCCCCGCCCTCGACGACGTGTCCTTCGAGGCTCAGGCGGGCTGTGTCACCGCGCTGCTCGGAGGGGCGGGAGCGGGCAAGACGACGGCGCTCAGACTCATGCTCGAACTCCAACAGGGCCGTGGCGTCACCTTCTTCAGGGGCCGCCCTCTGCATCGCATGGCGCATCCGTCGCGCGAGGTCGGTGTGCTCCTGGGCGACGTTCCCGGGCATCCGGCGCGCTCGGTGCGGGGGCATCTGCGCATGCTGTGCGCCGCGGCGGGCGTGCCGGCCCGCCGTGCCGACGAGGTCCTGGAGGCGGTCGGCCTCGTCAGCCTGCGCGACGAACGCCTCGGCACCCTCTCGCGCGGTATGGACCGCCGTCTCGGTCTGGCCTGCACGCTCCTCGCCGACCCGCACACGCTCGTGCTCGACGACCCCGCGGACGGGCTCACGACCCGCGAGCGCCGTTGGCTGCACGGCGCGCTGCGCGCACACGCCGCCCAGGGCGGCACGGTCCTGCTGACCACGGCCGACCCCAAGGAAGCCGCGCGCACCGCCGACCGGGTCGTCACCTTGGAACGGGGCAGGCTCGTCGCGGACCAGGACGCCTCCGAGTTCGCACGCACCCGGCTGCGTCCGCGCGTCGCCGTCCGTACCCCGCACGCCTCGCGCCTGGCCACCCTGCTCAGCAAGCAGGCACGCACCGCACAACGTTCCGTCGAGGTCGTGCGGGAGAGCGGCAACCGGCTCTCGGTGTACGGCAGTAACTGTGCCGATGTCGGCGAGATCGCCTTCCGCAACGGCATCCTCGTACACCAACTCGCCGATGAGATCGGGGACATGGGCCCGGGCCCGCAGGCGGACCCCGAATCGTTCGAGCCGCGAGCCGACGAGGAGGCGCGGGCGGCGTACGGCGACGCGGGATCGGTCGCGGGGGAGGCCGGAGTCCGTGGTCGTCGGCGCAGGGCCGCCGGGCCGAGGCGGGGCGAGGGGCGGGCGTCGCGTGATCTCCCCTCGGCCTCCGAGCGGACGCCGTCCCTCTCCGGTGAAGGGCAGGACGGAGAGACGGGGCTCGACAACTCCGCCGAGCATCCGCAGGGCACCGCTGACGAGCTCGCGGCGCGGGACGCGGATGGGGGCACATCCGACCACCCCGCCTACGGCCTGCCCGACCTCCCGCCCCCCATCTCCGTCCGCCCCGCCCCCAGCCCCTTGCGGCCCCTCCGCTACGAGCTCCGCCGCGCGCTCGGTGTCGGCACGGGATTCATCACCGCGGGTGTCGTGCTCGTGATGTCCGCTCTCACCGCCGTGGCGCTCGCCCGCACCGGGCACACGCCGCACGCGCGCCTGCTGGTGGCGTGGCCGCGCGAGCTGCCGCTGCCGCCCGCCGCGCTCGGGGCCGGGCTGCTCGGGGCGATCGCGTTCGGCGACGAGTTCCGCCACCCCGCCCTTGCGGCGGATCGCGGCACCGTCCCCCGTCGGCTGGGGCTGCTGGCCGCGAAACTCCTCGTCGCCTCCGTCACCGCCCTGGTGCTGGCCGTCCTCACCGTGGGCTGCGACATCGAGGTGCTCTATCTCGTCTACGGACGGGAACTCGCGGAAGTTCCCGCCGACTGGCTTGCGCTGAGCGCGAGTTGGATCGCACTCGTCGTCGGCTGCGCCTGGGCCGGCGTACTCGCCGCGGGTCTCTTCCGCTCCACCACGGCCGGGCTCGCCGCGGTGGTCACCGTGCCCATCGTCGTCGTACCGCTCGTACAGAAGGTCGTGGAGGGACCGTCTGTGCGAACGGCGGCCGGATTTCCGCTGCGGCTGAGGGAGCTGCTCCTGTCGCAGTGGCCGTTCGGTGGAGAGCGGTATCTCGCCGCGGTCGCGCGGGTCGTCGGTCAACCCGTGGGATCCGCAATGACGTTGTCCCTGACCGCTCTGCTCTGCGCCTATCTGTTCACGACCCTGAGGAGCAGGGTCCGATGACGACCGTCCGTGCCGTTCCCCGACCTGTCGTGCTCACAACTCCCCGGGGAACGCCCATTTCTTTCCGATAAGGCGTCAATTGCGACGGGGTGAGCGATCACCCTTTCGTGTGCTTTTCACCAAAGACCTCAAGGGAGTTGAGGAGGCCGCCGACAAAGGAACCGTGAGTACCCTTGCGCACACCATGATGACCGCCGCCCGCTCCACCGACTCCGGTCTGGCCGGCCCGGGCGATCTCGACCGCTACCCCTACGCCGAGGCGTCCGTCGCCGACCGCGTCGGAGCACCCGCCTGGGACAGCGCGGAACCTGAACTGGGCCGTGTCGGCCGGCGTGCCGCGGGCAGCCGCGGGCGCGGGCTGCACGGCCAACTCGTCCAACAGCTTGGCCAGATGATCGTCTCCGGAGACCTGGGCGCCGACCGCCCGCTGGTTCCGGAGGAGATCGGCCAGCGTTTCGAGGTCTCCCGCACCGTCGTCCGCGAGTCGCTCCGCGTCCTGGAGGCCAAGGGCCTGGTCAGTGCGCGCCCGAACGTCGGCACGCGCGTGCGCCCCGTCAGTGACTGGAACCTCCTCGACCCGGACATCATCGAGTGGCGGGCCTTCGGGCCGCAGCGCGACGACCAGCGCCGCGAGCTGAGCGAGCTGCGCTGGACGATCGAGCCGCTCGCCGCCCGCCTCGCCGCCGGGCACGGGCGCGACGACGTCCAGCAGCGGCTCGCCGACATGGTCGAGATCATGAGCCACGCGATGGGGCAGGGTGACGTCCTCACCTTCTCCCGCGCCGACACCGAGTTCCACTCGCTGCTCATCCAGGTCGCCGGCAATCGCATGCTGGAGCACCTCTCCGGGATCGTCTCGGCCGCGCTCCAGGTCTCCGGCGGGCCCGTGACCGGCTGTGACCGGCCGAACGAGGCCTCGCTGGCGATGCACAGCAGGATCGTCGACGCCCTCGCCACCGGCGACGGCGCGGCCGCCGAGACGGCCATGCGTCAGCTGCTCACCGTCCACCCCGAGGTGGAGCGTGTGGTGCCCGCACCCCGCGAGCACTGACCGCGCACCAGGGTCGCGCGGCCAGGGACGCCTCCCCCTCCTGTGGCGGTCCCGGCCCGCGCACCCCCTCCCGTCGGACCCGCAGGATCCCGCGCGGATCCTGCGGGTCCGACGGTGCGACGGGGCGGCGGAATCGCCGTACAGTGCGTTGTGGAAGCAACTGGCGACCGGTTCTGTCCGTGTCTGCGTGCTTTTGATCGGTTACGGGATGTGACTCGGGCCACGCAGATTGGGCGTAACACTCGGGGAAACAGCGCGATGACCTAAGAGGTGACAGCCGCGGAGGGAATACGGACGCCGTTCAAGGCGCTGTGAATCTTCCCGGCCCCCGCCCGCACCGTCGGTCCAATCCCCAGGCCGGTGGTCGGCTCCTGTCCGCCGTGGACGGGGCCGGAAGCCGTTTTTCAACGTTCCGAGAGGTTGTTCGTGTCGGCCAGCACATCCCGTACGCTCCCGCCGGAGATCGCCGAGTCCGTCTCTGTCATGGCTCTTATCGAGCGGGGAAAGGCTGAGGGGCAGATCGCCGGCGACGATGTGCGTCGGGCCTTCGAAGCCGACCAGATTCCGGCCACTCAGTGGAAGAACGTACTGCGCAGCCTCAACCAGATCCTCGAGGAAGAGGGTGTGACGCTGATGGTCAGTGCCGCGGAGCCCAAGCGCACCCGAAAGAGCGTCGCAGCCAAGAGTCCGGCCAAGCGCACCGCCACCAAGACGGTCGCGGCGAAGACGGTGACCGCCAAGAAGGCCACCGCCACCGCCACGCCCGCGGCGCCCACCGACGAACCCGCCGTCGAGGACGAGGCGCCCGCGAAGAAGGCCGCCGCCAAGAAGACGACCGCCAAGAAGACTGCGGCGAAGAAGACGACGGCAGCCAAGAAGACCGCTGCCAAGAAGACGACCGCCAAGAAGGACGACGCCGAGATCCTCGAGGACGAGGCTCTCGAAGAGGCGGCGCCCGGCAAGACCGGCGACGAGCCCGAGGGCGCCGAGAGCGCCGGCTTCGTCCTCTCCGACGAGGACGAGGACGACGCGCCCGCGCAGCAGGTCGCCGCCGCCGGTGCCACCGCCGACCCGGTCAAGGACTACCTCAAGCAGATCGGTAAGGTCCCGCTGCTCAACGCCGAGCAGGAGGTCGAGCTCGCCAAGCGCATCGAGGCCGGTCTGTTCGCCGAGGACAAGCTGGCCAACGCCGACAAGCTCGCCCCCAAGCTCAAGCGCGAGCTGGAGATCATCGCCGAGGACGGCCGCCGCGCCAAGAACCACCTCCTGGAGGCCAACCTCCGTCTGGTGGTCTCCCTGGCCAAGCGCTACACCGGCCGCGGCATGCTCTTCCTGGACCTCATCCAGGAGGGCAACCTCGGTCTGATCCGCGCGGTCGAGAAGTTCGACTACACCAAGGGCTACAAGTTCTCCACGTACGCCACCTGGTGGATCCGTCAGGCGATCACCCGCGCCATGGCCGACCAGGCCCGCACCATCCGTATCCCGGTGCACATGGTCGAGGTCATCAACAAGCTCGCGCGCGTGCAGCGCCAGATGCTCCAGGACCTGGGCCGCGAGCCCACCCCGGAGGAGCTGGCCAAGGAGCTCGACATGACCCCGGAGAAGGTCATCGAGGTCCAGAAGTACGGCCGCGAGCCCATCTCCCTGCACACTCCGCTGGGCGAGGACGGCGACAGCGAGTTCGGTGACCTCATCGAGGACTCCGAGGCCGTCGTCCCGGCCGACGCCGTCAGCTTCACGCTCCTCCAGGAGCAGCTGCACTCGGTCCTCGACACCCTGTCCGAGCGCGAGGCGGGCGTCGTCTCCATGCGCTTCGGTCTCACCGACGGTCAGCCGAAGACCCTCGACGAGATCGGCAAGGTCTACGGCGTGACGCGCGAGCGCATCCGTCAGATCGAGTCGAAGACCATGTCGAAGCTGCGCCACCCGTCGCGCTCCCAGGTGCTGCGCGACTACCTCGACTAGGTCGCACACGCACCACGCGTTCCACGAAGCGAAAGGCCCGGCCCCACTCGGGGGCCGGGCCTTTCGCTTCGGTGCGCGGGTGCGGGGCGCGGCGGGCTGACTCACTCTGGGTTTCCCATGACCATCCGAGAGTGAGGAGCGCCATGCGTCGTCCCTTTGCCCGGGCGCTGGCCCGGCCGCTGGTTATGGCGGCCATGGCGACCGCCGTACCGCTGGCGTCCGCGGCCCCCGCGGCCGCCGACAGCGTTGTCGTAGGTGGGTTCCCGGTGGATGTGTCCGACAGCCCCTGGACCGTGGCGCTGTCCAGCCGTGACCGGTTCGGGGGTACGCGGTCCGGTCAGTTCTGCGTCGGAGTGGCCATCGGGCGCTCCACCGTGCTGACCGCGGCCCACTGCCTGAGCGAGGAGGTCCTGGGGACGTCACCGCGGGAGGTGCGCGACTTCAAGGTCATCACCGGTCGCTCGGACCTGCTGTCCGGCCGGGGCCAGGAGATCGCCGTCCGTGGTGCCTGGGTGAACCCCGACTACGACGAGGACAGCAACAGCGGCGACTTCGCGGTGGTGAGTCTCGCGCAGCCCTTGCCCGCCAGTGCGGTGATCGGGATGGCGGGACCCGGCGACCCCGCCTATGTGCCGGGGACGCCGGCCCTGGTCTACGGCTGGGGGGATGTCACGGGCGCCGGCGACTATCCGAGGGGGCTGCGGGCGGCGCGGGTGCATGTGCTGCCCGACGCGCTGTGCAGGCAGGCGTATCCGGGCGGTGGTGACGGCAGGTATCTGGCGGGCAGCATGCTGTGCGCGGGGGAGCCGACGGGCGGCCGGGATGCCTGTCAGGGGGACAGCGGAGGGCCGCTGGTCGCCCGCGGGAAGCTGATCGGGCTGGTGTCCTGGGGGAACGGGTGCGGTCGCGCGGGCAGCCCTGGCGTGTACACGCGGGTGTCCGAGGTCGTGCGGGCCCTGGGGCTGCGAGCCGGCGCGCGGGAGCACGCAGGCGGCGGCTGAGGCCTCACGGGACATGAGCGCGGGCGGCCCCCCTGATTCCAGGGGTGGCCGCCCGTCGACCGGCCTGTGCCGGAGCTGGCTCGTCGTTGTGCGAGGTGTCAGCGCTCTTCGTCGGACGCCGATGCGGGAACGGACGTGAGCCGCTCCGTCTCGTCCTGTATCTCAGCGGCGATCTTCTTGAGTTCCGGCTCGAACTTGCGGCCGTGGTGGGCGCAGAAGAGCAGTTCTCCGCCGCTGAGCAGGACGACGCGCACGTACGCCTGGGCGCCACAACGGTCGCAGCGGTCAGCGGCCGTCAGCGGGCTCGCGGGGGTCAGAACAGTAGTCACGTCGCCTCTTCTCTAGCTCGACGAGCTGTCGTACCAGGGTCAACATCCAACCAGCCCCAAAACGTTCCCGCTCGTGGCTTCACCCAGAGAGAAATTTTTCGGGGGCGGCCGGCTGCTGCCGGCTTGGCGGCGAATGTGCCGTATTGCGTCGGTGTCTTGCTTACGGTTTCGCGCTGTCGGTCAAGGTCGGTCCACCCGGCTGGCTTGCCGGTTTGTTCATGAGGACGTGCCCGGAGCCTAAATGGTTCATGCCTGGAAGGGAACGTGATATGTACTTCACCCCTTCGAGGGATCGAACACCTATGCGACCCTGGACTAGTCTGTGTTTCGTACGAGGGTGGCGTTACAACGGCTCTACCAGGCCTCGGTACCCTCTTGACGGCGACCGAAGCCGCGCCCTTACCCACCAGGGCGCAACCTGAAATTCAGCGAGGAGCGAACCGCGTGACCGCCGAGACGTCCGTGCCGTCCACAGCGCTGCTGGCAGGAGCAGACCGGGACGGTTCCAACTACACCGCGCGGCACCTGCTCGTCCTCGAGGGGCTCGAGGCCGTGCGCAAGCGCCCCGGTATGTACATCGGGTCGACCGACAGCCGCGGTCTCATGCACTGCCTGTGGGAGATCATCGACAACTCCGTCGACGAGGCTCTGGGCGGGTACTGCGATCACATCGAGGTGATCCTCCACGACGACGGGTCGGTGGAGGTCCGGGACAACGGCCGGGGCATCCCGGTCGACGTCGAGCCGAAGACCGGGATGTCCGGCGTCGAGGTCGTCATGACCAAGCTGCACGCCGGCGGCAAGTTCGGTGGTGGCTCCTACGCCGCCTCCGGCGGTCTGCACGGCGTCGGTGCCTCCGTGGTGAACGCCCTGTCCGCGCGGCTGGACGTCGAGGTGGACCGCAGCGGCCACACCCACGCCATCAGCTTCCGGCGCGGTGTCCCCGGAGCCTTCGCCGCCGACGGCCCGAACGCGAAGTTCGACGCCAAGAGCGGCCTGCGCAAGACCAAGAAGATCCCCAAGGCCCGCAACGGCACGCGCGTGCGTTACTGGGCCGACCGGCAGATCTTCCTCAAGGACGCGAAGCTCTCCCTGGAGAACCTCCACCAGCGTGCCCGCCAGACCGCGTTCCTGGTGCCCGGCCTGACCATCGTCGTCCGCGACGAGTTCGGCCTCGGCGACGGCGGCAGCAAGGGCGAGGAGTCCTTCCGCTTCGACGGCGGCATCAGCGAGTTCTGCGAGTACCTGGCAGCGGACAAGCCCGTCTGCGACGTCCTCCGCTTCACCGGTCAGGGCACCTTCAAGGAGACCGTCCCGGTCCTGGACGAGCACGGCCAGATGACGCCCACCCAGGTCACCCGCGAGCTCGGCGTCGACGTCGCCATGCGCTGGGGCACCGGCTACGACACGACCCTCAAGTCGTTCGTGAACATCATCGCCACCCCCAAGGGCGGCACCCACGTCGCGGGCTTCGAGACGGCCGTGGCCGCCACCATGAACGAGGTGCTGCGCACCAAGAAGATGCTGCGCGTCGCCGAGGACGACATCGTCAAGGACGACGCCCTGGAGGGCCTGACCGCGGTCGTCACCGTCCGGCTCGCCGAACCGCAGTTCGAGGGCCAGACCAAGGAGGTCCTCGGCACCTCGGCGGCCCGGCGCATCGTGAACACCGTGATCGCCAAGGAGCTCAAGGCGTTCCTGACGTCCACCAAGCGCGACGCGGCGGCACAGGCGCGCGTGGTGCTCGAAAAGGCCGTCGCGGCGGCACGCACGCGTATCGCCGCCCGCCAGCACAAGGACGCGCAGCGCCGCAAGACGGCCCTGGAGTCCTCGTCGCTCCCCGCCAAGCTCGCCGACTGCCGCAGCGACGACGTCGACCGCAGCGAGCTCTTCATCGTCGAGGGAGACTCCGCGCTCGGCACCGCCAAGCTCGCCCGGAACTCCGAGTTCCAGGCGCTGCTGCCGATCCGCGGCAAGATCCTCAACGTCCAGAAGTCGTCCGTGACCGACATGCTCAAGAACGCCGAGTGCGGCGCGATCATCCAGGTCATAGGAGCGGGGTCCGGCCGGACCTTCGACATCGACGCCGCGCGCTACGGCAAGATCATCATGATGACCGACGCCGACGTCGACGGCTCCCACATCCGGACGCTGCTGCTGACGCTGTTCCAGCGCTACATGCGGCCGATGATCGAGGCGGGCCGGGTGTTCGCGGCCGTGCCGCCGCTGCACCGGATCGAGCTGATCCAGCCCAAGAAGGGGCAGGACAAGTACGTGTACACGTACTCGGACCGGGAGCTGCGCGACAAGCTCATGGAGTTCCAGAGCAAGGGCGTGCGCCACAAGGACTCCATCCAGCGCTACAAGGGTCTCGGCGAGATGGACGCCGACCAGCTGGCCGAGACGACCATGGACCCGCGCCATCGCACGCTGCGGCGGATCAGCCTCACCGATCTTGAGGCGGCCGAGCGGGTCTTCGATCTGCTGATGGGCAACGATGTGGCGCCGCGCAAGGAGTTCATCTCCAGCTCGGCTGCGACGCTGGACCGGTCGCGCATCGACGCGTAGCCGCTGCGCTGGGCCGGGGCCGGGGTTTTCGGCCTCGGCTTCGCCTTCGGCCGTTTTCGAGGGTTCCCACCCGCACCGCCCGTGCGGCTTTCGTCGGCGGGTGCGGGTGGCCCCTGCCGGGTCCCTCGCCGTCGGCGGGTGCGGGCGCGGGTGGCCTGAGGAGCCTCTCGGCCGTCGGCGCGTGGTGTTGCTCCGAGGAGCCTCTCGGCTGTCGGTGGGTGGTGCTGCTCCGAGGAGTCTCTCGGTCGTCGGCGGGTCCGGGTGGTTCCGAAGGGCCTCTCGGCGTCGGCGAGTGCGGGGCTATTTGCTGACTTGCCTGGTCCTTCCGGTTTGAATCACCTGATGGGGTGAAGCGGGCGGAGAAGCCGAGTCGGCGATCTTTCCGTTCTGTCCATGCTTGGGCATGCACTCAAGCGATGGTCGTCCCCGCGAAACCACAGGTGCGCGGTACGACGATCCCTGGTACGACGCCCTCGCCTCCGGGTGGGGGGAGTCGGACGGTACGGACGCCCCCGAGGCCGCCCCGCCACCCGCCGGTGATGTGTACCTGGAGGTGCAGCGCAGCGCCGCCTTCCGCGAAGTGCGCAGCCGCTACCGGCGGTTCGTGGTGCCGGCGGTCGTCGTGTTCCTCTCCTGGTACGTGGCGTACGTCGTCGCCGCCACGACCGCGCCGGGGCTGATGGCCCGCCCCGTCATGGGCGCCGTGAACGTCGCGATGCTCGCCGGACTGGGGCAGTTCCTCACCACCTTCCTGCTCACCTGGGCCTACGCCCGGCACGCGCGTCTGCGCCGGGACCGGGCCGCGCTAGAACTGCGCTGGGACACCCAGGAGTTGACGCGCGTGGCGAAGGGCGGTGCCGCGTGACCGTCGACCATCAGACGCTGTCGCTGCTGCTGTTCAGCGTGTTCGTCGCGATCACGCTGGGAATCACCACCTGGGTGAGCCGCAACCGGCGTGGTTCCGCGGAGGAGTTCTACGCGGGCGGCCGGCTGTTCACGCCCATGGAGAATGGTTTTGCCATCGCCGGCGACTACATGTCCGCCGCCTCCTTCCTCGGCATCTCCGGTCTGATCGCCCTGTTCGGCTACGACGGGCTGCTGTACTCGGTGGGCTTCCTGGTGGCCTGGCTCGTGGTGCTGTTCCTGGTTGCCGAACTGGTGCGCAACTGCGGGCGGTTCACGCTCGCCGACGTGGTCGCCGCGCGGATGAGCGAGCGCCCCGTGCGGATCGCGGCGGGAACTTCCTCGGTCACCGTGTCCGTTCTGTATCTGGTGGCGCAGATGGTCGGCGCGGGCACCCTGGTCGCGCTGCTGCTCGGGGGCAAGGGCGAGGCGGCGCAGTCCTGGACCGTCATCGGCGTCGGCGCGCTCATGGTGATCTATGTCTCGTTGGGAGGGATGCGAGCCACCACCTGGATCCAGATCGTCAAATCGGTCCTGCTGCTCGGCGGCACCCTCGCGTTGACCGTGCTCGTCCTGCTCCGCTTCCACGGCGATTTCGACCAACTGCTGCTCACAGCGGCCGAGCGCAGCGGTCACGGCGACGCGTTCCTGGCACCCGGCCTGAAGTACGGCGGTGACTGGACGGCCCGCTTCGACTTCATCAGCCTCGGCCTCGCGCTGGTCCTGGGCACCGCGGGACTGCCGCACATCCTGTCCCGCTTCTACACCGTGCCCACCGCCCGTGCCGCACGGCGCTCGGTGGTCTGGGCGATCGGACTCATCGGCGGCTTCTACCTGATGACGATCGTCCTCGGCTTCGGCGCGGCGGCGATCGTCGGGCCCGACGCGGTGCGCGGGTCGAACGCGGCCGGGAACACGGCCGTTCCGCTGCTCGCCCTCGACCTCGGCGGCGGTGCGGACTCCACCGGTGGAACGGTTCTGTTCGCCGTCGTCGCCGCCATCGCCTTCGCCACGATCCTCGCCGTGGTCGCCGGCATCACGCTCGCGTCCTCGGCTTCCGTCGCCCACGACCTGTACGCCTCCCTCCGGCGCCGGCACGCCAAGCCCCGCAGCGAGGTGGCCGTGGCCCGGATCGCCGCCGTCGGCATCGGCCTGGTCGCCATCGGCCTGGGACTGCTGGCCCGGGATCTGAACGTCGCGTTCCTCGTCGGCCTGGCCTTCGCCGTCGCCGCGTCCGCCAACCTTCCGGTCCTGCTGTACTCACTGTTCTGGCGGGGCTTCACGACAAGGGGAGCCGTCTGGTCCGTGTACGGAGGGCTCGTCCCGGCGCTCGTGCTCGTGGTGCTGTCGCCTGTGGTCTCCGGCAGCCCCGAATCGCTGTTCCCCGAGGTCGACTTCCAGTACTTCCCGCTCCAGAACCCCGGCCTCGTCTCCATCCCGCTGGGCTTCGTCGCGGGCTGGCTCGGCACCGTCACCTCCGCGGAGGTCCCCGACGAGGCCAAGCACGCGGAGACCGAGGTGCGGTCGCTGACCGGGGCGGGGGCGGTGTAGGGCGGGGGCGGGCCATGGCCGCCGTAGAGAGCCGATCGCGACGCGGTACGGCCGACCCCGACCCGTCAGGCTGTCGGCCCGTCCGCTGACGATTCGGCCGTCGGTATCCGTATGAAGAGGTGGCACGGTTCCTTCCCCCGCCCCCACGGGCCGTGCCTCAGGCGCGGGTCGCCCACACGTAACGGTGTTCCGGGCGGCCCGCGTCCCCGTATTTCAAGGTCAGGCGGGCGCGTCCGGTGCGTTCCAGGAGCTTGAGATAGCGCTGGGCGGTCTGGCGGCTCACACCGGTCCGGTCGGCGATCTCCTGGGCCGACAGGGGTCCTTCGGCGTTCATCAGGGACTGCCGTACGAGCTCCGCGGTCGTGGGGGAGTGCCCCTTGGGCAGGTTCGGCTCCGAAGGGGCGGACAGCGCGCCGAAGATGCGGTCGACCTCGACCTGCTCCGCCTCGCCGCCGCCGTCGAGGGTGCGGCGCAGGTCCGCGTACGCCTCCAGCTTGGCGCGCAGTCCCGCGAAGGCGAACGGCTTGACCAGGTACTGCAGAGCCCCGTGCCGCATCGCCGCCTGCACGGTCGTGATGTCCCGAGCCGCCGTCACCATGATCACGTCGGTCTGGTGGCCGCGCCGGCGCATCTCCTGGACGACCGCGAGGCCCGTCTCGTCGGGCAGATAGTGGTCCATGAGAACCAGATCGAGCCGCGGCAGCTCCTCCACCTGGCGCAGCGCCTCGGCGGCGTTGTGCGCCTCACCGGCCACGTGGAAGCCCGGCACCTTCTCGACGTAGGCGGCGTTGACCCGCGCGACGCGCGTGTCGTCGTCCACGACCAGGACCTCGATCATCGCGACTCCTCCTCGGCGACGGTGTGCGGACGCGGCTCCGACGACACGGTGAGGGCGGGTTCCAGGTCCGCCTCGGCCAGCGCCTCGGGCAGCACCACGGTGAACTCGGCGCCCCCGCCGGCCGCCTCGCCCACCGTGGCGCTCCCGCCCTGCCGTTCGGCGAGCCTGCGCACGAGGGGTAGCCCGATGCCGCGCTCGCGATGGGCCGGGCGCTGCTTGGTGGACCATCCCTCGGTGAAGATCAACTCGCGCTGCTCCTCGGCGATTCCCGGCCCCGTGTCGCGCACCCGGAGCGTCGCGGCACGCCCCTCGGCCAGCAACTCGACCTCCACGCGTGCGTGCGGTGTGCCCGCGACGGCGTCCAGTGCGTTGTCCACCAGGTTGCCGACGATCGTGACGAGCCCTCTTGGGTCGATCAGCCGGTCCGGGAGCCCGGTGCGGTCCGCCAGGCTCAGCGCGACACCGCGCTCGGCGGCCACGGTCGCCTTGCCGACCAGCAGCGCGGCGAGCAGCGGGTCCTGGATCCTCTCGGCGACCTGCTCCGCCGTGGCCCGGTGATCGCCGACGACCTCCCCGACGAACTCCACGGCGTCGTCGTACATCTCCAGCTCCAGCAGCCCCAGCAGCGTGTGCATACGGTTGGCGTGCTCGTGGTCCTGGGCGCGCAGGGCGTCGATCAGCCCGCGCGTGGAGTCGAGCTCCCGGCCGAGCTGCTCCAGCTCGGTGCGGTCGCGCAGGGTGGCCACGGCGCCGCCGTCGTCGGTGGGCATGCGGTTGGCGACCAGGACGCGCTGGCCGCGGACCGTGAGGAGATCGGTGCCGGTCACCCGGCCCGCGAGCACGTCGGCGGTACGGCCCTCGCCGAGCGCCTCGTCGAGCGACCGGCCCACGGCCTCGTCACCGATGCCGAGCAGGCGCCGCGCCTCGTCGTTGAGCAGGCGGATACGGCCGCCGCGGCCCAGGGCGACGACGCCTTCCCGGATGCCGTGCAGCATTGCCTCGCGCTCCGCGAGCAACGCCGAGATGTCGGAGAAGGCCAGGTCACGGGTCTGCCGCTGGAGCCGGCGGGAGATCAGCCAGGCGGCCAGCGCGCCTACCGCCAGGGCGCCGCCCGCGTACGCGAACAGCCCCGGGATCGCGTGCAGCAGCCGGGCCCGCACGCTGTCGTACGCGATGCCTACCGAGACCGCCCCGACGATCTTCCCGTCGTCGTCGCGCAGTGGCACCTTGCCGCGGGCGGTGCGGCCCAGGGTGCCGCTGTCGATCTGCATGACGTCATGGCCGGCGAGGGCCTGGCCCGGGTCGGTCGAGACGAGTCTGCCGATCTGGCTGGGGGTGGGGTGCGACCAGCGCACGCCGCGTCGGTCCATCACGACGACGTACTCGGCCTTGGTGGCCGTACGGATCCGCTCCGCCTCCCGCTGCACGGGGCCGCCGGCCGTCGCGGACGTGTCCGTCAGGTCCTCGGCGATCTGCGGCTGGGCGGCGGTGGTCTGCGCGATCGCCAGCGCACGGCGCATCGCCTGGTCGTCCAGCTGGTCGCTGAGCGGGGCGAGGAACAGTCCGGTCGCGAGCACCGCGACTCCCGCGGCGATCGCCACCTGCATCAGCAGCACCTGCGCGAACATCCGCCGGGGCAGGCCGAGGCGCAGGCGACGGGCGGGGGGAGTGGAGCTCATACCCATGACGGTACGTGGGGGTGCGGGGAGGTCCGTAGAGGGATGTGGCGTGGATCTCGTGATCGATGCCGGGCAGGCGGCATCGCGGTCGCCTCGCGCTGCCTCGCCCTTCGGGCCGGGGTGGCCGTTGCGGCGTCGTCCCGCGGTCGGGCCGCTGGGGCGGCCTTGTCCCGCGGTTGGATCGCCGGCGCTGACCCGCCCTGACCTCGACTCGCGGTCCGGTTGCCGGCGCCGGCCCGCCTTCGTTCCGGGTGCCGGTGCTGATCTCACTCGCGGTCCGGTTACCGACGGCGGCCCGCGCTCGGTCCGGGTGTCGGTGCTGGCCTCACTCGCGGTCTGGTTGCCGGCGCCGGCCCGCGCTCGGTCCGGGTGTCGGTGCTGGCCTCACTCGCGGTCCGGTTACTGACGGCGGCCCGCCCTCGCCCCGGGTGTCGGCGCTGACCCCACTCATGGCCCGGTTGCCGGCGCTGACTCGACTCTCGGTTCGGTTGGCGTGCCGACCCGTCGCTCGGTCAGCCCGCGAGGGCCGCCGTCATCCTCAGTTCGCGCAGCGCCACCACGTCCATGCGTGCGGGTGAGCCGAGGACCGACCCGCAGCTCTCGGGGCGGGGCGGCAGGGAGGCGCCCTGGGCGACGCTCACCCTCCAGTGCCGTCCGTCCACGTGCGCGACGGTGACCTCCCAGCGCGGGGCCGTGCCGTCGGTCCGTACGACGCTCAGCGCCTCGGCCGCGGTCTCGCCCGTGGCCCTGCGGACGGCCAGCTCGGCCGCCTGGCCGGGCCGCTCCCAGGCGGAGTTCCCGCGGCAGCCCGCCACGACGATCCGGCCCTCCTGGACGCCGTGCAGGACTTCCTTGACGGCATGGGCCTGCGCCCGGCCGTACGCGTAGCCGTACGGCAGCACGAGCAGCGTGGGGGAGAAGCGGTGGCCGCCCAGGTGCGTCACCTCCCAGACGCCGTCCACCCCGGATGCGGCGAGCTCCGCCGCGAGCGGGCGGCCCAGGAGGGCGCAGCAGCGGTCGCGCTTGCCGTTGGTGCAGACGAGCGCAAGCGGGTCGCCTATGTGGGGGCGCCCCTGGAGAACCGAGTCGAAGGTGTGGTGATCGCCCATGCCGAGGGCGGTGAAGTCCAGGTCGAGCAGGCGCTGGGGGTCGCTGATCGTGGCGGAGTGCAGCCACACGTTGCCGGGGACGGTGTGGGCCACGTAGACCTGGCGTGCCGCGGGCCCGCCGCAGTCCGCGTGGCGGCCGGGGCGGCGGATCAGGGCGACACGTACGCCGGTGCCCTGCGCGGCCGCTTCCAGAGCGCGGCCCAGCGCGGGATCCAGGTGGCTCTGGGTGAGCGCCTTGGCACCCCACGGACCGGGCTGCTCCAGCAGCAGCCATGTCGTCGCGGTCGCCGCGGTCCCCGCGATGGGCTCGTCGAGGTCCTGCGAGACGGTTGAGCACGTACTCACAGAGGTGAGCCTAACCTGACTTGGTGCGGAGCGAGGGCTCGAGGGGGCGCTGTGCTGCTCCAGGGGCTGCAGACATGCGTGTGGCCTGGTGCCGTTCTGGCGCCAGGCCTCATCGGGGGAGATCGAGCAGTGACGGGGTGCCGGCTGCTCGCCGGTCGGTGGCCCGGCTCGCTCGACGGTGTGCGTGCGGCCGGGGGGTGTGGTGTGACGGTACGGGTCTGGGGTGGGACGCGTGCTCGTGCGGGGAGTCTCAGGCGTCGGGAATGTCTGCCTTGGCGCGGATGAGAGTTTCTCTGCTCACGATGACGATGCGTTCGTAGTCAGCGCGGGCGGCGTCGGCGGGCAGTTCATGCTCCAGCGCCTCGGTCGCCTCGGTGCCGATGACGGCGAAGTTGCCGTCACTCAGCTCGAACACGTCCGGGCAGGTGGCTCCTGAGTTACTGCCACGGGCGCTTGGAGGCACACCGATGCGGCGCACGATCTTCAAAGGTACCGGTCCTTACCAAACAACTGGTGCTAGTGAGGGTGGGCGAGATTGATGAGGAGCAGGATGCCACGGTGCTCCTGGCCTTGAGGCTCGATCAACAAAAGATCACTCAGTCGTGTCCCGCCGTGCCTGCATTTGACCGACTTGGCGTTACGTGGCCCTGGCCCGGCCGGGGTTGACGCCGCCGCGGTGCTCGGTCCGTCGCGGTCTGTGGGCGAACAGTCGTGACGGGCCGACGTGTTGAACCTGCGGCGACCTCACACCGTCCGGCGCGTCGTCTCAGCCGGCTGCGAGGACTTCCACGCCGTGCGCCGTGAGCTGCTCGACGGTCGCGTGGTGGGGGTCGGCGTCGGTGATCAGTCCGCTGATGTCTTCCCAGGGCAGGACGCGGAACCGCGAGGCCGTGCCGATCTTCTCGGACGAGGCGAGGATGTAGGTGTCCGCGGCCCGTGCGGCCAAGGTGCGCTTCATCGCGGCCTCTTCGGGGTCGCCGGTGGTGAGCCCCGTCTCAGGATGGACGCCGGTCACGCCCAGCAGGCACAGGTCGGCGGAGATGTTCTGGGCGGCCTCGACCGCGGCCGCGCCGCAGGCGACCGCGGAGTGCTTGAAGATGCGGCCGCCGAGCAGGAAGACCTCGGCCAGCGGATGCTCCAGCAGTGCGGCCGCGACGGTCGGGCTGTGGGTGATCACGGTGCAGTCCAGGTCCGGCGGAAGGGCATGGGCCACAGCGAGGGCGGTGGTGCCGCCGTCCAGGATCAGAGCGCTGCCCGGCCGCACCAGTGCGGCGGCCGCCGTGGCGACTTTCTGCTTGCCGTCGGGGGTGACCGTCTTCCGGGCGGCGTAGTCCGCGACGGCCGGGGAGACGGGCAACGCCCCGCCGTACACGCGCTGGCACAGTCCCTCGGCGGCGAGGTCACGCAGGTCGCGGCGCACGCTGTCCTCGGAGATGCCCAGGTCCGCGGCGACGTCCTTGGCGACGATCTTGCCCTGCCGGGCGAGCAGACCCAGCAGATGAGCACGTCGTTGAGCGGCCAGCATCCATACTCCTTCATGTTCTTGCACGTTTCTGCATGTATCGTAGCGCGGCATGACCGACAAGCCGATGCTCATCCTCATCGCCGGGCCCTACCGCTCCGGCACCGACGGCGACCCACGGGCCATGGCCGCCAACCTCGCCCGCCTGGAAGCTGCGGCCTGGCCGGTCTTCGCCGCCGGCCACGTGCCCATGATCGGTGAGTGGGTGGCCCTGCCCGTCCTCCGCTCGGCCGGCGCCGGGCCCGCGGACCCTCTCGCCGATGAGGTGCTGTACCCGACCGCCGAACGTCTGCTCGCCCACTGCGACGCCGTGCTCCGGCTCCCCGGTGACTCCACCGGAGCCGACCAGGACGTCGCCACGGCCCGCCGCCGTGGCCTGCCCGTCTACCACGACGTGGCCGAGATCCCGCGCCGCGCTTCGCGGGAAGGCGAGGCCGCGTAATGGCCCGCCCCGGGATCGACACCCCCGACCATCGCGCCCGCCCCGGGATCGACACCCCCGACCATCGCGGCCGCACCGGCCTCGACCGGGCCGGACGTGACTTGGACCGCAACCCCGACGTCGTGGTCAGGGAGGTGGACCTCACCTCCGAGGGCTGGCACGTCCTGCGCCGCACCACCTTCGACTACCGCCGCCGCGACGGACGCTGGGAGACCCAGCAGCGCGAGACGTACGACCGTGGCAACGGCGCGGTCGTCCTGCCGTACGACGCCGAGCGCGGCTGTGTGCTGCTCACCCGTCAGTTCCGCTACCCGGCCTACGTCAACGACCACCCCGACGGCATGCTCGTCGAGGCCGCCGCCGGGCTGCTCGACGGCGACGACCCGCTCGCCGCCGTCCGGCGCGAGGCCGCCGAGGAGCTCGGCGTCACGCTCGGCCCGATCGCCCACATCCTCGACGCCTATATGAGCCCCGGCTCGGTCACCGAGCGCCTGTTCTTCTACGCCGCCCCCTACACCCCCGTCGACCGCACCGGAGCCGGCGGCGGTCTCGAGGAGGACGGTGAGGACATCGAAGTGCTCGAACTGCCCTTCGCGGAGGCTCTCGCCATGGTCCGTGACGGACGCATCACCGACGGAAAAACGATCATGCTGCTGCAATGGGCCGCCCTGGACGGCCCCTTCGCCCCGGCCGCAGATACTGGCTGACAGCACGGCCCCCCGGGGGCCACCCGCCCCAGGTGTGCGGACAGCAGGGGAGAGCCATCAGGCCGCCGTGGGGTCGGGGACGAAGCTGTCAGAGGGCAGCCTGCGCGGACAGAGCAGGCCTGCGTGCGCGTGACGGGTCGACGAGCTGCGTCCGTCAGTCCGTCGGAGGGTTGCCGACCACCCACCACTCGTCGGTATCGGCTTCGTCGAGGTCGCTGACCAGGCCGTCGACCATGTGCCCCAGCTGGGCTTCCTCGGATGCCTCGTTCAGGGAGGCGCGCATGTGCCGCGAGGCTTCCCAGTACTCGCGGAATATCGGGCTCTGGAAGAACTCCCGCAGGTGGCGGTACAGCTCCTCGCGGTCCAGCAGGCCCGCTCGGTAGAGGTGGAAGAGGTGCACGTACCAGGCGTTGGCGTAGAAGAACTGCCGGCGCCTCTCCGCCGGGATGCTCTTGTCGTAGGTGTCGATCACCGCGGCGAGGGAGGGGTCGTCGATGGCCCTGGCCAGCAGCTCCCACTGCATGCGTTGCTGATGGGCGAGGGCCTTGCGGCGGATCGCCAACTCCTCGAGTTCCAGTTGCCGCTCCTGCAGACGTGCCTCCTCCGACCGCCGTTGGCGTGATGCCAGCGCTGCGCTCGCGGTGGTGATGAGGACGGCGAGCGTGGCCGTGCACAACCTCCCCGCGAACCATTTCCGTGTGGCCATGTCAATTACCCCCGATCAGGCGGCCGTCCGCCGGTCGTCGGGATGCGGGTCGTCTGGAGGGGACCGGCGAGCGGTGGGCGGCGCTTGCCGTCTCCCAGAGTGCCGAGCGGCTCTGATCGGCGGGGAGGCGGAGAGGAGGCGCACAGAGGGAAGCGAGGGTCGCACACTCCGGCGCCATGCCCAACGTCTGCCCGGCAAGTGCAGCTAACAATCGTTCACTTCGCGGGGATTCTTCCGGCTCGTATCCTGGGGCGGCATTCAAATTTCCGGATGTGCGCCGCGTCGCGAGCCGGTGCACCCGTCGGCGTGAGAAAGGTCGCACGTTGAGTCAGAAGGGCCCCGGGCCGCAGCAGATTCCAGTCGTCGTGCTCGCCGGATTCCTCGGTTCCGGCAAGACGACTCTGCTCAACCACCTCCTCCATCGCAGCGGAGGCACCCGCATCGGGGCCATCGTCAACGACTTCGGTTCCATCGAGATCGACGCCATGGCGGTGGCCGGCGCGCTCGGCGACTCGACGGTCTCCCTCGGCAACGGCTGTCTGTGCTGCGCGGTCGACGCGAGCGAGCTGGACGTCTATCTGGAGCGGCTCGCCCGGCCGGCCACCGGCATCGACGTCATCGTCATCGAGGCCAGCGGGCTCGCCGAGCCCCAGGAACTGGTGCGCATGCTGCTCGCCAGCGAGCACCCCGGCATCGTGTACGGCGGACTCGTCGAGGTCGTCGACGCCGCCGAGTTCGACACCACACGCGCCAAGCACCCCGAGATCGACCGGCACCTCGCCCTCGCCGACCTCGTCGTCGTCAACAAGCTCGACCGGGCGGCGGACGGCGGGCGCGTCCTCGGGCTGGTCCGTGAGCTCGCCGAGCGCGCCGCCGTCGTCCCTGCCGTCCACGGCCGTATCGACCCCGAGTTCCTCTTCGACTGCCGGCCCAGCGAGGAACGTATCGGGCAGCTGTCCTTCGACGACCTGCACGAGCACGGTGGCGACGGCGAGGACCAGGACGTCCACCACGGCCACCTGCACACCGCGTACGACAGCCTTTCCTTCGTCTCCGAGCAGGCCCTCGATCCGCGCCGGCTGATGGAGTTCCTGGACAGCAGGCCGGAGGGGTTGTACCGGATCAAGGGGTACGTGGACTTCGGGCCGCACGACGCCGCGAACCGCTATGCCGTGCACGCCGTCGGGCCGTTCCTGCGCTTCTACCCGGAACCGTGGGCCGACGCCGACGCCGACGCCGACGCCGACGCCGACGCCGACGCCGACGCCGACGCCGACGCCGACGTTCGACTCACCCAGCTCGTCCTCATCGGCTCCGGTATCGACTCCGCCGCCCTCGCCAAGGACCTGGAGGCGTGCAAGACCGACGCCCCACACGCCGACGAGCACGGCATGTGGGGCGTCCTGCGCTACGTACAGGAGCCGGACGTACGGGAGCCGGACGTACGGGAGCCGGACGTATAGGAGCCGGACGTACGGGAGCCGGAGGAGCCGGACGCAGGGGACCCGGACCTGCAGGACCGGGGTCTGCGGGGCCCCGGCGAGAAGGGCCCCGACGGCCTCCCGGCCTAGACCGGTCCCCCGACCAGGGCCCCGACGGTCTCCCGGCCTAGACCGGTCCCTCGACCAGGGCCCCGACGGTCTCCCGGCCTAGACCGGTCCCGCGACCACCGACACCGTCTTCGCCAGTGACACACCCGAGCCGTCGCGGCGCGGATCCATCTCCGGAAGCTCGGCCGGTGTGCCGTTCTTCTGCGCGGCCCGTGCGGGAGTGGCGCCCGCCCAGGCCAGGGAGAGGCAGTCCTCGCCCTTGAGGAACCGCTGGCAGCGCACACCGCCCGTGGCGCGGCCCTTGCGCGGGAACTGGTCGAACGGCGTCAGCTTGGCCGTCGTCTGGACGGAGTCGTCCAGCGTGCCGCGCGAGCCGGCGACCGTGAACACCACGGCGTCGGCCGCCGGGTCCACCGCGGTGAACGAGATGACCTTCGCGCCCTCGGTGAGCTTGATGCCGGCCATGCCGCCGGCGGCGCGGCCCTGCGGGCGGACCTGCGCGGCCTGGTAGCGCAGCAGCTGGGCGTCGTCCGTGATGAAGACCAGGTCCTCCTCACCGGTGCGCAGCTCGATCGCGCCGACGATCCGGTCGCCGTCCTTCAGCGTGATGACCTCCAACTCCCCCTTGTTGGAGGGGTAGTCGGGCACCACACGCTTCACGACGCCCTGCTCCGTGCCGAGCGCGAGGCCGGGCGACGACTCGTCGAGCGTGGTCAGGCAGACCAGCGACTCGCCGTCCTCCAGCGACATGAACTCCGCCAGCGGCACGCCGCCCGCGAGGTTCGGTCTCGACGCCGTCTCCGGCAGCTGCGGCAGGTCGATGACGTTGATCCGCAGCAGCCGGCCCGTGGACGTCACCGCGCCCACCTCGCCGCGGGCCGTGGCCGGCACCGCCGAGACGATCACGTCGTGCTTGGAGCGCCTGGCGTCGTCGTCCTCCGCGAACGGGTCGCCGTTCGCCGTACGGGCCAGCAGACCCGTCGAGGACAGCAGCACCCGGCACGGGTCGTCGGCCACCTGGAGCGGCACGGCGGAGACCGTGGTGCCCGCCGACTCCAGCAGGACCGTACGCCGCTCGGTGCCGAACTTCTTGGCCACCGCGGCCAGTTCGGCGGAGACCAGCTTGCGCAGCTCCGCGTCCGAGTCCAGGATCCGGGTCAGCTCGGCGATCTCCTCGTTGAGCCGCTCCTTCTCCGCCTCCAGCTCGATGCGGTCGTACTTGGTGAGACGGCGCAGCGGCGTGTCGAGGATGTACTGGGTCTGGACCTCGGACAGCGAGAAGCGCTCCATCAGGCGTTCCTTCGCCTGCGCGCTGTTCTCGCTGGACCGGATCAGCCGGATGACCTCGTCGATGTCCACCAGCGCGGTGAGCAGGCCCTCGACCAGGTGCAGACGGTCGCGGCGCTTGCTGCGGCGGAACTCGCTGCGCCGCCGCACGACCTCGAAGCGGTGGTCGAGGTAGACCTCGAGGAGCTCCTTGAGGCCGAGGGTGAGGGGCTGGCCGTCGACCAGGGCGACGTTGTTGATGCCGAAGGACTCCTCCATCGGCGTCAGCTTGTACAGCTGCTCCAGGACCGCCTCCGGCACGAAGCCGTTCTTGATCTCGATGACCAGGCGCAGGCCGTGCTCGCGGTCGGTGAGGTCCTTGACGTCGGCGATGCCCTGGATCTTCTTCGAGCCGACCAGGTCCTTGATCTTGGCGATGACCTTCTCCGGACCGACCGTGAAGGGCAGCTCGGTGACGACCAGGCCCTTGCGGCGGGCGGTCACGGTCTCGATCTCGACCGTGGCGCGGATCTTGAAGGTGCCGCGGCCGGTCTCGTAGGCGTCCCGGATGCCGGCGAGGCCGACGATCCGGCCGCCGGTGGGCAGGTCGGGGCCCGGGACGTGCTTCATCAGGGTGTCCAGATCCGCGTTCGGGTGGCGGATCAGATGGCGGGCGGCGGAAATGACCTCGCCGAGGTTGTGCGGCGGCATGTTCGTGGCCATGCCGACGGCGATCCCGGACGCGCCGTTGACCAGGAGGTTCGGGAAGGCGGCGGGCAGCGCCACCGGTTCCCGCTCCTGGCCGTCGTAGTTCGGGGTGAAGTCGACCGTGTCCTCGTCGATCGACTCGGTCATCAGGCTCGTCGCCTGCGCCTGACGGCACTCGGTGTACCGCATGGCGGCCGGCGGGTCGTCGTTGCCCAGCGAGCCGAAGTTGCCGTGGCCGTCGACCAGCGGGACGCGCATGGAGAAGGGCTGGGCCATGCGCACCAGCGCGTCGTAGATCGACGCGTCGCCGTGCGGGTGCAACTTACCCATGACCTCGCCGACCACGCGGGCGCACTTCACATAGCCGCGGTCGGGGCGCAGGCCCATCTCGTTCATCTGGTACACGATGCGGCGATGCACCGGCTTGAGGCCGTCGCGGGCGTCGGGCAGGGCGCGGGAGTAGATGACCGAGTACGCGTACTCGAGGAAGGAGCCCTGCATCTCGTCGACGACGTCGATGTCGAGGATCTTCTCCTCGTACGAGTCGTCGGGCGGCGGGGTCTTCGTGCTACGGCGGGCCATCGCTGCCGGCTCCTTGCTGAAGCGTGGACGGATCTGACGCGGACCATTGTGGACCGCGGCACTGACAACCACCGACCAGGACCCGATGTTGGGCTCCGGCCCGGCGCCTGAGAAGTGTCGCCGACGCCGGCCCTCGTCGGCGACCGACTCCGCCATCGAGCACCGACAGGCCTGGACCAGGGAGCCCGCACAGGCACTCCGACCCCGGTGGCAAGCTCACGCCCCACAAGCGTTCACTCGCCGGAGTGACCGCCCCGCGCACACACGGCACATCCGACCCACGCGCCACACGCGCGTCCCGAGGCAGCGGTTCTGACCGGGAACTTCGCCGAGCCTTCGCACGCTGCATACAGTGGCAGGAACTCATGCCGAACTGCTCGGCACAACGAAGTGCACGCGACCGGAAGGACACCTTGCCCATGGGTCACACGGCCACACCGGAGGCACAATCCGGCGGCCTCACCGCGACGGAGCACCGCCTGGCCAACGGGCTGCGCGTGGTGCTCTCCGAGGACCACCTCACGCCGGTCGCCGCGGTCTGCCTCTGGTACGACGTCGGCTCCCGCCACGAGGTCAAGGGCCGTACCGGACTCGCCCACCTCTTCGAGCACCTGATGTTCCAGGGCTCGAACAGCGTCAAGGGCACGGGGCACTTCGAGCTCGTCCAGGGCGCCGGTGGTTCGCTGAACGGCACCACCAGCTTCGAGCGCACCAACTACTTCGAGACCATGCCCGCCCACCAGCTGGAGCTCGCGCTGTGGCTGGAGGCCGACCGCATGGGCAGCCTCCTGACGGCACTCGACGAGGTGAGCCTCGAGAACCAGCGGGACGTCGTCAAGAACGAGCGCCGCCAGCGCTACGACAACGTCCCGTACGGCACGGCCTTCGAGAAGCTGACCGCGCTGTCGTACCCCGACGGACACCCTTACCACCACACGCCGATCGGTTCGATGGCCGACCTGGACGCGGCCAGCCTGGAGGACGCCCGCGCGTTCTTCCGCACCTACTACGCGCCCAACAACGCCGTGCTGTCCGTCGTCGGCGACATCGACCCGGAGCAGACGCTCGCCTGGGTCGAGAAGTACTTCGGCACCATCCCGGGGCACGACGGCAAGCCCGCCCCGCGCGACGGCTCGCTGCCGGAGGTCATCGGCGAGCAGCTGCGCGAGGTCGTCGAGGAGAACGTCCCCGCGCGGGCGATGATGGCCGCCTACCGCCTCCCGAGCGACGGCACGCGCGAGTGCGACGCCGCCGACCTGGCGCTGACCGTGCTCGGCGGCGGCGAGTCCTCCCGCCTGTACAACCGGCTCGTGCGGCGCGACCGTACGGCCGTGGCGGCCGGCTTCGGCCTGCTGCGCCTGTCCGGCGCGCCCTCGCTGGGCTGGCTGGACGTGAAGACCTCCGGTGACGTCGAGGTGCCCGTCATCGAGTCGGCCGTCGACGAGGAGCTCGCCCGCTTCGCGCAGGAGGGCCCCACCGCCGAGGAGATGGAGCGCGCGCAGGCCCAGCTGGAGCGCGAGTGGCTGGACCGGCTCGGCACCGTCGCGGGCCGCGCCGACGAACTGTGCCGGTACGCCGTCCTGTTCGGCGACCCGCAGCTCGCCTTCACCGCCGTCCAGCGCGTCCTCGACGTCACCGCCGAGGAGGTCAAGGCCGTCGCCCAGGCCCGGCTGCGCCCCGACAACCGCGCGGTGCTCGTGTACGAGCCGGTCGCCGACGAGGCCGAGGAACCGGAAGCCGCCGCCGGCGACGGGGCCGCCCCCGCCACCGACCAGAACGAGGAGTCGGCGCAGTGACCGAGCTCGCCAGCATGGAGTTCCACCCGCAGCCCCAGGCGGGCCAGGCCCGGCCCTGGGCGTTCCCGGCGCCCGATCGCGGCATGCTGGACAACGGCCTCACGGTCCTGCGCTGCCACCGCCCCGGCCAGCAGGTCGTCGCCGTCGAGGTGCTCCTGGACACGCCCCTGGACGCCGAGCCGAAGGGCCTCGACGGCATCGCCACGATCATGGCGCGCGCCCTGTCCGAGGGCACCGACAAGCACACCGCCGAGGAGTTCGCCGCCGAGCTGGAGCGCTGCGGCGCCACGCTCGACGCCTACGCCGACCACCCCGGCGTCCGGGTCAGCCTGGAGGTGCCCGCCTCCCGGCTGTCCAAGGCGCTCGGCCTGCTCGCCGACGCCCTCAGGGCGCCCGCGTTCGAGGACAGCGAGGTCGAGCGCCTGGTGAACAACCGGCTCGACGAGATCCCGCACGAGCTGGCCAACCCCTCGCGCCGGGCCGCCAAGGAGCTCTCCAAGGAGCTGTTCCCGGCGACCGCGCGCATGTCCCGCCCGCGCCAGGGCACCGAGGAGACCGTCGCCGGCATCGACGCGGCGTCCGTACGCGCCTTCTACGAGCGGCACGTACGCCCCGCCACCTCCACCGTCGTGGTCGTCGGCGACCTCACCGGCGTCGACCTCGACGCCCTGCTCGGCGACACCCTGGGCGCCTGGACCGGCTCCCCGGGCGAGGCGCGCGCGGTCCCGCCGGTCATCGCGGACGACACCGGACGCGTCGTCATCGTCGACCGTCCCGGCGCGGTCCAGACGCAGCTGCTGATCGGCCGTGTCGGCCCGGACCGGCACGACCGCGTGTGGCCCGCGCAGGTGCTCGGCACCTACTGCCTCGGCGGCACCCTCACCTCCCGGCTGGACAAGGTCCTGCGTGAGGAGAAGGGCTACACCTACGGCGTGCGGGCCTTCGGCCAGGTCCTGCGCTCCGCCCCGGACGGCACGGGCGCGGCGATGCTCGCCATCAGCGGCTCCGTCGACACCCCGAACACCGGTCCGGCCCTCGACGACCTCTGGAAGGTCCTGCGCGGGGTCGCCGCCGAGGGGCTCACCGACGCCGAGCGGGACTTCGCCGTGCAGAACCTCGTCGGGGTGGCGCCGCTGAAGTACGAGACCGCCGCCTCCGTGGCGAACACGCTGGCCGACCAGGTCGAGCAGCACCTGCCCGACGACTACCAGGCGACGCTGTACCAGCAGCTGGCCGCGACCGGCACGGTCGAGGCCACCGCGGCGGCCGTGAGCGCCTTCCCGGTGGACCGTCTGGTCACGATCCTCGTCGGCGACGCGGCCGAGATCCGGGAGCCCGTCGAGGCCCTCGGCATCGGTGAAGTGACCGTCGTGGCAGCCGAGTAGAGGACGAGCTCGCGCCGTCCGGCGCCACGCGCGTGCAGGGGCCCTGGTGACCCAAGAGTCACCAGGGCCCCTTTATGCCCGAATTGAGGGAGAGGTTGCCTGTCTGGCCTGTGGGATGCGCTACAAAAGCCGCGATCCGTTTGGGGATTGAAAGATGCCGCGTTTAGCGTCTTCCGGGCTGTCCGTCAGGCAGTGCGCCGCGCCCGCGGCACCGGACAGTCATCGCCGAGTCCCCGTACGGCGCGAGCCAGGGGAGCCGGGGACCCACCCGTAGTCCCTGGGGTGAATCGGACGCCCGCGCGAGTCGCGAGGGGGTCCGTAGGAGACCTTCCTGCTCCGAACCCGTCAGCTAACCCGGTAGGCGAGAGGGAAGGAAAGGACCAGCCACTTCATGGCGTTCACCTGCGCCACGGGGAAGAACCGCCCCACCGGGAAGCACCGTAGGCCCGGCCGGTTCGAGCGCACCACCGCCCGCGCGGCCGGAGTCGCCGCGCTCACCGCCACCGGAGTCGTCGGCACCCTGGCCGCCCCGGCGCTGGCCGCCGAGCCCGCCGCCGAGCAGACCGGCCTCATCCCGGTCGTCACCGTCGAGAACTCGATCGTGGACCAGATCGACGCCCAGGCGATCGCCCAGGAACGGGCCGCCGCCGAGGCCGCCGCCGCGAAGAAGGCCGCTCAGGAGGCCGCGCGCGAGAAGGCGGCCGCGCAGGCCGAGGCGAAGCGCGAGGCCAAGGAGCGCGCCGCCCGCGAGGCCGAGCGCAAGCGCCTGCTGTCGTACGTCGCCCCGATCGCCGGCTCGTACGTCTCCACCGGCTACAAGACCGGCGGTGCCGTCTGGTCCTCCGGCAGCCACACCGGCGTCGACTTCCACGCCGCGAGCGGCACGTCCGTGCACGCCGTCGGTGCCGGCACCGTCGTCGAGGCCGGCTGGGGCGGGTCGTACGGCAACAACGTCGTGATCAAGATGAACGACGGCACGTACACGCAGTACGGCCACCTGTCGTCCATCGGCGTCTCGGTGGGCCAGTCCGTCACCCCGGGCCAGCAGATAGGCCTCTCCGGCGCCACCGGCAACGTCACCGGGCCGCATCTGCACTTCGAGGCCCGCACCACGGCGGAGTACGGCTCCGACATCGACCCCGTGGCCTATCTGCGCGGGCACGGCGTGAACGTCTGACGCTGCCCCCCGCGCGTCCCTTCGAAGCCCCGGCTCCCCGAGCCGGGGCTTTCGATGTTTTCGACCCCCCGCTGACCAAAAAATATGCATGGATTTCGGCTCCCCGTCGGAAATTCCGGCCGGTTGCAATAGAGTCCTCGGGAACACGTCATTGGTCGACGTTTCACGGGGATTAAGGCGGAGGTCGGGCATGCGTATTCCGGCGCACTCGGTGTGCACGGCGATCCGGGACGACATCGTCGCCGGTGTCTACGAGCGTGGCGGCCGGCTCACCGAGGAACTGCTCGCCCGCCGCTACGGCGTCTCCCGCGTCCCCGTGCGGGAGGCCCTGCGCACCCTGGAGGCGGAGGGCTTCGTGGTGACCCGGCGTCACGCGGGCGCGTGCGTCGCCGAACCGACCGAGCAGGAGGCCGCCGACCTGCTGGAGATGCGCGGCCTGCTGGAGCCCCTCGGCGCCTCCCGGGCCGCCCAGCGGCGCACCGAGGCCCATCTGAAGGTCCTGCGCGGCCTGGTCAGGCTGGGGCAGGAGCGGGCCAGGCGGGGAAACAGCGACGACCTGCGCTCCCTGGGCGGCTGGTTCCACGAGACGCTCGCCCAGTCCACCGGCAGTCCGGCCCTGACCTCGATCCTGGCTCAGCTGCGCCACAAGATCGCCTGGATGTACGCCGTGGAAGCGCCGGTCGATCCCGTGGAGTCCTGGGCCGAGCACGGCGCGATCGTGGACGCGGTGGCGCGCGGCGACGGCGAACGCGCCCGCGCGATCACGGCGCTGCACACCGAGCGCTCCCTCTCCGCGCACCGCCTGCGGTTCGCCGCGGGCGGCGAGCGCGCGGACCGTGTGAGGAATTCGCAACATCCCGTAAACATGCCGAGCCTGCGGCATTAACACGCGCGCCGTATACAAAGAGAAGGTATTCGGCGGGGAGGAATTTCCGCTGCCCTTTTCGGATTCACGACCGGTCGCGCCGTGAATTCCGTCGGCGCCTGCCCGAAACAGCGAGGCGGCGCCCGCTGAAACAGTAAAGCCGCGCCCGCCGGAAAGGCGGACGCGGCTTCACCGTTCGCTACGGAGGCCCGTTCAGGTCGTTCAGACCGTCTCGGGCAGTTCCTCGAGTCCCTCGGAGACCAGCTTGGCCAGACGGTCGAGGGCGGCGTCCGCACCCTCGGCGTCGGAGGCGAGGACGATCTCCTCGCCGCCCTGGGCGCCCAGGCCCAGGACCGCCAGCATGGAGGCCGCGTTGACGGGGTTGCCGTCAGCCTTGGCGATCGTCACCGGGACGCCTGCGGCCGTGGCGGCTCGGACGAAGATGGAGGCGGGGCGGGCGTGGAGGCCCTCGGCCCAGCCGACGTTGACGCGGCGCTCAGCCATGTGATGCTGCCCTTCGGTTCTCAGGGTTGTCTAGACCAGTTTCCCACACTCGTGAAGCACGCCGGAACGGGACGGCTGTCCCTCCCGAAGTGACCGTGGGGTCGCGGCCTCGACCCCACGTGACGTCCCGAACAGACTGCCTCGCGCCGTTGTCGTACGCGAGCCGTAATCTGGGCCCCATGCAGAGCGCCTCGGACAGGCACGAGTACCCCGCCCACTGGGAAGCCGACGTGGTGCTGCGCGACGGCGGCACCGCGCGCATCCGCCCCATCACCGTTGATGACGCCGAGCGCCTGGTCAGCTTCTACGAGCAGGTGTCGGACGAGTCGAAGTACTACCGCTTCTTCGCGCCCTACCCGCGACTGTCCGCGAAGGACGTCCACCGCTTCACGCACCACGACTTTGTGGACCGGGTGGGACTCGCGGCCACGGTGGGCGGCGAGTTCATCGCCACCGTACGCTACGACCGGATCGGCGCTGACGGAATGCCCGCGTCCGCACCGGCCGACGAGGCCGAGGTCGCCTTCCTCGTCCAGGACGCCCACCAGGGGCGCGGCGTCGCCTCCGCCCTCCTGGAGCACATCGCCGCGGTCGCCCGCGAGCGCGACATCCGCCGGTTCGCCGCCGAGGTGCTGCCGGCCAACAGCAAGATGATCAAGGTGTTCACGGACGCCGGGTACACGCAGAAGCGCAGCTTCGAGGACGGCGTGGTGCGCCTGGAGTTCGACCTGGAGCCGACCGACCGCTCGCTCGCCGTGCAGTACGCGCGCGAGCAGCGCGCCGAGGCCAGGTCCGTGCGCCGGCTGCTGACGCCCGGCTCCGTCGCCGTCATCGGCACCGGCCGCACCCCCGGCGGCGTCGGCCGCGGCGTCCTCGGCAACATCAGGGACGCCGGCTTCACGGGACGGCTGTACGCCGTGAACAAGGCGTTCCCGGAGGACCTCAAGGAGGTCGACGGAGTTCCCGCGCACCGCTCCGTGCGCGACATCGACGAGCAGGTCGACCTCGCGGTGGTCGCCGTGCCGGCCGAGTACGTCCCCGACGTGGTCACCGAGTGCGGCGAGCACGGCGTGCAGGGCCTGGTCGTGCTCTCCGCCGGCTACGCCGAGAGCGGGCCCGACGGACGCGAGCGCCAGCGCGAACTCGTCCGGCACGCGCGCACGTACGGCATGCGCATCATCGGCCCGAACGCCTTCGGGATCATCAACACCGCCGACGACGTACGGCTGAACGCCTCCTTGGCCCCCGAGATGCCGAGGCCGGGCCGCATCGGCCTCTTCGCGCAGTCCGGCGCCATCGGGATCGCCCTGCTGTCCCGGCTGCACCGGCGCGGCGGCGGAGTCACCGGCGTCACCGGCATCTCCACCTTCGTGTCGTCCGGCAACCGGGCCGACGTCTCCGGCAACGACGTCCTGCAGTACTGGTACGACGACCCGGACACCGACGTCGTCCTCATGTACCTGGAGTCCATCGGCAACCCGCGCAAGTTCACCCGCCTCGCCCGGCGCACCGCGGCCGCGAAGCCGCTGGTCGTGGTGCAGGGCGCGCGGCACGGGGGAGCGGCGCCGCAGGGCCACACCGTGCGGGTCACCCGGCTCCCGCACACCACCGTCTCCGCGCTGCTGCGGCAGGCAGGCGTGATCCGGGTCGACACCATCACCGAGCTGGTGGACGCGGGACTGCTGCTCGCGCGCCAGCCCCTGCCGACCGGACCGCGGGTGGCGATCCTCGGGAACTCCGAGTCGCTGGGCCTGCTGACGTACGACGCCTGTCTGTCCGAGGGCCTGCGGCCGCTGCCGCCGCTGGACCTGACCACCGCCGCGTCGGCCGCCGACTTCCACCAGGCGCTCTCCCGCGCGCTCGCCGACGACACCTGCGACGCGGTCGTCGTCACCGCGATACCGGCGATCGGGGACGCGACCACCGGGGACGCCGAGCTGGCGCAGGCCCTGAGCTCGGCCGCCGAGCGGGTGCCGGGCAAGCCCGTCCTGGTGGTGCACGTGGAGCTCGGAGGGCTCGCGGAGGCCCTGTCCGCCGCGGCGAGCACCGCGCCCCGGGCCGGTACGACGGCGCCCCGCACCGCGGGCCGCGACCACCCCTTCCGCCCGCTGGACTTCCCGGCCGAACCGCTGCCCGAACCGTCGGACACCACCGAGAACGCCCCCCGCCTCATCCCCGCCTACCCGGCCGCCGAACGCGCGGTCCGCGCTCTGGGCGAGGCCGTCAAGTACGCCCAGTGGCGCCGCGAGGCCGCCGAGCCCGGCAAGGTGCCCGAGTACGAGGACATCGACGAGAAGGGCGCCGCCCGGCTGATCGACGGCCTCCTCGCGCGCGGACAGGGACTCACGCTCGGCGCCGACGAGACCTGCGACCTGCTCGGCAAGTACGGCATCGAGGTGCACCGCGCCCTGCACGCCCCCACCCCCGACGCGGCCGTCGACGCCGCCCGCACCCTCGGCTACCCGGTCGCCCTCAAGGCCACCGCCCCGCACCTGCGGCACCGCGCCGACCTCGGCGGCGTACGGCTCGACCTCGCGGACGAGGAACAACTGCGGCGGGCGTACACCGAGTTGACCGAGCTGTTCGGCAGACCGGAGGAGCTCAGGCCGGTCGTGCAGACCATGGCGCCGCGCGGCGTCGACACCGTCGTACGGGCCGTGATCGACCCGGCGGCCGGCGCCGTGCTGTCCTTCGGGCTCGCCGGAGCCGCCTCCCAGCTGCTCGGCGACATGGCGCACCGGCTGATCCCGGTGACCGATCGCGACGCCACCTCCATCGTCCGGTCGATCCGGACGGCACCGCTCCTCTTCGGCTGGCGCGGCTCGACGCCCGTCGACACCCCCGCCCTGGAGGAACTGCTGCTGCGGGTGTCGCGGCTGGTCGACGACCACCCGGAGGTCGTGGCGGTCACCCTGGAGCCGGTCGTCGTCGCCACCCACGGCCTGAGCGTGCTCGGCGCCTCCGTGCGCCTCGCGCTGCCGCCGGCCCGCGACGACCTCGGGCCGAGGACCCTGCCGACGTACTGAGACCGCTCTGAGCGGTGCCTCGCAGTCAGTGCACCCCCGTAGGATGGACGTCATGGCCAAGACCAGTACGACGACCCAGGGGCTGCGAGCGGCGATCGAGCGCAGCGGCTACTACCCGGCCCTCGTGGCCGAGGCGGTGGAGGCCGCCGTGGGCGGCGAGCCCATCCGGTCGTACCTGGTCCACCAGGAGACCACGTTCGACCAGAACGAGGTGCGGCGGCATGTGACCGTCCTCGTCCTCACCGGCAACCGCTTCATCGTCAGCCACACCGACGAGCAGGCCGCGGACAGCACCTCCCCGACGCCCTACGCCACGACCTCGACGGAGTCCGTCAAGATCGGCCGGATCTCCTCGGTCGTGCTCAGCCGTGTCGTCGCCAACCCGGAGCAGTACACGGTGGGCACGCTGCCCCGCGAGGTGGTCCTCACCATCGGCTGGGGCGCCGTCTCCCGCATCGACCTGGAGCCCGCCGCCTGCGGAGACCCCAACTGCGAGGCCGACCACGGCTACACGGGCAGCTCGACGGCGGACGACCTCAGCCTGCGCGTCAGCGAGGCCGGCGACGGACCGGAGACGGTGCGCCAGGCGCTCGCCTTCGCCCAGGCGCTGTCCGAGGCGACCGCGGACGTCACCCGCTGATGTCCCACAGCGCACAGTCCACCGCCTGGGACCCCCATCCGGAACCCCTCGCCGTCGCCTCGGCGCCGTCCCCCGAGTACGGCAGCGGCTCGCTCGCCGATCTGCTGCCCACGCTGGCCGCCGGCATGGCCGTACCGGGCATGACCGCCACGATCGGCGAGCTGACCCCCGCCGACCGCAACTGCGTGTTCCTGATCGACGGCCTCGGCTGGGAACAGCTCAGGGCGCACCCCGACGAGGCCCCGTTCATGAGCGCGCTGCTCGGCAGCTCGCGCGGCGGCACCGGACGCCCGATCACCACCGGCTACCCGGCGACCACCGCGACCTCGCTCGCGTCCGTGGGCACCGGGCTGCCGCCGGGCGCGCACGGCCTGCCCGGCTACACCGTGCGCAACCCCGAGACCGGTGAGCTGATGAACCAGCTGCGCTGGAACCCGTGGACGCCGCCGCACGTCTGGCAGCCGTATCCGACCGTGTTCGAGCTGGCGCAGAGGGCCGGCGTGCACGCGGCCCAGGTGTCCTCGCCCACCTTCCAGAACACCCCCCTGACCAAGGTCGCGCTCAGTGGCGGAACGTTCCTCGGGCGGCTGACCGGCGAGGAGCGCATGGACCTCGCGGCCGAGCAACTGGCCGCCGGCGACCGCTCCCTGGTCTACACGTACTACGCCGAACTCGACGGCGCCGGCCACCGCTACGGAGTCGACTCCGACACCTGGCGCGGCCAGCTGATGTACGTCGACCGGCTCGTCCAGCGCCTCGCCGAGCAGCTCCCGCCGCGCACCGCGCTCTACGTCACCGCCGACCACGGCATGATCGACGTCCCCTTCGACGAGGACCACCGCATCGACTTCGACGCGGACTGGGAGCTGCGCGCCGGCGTGGCCCTGCTGGGCGGCGAGGGCCGGGCGCGGCACGTGTACGCGGTGCCGGGCGCCGTCGGCGACGTCCTGACCTGCTGGCGCGAGGTGCTCGGCGAGCAGTTCTGGGTGGCCTCACGCGACGAGGCGATCGAGGCGGGCTGGTTCGGGCCGCAGATCGACGAGCGGGTCCACGACCGCATCGGCGACGTCGTCGCGGCCGCCCGCGACGACGTCCTGATCATCGCCTCCGAGCGGGAGCCGAAGGAGTCGGCGATGGTCGGCAACCACGGCTCGATGACCCCCGCCGAGCAGCTGGTCCCCCTGCTCGAAGTACGCTCCTGAAGCCTCCCCACGCCCCTTGTTGCCGAAAGGTCCTCAACTCCACATGTCCGAGCTGGTGTTCTTCTCCGGAACGATGGACTGCGGGAAGTCGACACTGGCTCTCCAGATCGAGCACAACCGTTCGGCGCGTGGTCTCGCGGGCATGATCTTCACGCGTGACGACCGCGAGGGCGAGGGCAAGCTGTCCTCGCGGCTCGGCCTGGTCACCGACGCGGTGGAGGTCGAGGACGGCATGGACCTCTACGCCTACCTCGTCAACCATCTCTCCCGGGGCGGCCGCGCGGACTACGTCATCGCCGACGAGGCCCAGTTCCTCGCCCCGGCCCAGATCGACCAACTCGCGCGCGTGGTCGACGACCTGGGTCTCGACGTGTACGCCTTCGGCATCACGACGGACTTCCGCAGCAAGCTCTTCCCCGGCTCCCAGCGTCTGGTGGAGCTCGCGGACCGGGTCGAGGTCCTCCAGGTGGAGGCCCTGTGCTGGTGCGGCGCCCGCGCCACCCACAACGCCCGCACGATAGGCGGCGAGATGGTCGTCGAGGGCGCCCAGGTGGTCGTCGGCGACGTCAACCAGTCCGACGCCGTCGGCTACGAGGTCCTGTGCCGCCGCCACCACCGCCGCCGGATGACGGCGGCCAGCGCACGGGCGGCGGCGCTGTCCCCGGACGTGCTGCCGGTGCAGTCGGCCTGAGCCGCGACGGGACCGCCGTCAGCGCGGCTTCTGGATGACGGAGAACCGCGCGCCCTCGGGGTCCGCCACCGTCGCCACCCGGCCGTGGGCGCTGTCGCGGGCCGGCCGCAGCACATGTCCGCCCAGGCCGACGACCCGCTCCACCGCGTCGTCCGTGTCGGCGACTTCGAAGTACGTCATCCAGTGCGCGCCCCGGTCACGGGGCAGGGCGTTGCCGACGCCGTGGATGCCGGCGACGGGGCGCCCGTCGATGTGCAGGCCGACGTAGTCGAGGTCGGCGGAGTCCGCTGCCTGCGCCTCGTAGCCGAACACCGTCTCGTAGAACTTGGCCACCGTCACGGACTCGAAGGTCACCAGCTCGTTCCAGGCCGGGGTGCCGGGCACGCCGGTGATGGCCGTGCCGAGGTGGGCGGCCGTCTGCCAGATGCCGAAGACGGCGCCGGAGGGGTCGGAGCAGATCGCCATCCGGCCGGCCTCGGCGGCGTCCAGCGGGCCGACGCCGACGGTGCCTCCGCACAGCCGTACGGTGTCGGCGGTCAGGTCCACGTCGTTCGAGGCGAGGTAGGGCGTCCAGGCGACCGGGAGGTGACGGTCGGGCGGCAGCCGGCCGATGCCCGCCACCTCACGGCCGTCCAGCAGGGCCCGCTCATAGGGACCGAGCTGCTGGGGGCCGGGGCGGAACTCCCAGCCGAACAGGGCTCCGTAGAACTCCTGGGTCGCGGCCGGCCCGTGCACCATCAGGCTCACCCAGCAGGGTGTGCCGGGCGCGTGCCGAGCGTGCGTCGCGCCGTTCGGGCCGGCCGACCCCCGTGCCTCGGTCATCGTCACTCTCTCCTCGGCCCCTCGCGGTGGCCGCGTCTCATCCGCTGTCCCGCCCCCCGTGCCGATGCTCGCACCGCCCGTGGCCGCGCGCGCTGCGGGCACGCCGCCGCACGACGGCCGCCGACCGGAGGATGCCCGGTGTGCGAGGGACCGCCCGTTTCCGTGCGATTGCCGACGGATGTCGATCGGCTGTACAGCATGTGCCCGATCCCGTACGCCCGGTGATCGGACCTGTCCGGCGGGCAGAGTATCCGGAGCCGGACGATGCGGCCACCCCGTGCGCGAGGATGGGGACCATGAACGCCATCATCTCCGCATCCGACCTCGCGAACGCGCTCACGGGGCAGCACCCGCCAGTGCTGCTCGACGTCCGCTGGCAGTTGAGCCTGGCCAAGACCCCTGGCGAGCCCCCGTTCGACGGCCGCAGGGCCTACGCATCCGGTCACCTCCCCGGCGCGGTCTACGTCGATCTGGACCGGGAACTGGCCTCCGCACCCGGTTCGCGCGGCCGTCACCCCCTGCCCGACTTGGCTGAATTCGGTAGGGCGATGCGGCGATCCGGAGTGTCCTCGGCGACTCCTGTGGTCGTGTACGACGGCGGCCAGGGCTGGGCGGCGGCCCGTGCCTGGTGGCTGCTGCGCTGGACGGGGCACCCCGACGTGCGGGTCCTCGACGGCGGACTCCCGGCCTGGGAGGGCACCTTGGAGACCTCGGTTCCGACGCCGGCGGCAGGCGACTTCGAGCCGGTGCCGGGGGCGAGGGGTCTGCTCGACGCCGACGGCGCCGCGGCGATCGCCCGGTCGGGGGTACTGCTGGACGCACGAGCGGGGGAGCGGTACCGGGGCGAGGTCGAGCCGATCGACCCGGTCGGCGGTCACATCCCCGGCGCGCTGTCCGCCCCGACCAACGAGAACGTCGCCCCGGACGGCCGCTTCCTGCCCGCCGCGGAACTCGCCGCCCGCTTCAAGTCCCTGGGGGCGTCGGAGGGCACCCCGGTGGGCGTCTACTGCGGCTCGGGAGTCTCCGCCGCGCACGAGGCCCTGGCCCTGGCGGTCGCGGGCATTGCGGCGGACCTGTACGTCGGTTCCTGGTCGGAGTGGTCCTCGGACCCGTCCCGTCCGGTGGCCGTGGGGCCGGACCCGCAGTAGGGCGAAGCCGTTCGGCCAACGGGGGACGGGGGACGGGGGACGGGGGGCGGACCCCACCC
>NZ_JBIDDQ010000048.1:0-38421 GCF_043195415.1 Streptomyces sp. Y7
ACCTCGCGCCCCGACCCCCGCGCTCAGACCGCCCCCACCCAAACCCGCCCCCAAGCGCCAGAACCCCCCACCCCCCTGGCTACCCTGGACGCATGGACTACGTCTCCGCACTCCTCCCGCCGGCCGTCATGGCCGTCTTCTTCATCGGTGTGATCCGAGTGATCGTGAAGACCCAGGGCGGAGCCAACAAGGCCAAGGAGGACGCGGCCGTGGACGCCGCCCTCGCGCGCGTGGAGGGCACGCGTCAGGCCACCGCGAACAAAGACGCCTGACACTCACCCGCCGCCGTATCCGATTCGGCGGCGCGCACGCACAACGGCGTACGACTCCAAGCCCCGCTTTCCGAGTCGTACGCCCTTTTTGTTCCCGTTTGCCAGAGAAAGTGCACGTCCGGCACGCCAACAACCGGAACTCCCACTATTGTGCTGAGCTGTGCCTCGCCCATTGGGAGAACTCGAAGACGCGGTCATGACGCGGGTGTGGAAGTGGAACCGCCCGGTGACCGTTCGAGAAGTCCTGGAAGATCTCCAGCAGGAACGGTCCATCGCGTACACGACGGTGATGACCGTTTTGGACAATCTCCATCAGAAGGGCTGGGTACGCCGCGAAGCGGAAGGCCGGGCCTATCGATATGAGGCGGTCTCCACGCGAGCCGCCTACTCGGCCGCCCTCATGAACGACGCATGGTCGCAGAGTGACAACCCCGCCGCCGCACTCGTCGCCTTCTTCGGCATGATGAGCGAGGAACAGCGCCACGCCCTGCGGGACGCCGTACGCATCGTCCAGGGCCCGGAAACCGTCGAACCGTCGACGCCGACGTCGCCCCCGTCCGATACGCGCGCCGTAACCGGCATCGATACCGACAGGACAACCGACAGCAGTACCGACAGCAGTACGGACGGCACTACCGACGGCACCGATACCGGCAGCGCCGATACCAGCACCGATAGCGACAACTCCGATACCGGCGGTTCCGAAACCGCCCGCGGTCAAACCCGACGGTCCCAAACCCGACGGTCCCAAACCCGACGCCCGCAAACCTCCGCCCCGCATACCGGCGCCGATACCCGACCGGATACCGCAGGCGAGAACCCCGGCTCCGCACAGGAGCCCGACGAGCGATAGCGTCCGCTCATGTCAGCAGAGAGCCACTCGACCGGGACTCCCTCGGCCGAGAGCCCAGAAGTCAGCTCAAAAGCCATCACCGTCCGACGGGCCCGTACCAGCGATGTCCCGTCGGTGCGCCGTCTCCTTGACGAGTACGTCCGCCGGCGCATCCTGCTCGACAAAGCCACGGTGACGCTTTACGAGGACATCCAGGAGTTCTGGGTCGCGGAACGTGACGACAACGGCGAGGTCGTCGGCTGCGGCGCGCTGCACGTGATGTGGGAAGACCTGGCGGAAGTCCGCACTCTCGCGGTGAAGCCCGGCCTGAAGGGCGCCGGCGTCGGTCACCAGTTGCTGGAGAAGTTGCTGCACACCGCTCGCTGGCTCGGCGTTCGACGCGTTTTCTGTCTGACCTTCGAAGAGGACTTCTTCGGCAAGCACGGCTTCGTCGAGATCGGTGAGACGCCGGTGGACACCGATGTCTACGCGGAGCTGCTGCGTTCCTATGACGAGGGCGTGGCGGAGTTCCTCGGTCTCGAACGAGTGAAACCGAACACCTTGGGCAACAGCCGGATGCTTCTGCATCTGTGATCGCCACGGATCCTCCATGGATCCGCAAGGTGTATTCCGCCCGACAGGCCATGCCCAGGTGCCCTATGTCCGAAACGCGCATGTTTCCGGACCGGGCCCGGGCTGTGAGTCTCTCCCGGGGGTTTGTGTTTTTCCAGCAAAAGCGGTTTGCTTTCCGACGTACTGCAGTACTGCATATAACAGGGGACGGCGAAACGGCGGACGCCGCAGACCCCAGGCCCTCAAGTTATCGATGAAAGGAAATCCGGTGGCACAGAAGGTTCAGGTCCTTCTTGTCGACGACCTCGACGGCGGCGAGGCGGACGAGACCGTGACGTTCGCGCTGGACGGCAAGACGTACGAGATCGATCTCACGACTGCCAATGCGGACAAGCTCCGTGGCCTTCTCGAGCCTTACGTGAAGGGCGGTCGTCGTACCGGAGGCCGCGCTTCGGGTGGTCGCGGAAAGACGCGCGCCGCTTCCGGTGGCAGCCAGGACACCGCGCAGATCCGCGCGTGGGCCAAGGACAACGGCTACGAGGTCAACGACCGCGGTCGCGTTCCCGCGACCATTCGTGAGGCGTACGAGAAGGCCAACGCCTGATCCAGGGCACAGCCTGATCCACGGAACAGGCCTATGGACGGGCCGACGGCCGGGCGCACCCGCGCCTCAGCCGCAGGCGGTGGCAGTGAGTCGCCACCGTGTCCAGCACCCGCACGAGATCGGGGGCGCCCCCACCGCCCCCGAGCGCCGACAACGTCGGCAGCGAGGCCTCGACCTCGCCCCCAGGCTCGGGGGGCCGCAGCCACACGGCGGCCCCCTGCACGGCACCGGAGCGGCCCAGGGGAAGCGGCCGCACGGCACCGGGCTCCGGCAGCCCAGCACGACGTACGGCCCCCCTCGGACCGGCTTCGACGGGGCGCCGTACGGACGCCCCGACCGGGCCCGGTTCGTCGGCGCGGTGCCGCACGCACCCCGACGCCCGCACGTCCCCGGTGCGATGCCAGGCCGAGTACCAGGCGAAATGCCCTACGGCCCCGGGCGTCCCGAGCGCCCGCGCGGGCAGCGGCGCCTCCATGAGGTCGCCCTCGCCGAGCGCCGTCAGGTCCAGGGGCAGAGCTCCCCACTCCAGCCACGCCAGCACGCCCGGCACCTCCTCCGCGCCGCCCGTGGCGATCAGCAGCCGCATCCGGTCGCCCTGGACGGCCACGGGGGAGTGCGGCCCCAGATGGCGCAGTGCCGCGCGGCCCGCCTCGGCCGGGACGTCCAGGACGTCGAAGCGCGCGCCCGCTCGCAGGGCCGGCGGGGATCCGGCGGCCGCGGGCACCACCGGCCAGCCCAGTTCGTTCTCGTACCACCGCCGGACCTGATCGCTCGGATCGAGCGGCCGACGGGGGAGGGGGACCGTGGCGAGGTCCGTGGTGACCGCGGGGCGGGTGCCGAACATGCCAAGAGCAACCGCCGAATGGGCGTGCGGGTTACGCTGGGTGTGCTGACGAATGCGCAGCGTGGCGAAAAAGGGGGCGTGCGGGGGTGTGGGGTGGCGCAAGGTTGTTCGCCCGTAGCGGAGGGAACCGGGGGGCGCGGCATGGAGTGTCTGTCCCAGCGGGTAAGACATCCCTAGTGGGAGGGGGCGACACGCAGGACAGTGAGTCTCACGTTCGCCATCGGCGTACTGATGGTGAGGGTAACTGCCTGGCCTGCGGGAACATCGTCTCGCACCATCGGGTTGGAGCAGATGTCGGCGTTCGGGGTCAGGAGGCCATCGACGGTGTCGGCAGTTGGAATGAGCGGTCCCCGCTTGCGGGACTAAGCTGCGGAAGGACAGGGAGGGGAAGTTCCCCCCACTGCCTGACCGCTCTGAGGAGCGATTAACGATGTTCGAGAGGTTCACCGACCGCGCGCGGCGGGTTGTCGTCCTGGCTCAGGAAGAAGCCCGGATGCTCAACCACAACTACATCGGCACCGAGCACATCCTCCTGGGCCTGATCCACGAGGGTGAGGGTGTCGCCGCCAAGGCCCTTGAGAGCCTCGGGATTTCGCTCGAGGCGGTCCGCCAGCAGGTGGAGGAGATCATCGGCCAGGGCCAGCAGGCCCCGTCCGGGCACATCCCCTTCACCCCCCGTGCCAAGAAGGTCCTGGAGCTGTCGCTCCGCGAGGCCCTTCAGCTGGGCCACAACTACATCGGCACGGAGCACATCCTGCTCGGCCTGATCCGTGAGGGCGAGGGCGTCGCCGCCCAGGTCCTGGTCAAGCTGGGCGCTGATCTCAACCGGGTGCGGCAGCAGGTCATCCAGCTGCTCTCCGGCTACCAGGGCAAGGAGACCGCCACCGCCGGCGGGCCTGCCGAGGGCACCCCCTCGACGTCCCTGGTCCTCGACCAGTTCGGCCGGAACCTCACCCAGGCCGCCCGTGAGTCCAAGCTCGACCCGGTCATCGGGCGCGAGAAGGAGATCGAGCGGGTCATGCAGGTGCTGTCCCGCCGTACCAAGAACAACCCGGTCCTGATCGGTGAGCCCGGCGTCGGTAAGACCGCCGTCGTCGAGGGTCTCGCCCAGGCCATCGTCAAGGGCGAGGTGCCCGAGACCCTCAAGGACAAGCACCTCTACACCCTCGACCTCGGCGCGCTGGTCGCCGGCTCCCGCTACCGCGGTGACTTCGAGGAGCGCCTGAAGAAGGTGCTCAAGGAGATCCGCACCCGCGGCGACATCATCCTGTTCATCGACGAGCTGCACACGCTGGTCGGTGCGGGTGCCGCCGAGGGCGCCATCGACGCCGCTTCCATCCTGAAGCCGATGCTGGCCCGCGGTGAGCTGCAGACCATCGGTGCGACGACGCTGGACGAGTACCGCAAGCACCTGGAGAAGGACGCGGCCCTCGAGCGCCGCTTCCAGCCCATCCAGGTCGCCGAGCCGTCCCTGCCGCACACGATCGAGATCCTCAAGGGTCTGCGCGACCGGTACGAGGCCCACCACCGCGTCTCCATCACCGACGAGGCGCTGGTCCAGGCCGCCACCCTGGCCGACCGGTACATCTCGGACCGCTTCCTGCCGGACAAGGCGATCGACCTGATCGACGAGGCCGGCTCCCGGATGCGCATCCGCCGGATGACCGCGCCGCCGGACCTGCGCGAGTTCGACGAGAAGATCGCCGGCGTCCGCCGCGACAAGGAGTCCGCGATCGACTCGCAGGACTTCGAGAAGGCCGCCTCGCTCCGCGACAAGGAGAAGCAGCTCCTCGCCGCGAAGGCCAAGCGCGAGAAGGAGTGGAAGGCCGGCGACATGGACGTCGTCGCCGAGGTCGACGGCGAGCTGATCGCCGAGGTCCTCGCGACCGCCACCGGCATCCCGGTCTTCAAGCTGACCGAGGAGGAGTCCTCGCGTCTGCTGCGCATGGAGGACGAGCTCCACAAGCGGGTCATCGGCCAGAAGGACGCCGTCAAGGCGCTCTCGAAGGCGATCCGCCGTACGCGTGCCGGTCTGAAGGACCCGAAGCGTCCCGGTGGCTCGTTCATCTTCGCCGGTCCGTCCGGTGTCGGTAAGACCGAGCTGTCCAAGGCGCTCGCCGAGTTCCTCTTCGGTGACGAGGACGCGCTGATCTCCCTCGACATGTCGGAGTTCAGCGAGAAGCACACGGTGTCGCGTCTCTTCGGTTCGCCCCCCGGCTACGTGGGCTACGAAGAGGGCGGCCAGCTGACCGAGAAGGTCCGCCGCAAGCCGTTCTCCGTCGTCCTCTTCGACGAGGTCGAGAAGGCCCACCCGGACATCTTCAACTCGCTGCTGCAGATCCTGGAGGACGGTCGTCTGACCGACTCCCAGGGCCGGGTCGTGGACTTCAAGAACACGGTCATCATCATGACGACCAACCTCGGCACCCGGGACATCTCCAAGGGCTTCAACCTGGGCTTCGCGGCCTCGGGTGACACCAAGTCCAACTACGAGCGCATGAAGAACAAGGTCCAGGACGAGCTCAAGCAGCACTTCCGGCCCGAGTTCCTCAACCGCGTCGACGACGTGGTCGTCTTCCCGCAGCTGACCCAGGACGACATCCTCGCGATCGTCGACCTGATGATCGGCAAGGTGGACGAGCGCCTCAAGGACCGGGACATGGGCATCGAGCTCTCCCAGTCCGCCAAGGAGCTGCTGTCCAAGAAGGGCTACGACCCGGTGCTGGGCGCGCGTCCGCTGCGTCGCACGATCCAGCGCGAGATCGAGGACTCGCTGTCGGAGAAGATCCTCTTCGGCGAGCTGCGTCCCGGTCACATCGTGGTCGTGGACACCGAGGGCGAGGGCGAGAACAAGACCTTCACCTTCCGCGGTGAAGAGAAGTCGGCTCTGCCGGACGTCCCGCCGATCGAGCAGGCGGCCGGTGGAAGCGGGCCGAACCTGAGCAAGGAGGCGTAAGCCTCCCCAGCCTCACCAGCTGAAAAGGGGCCGGTGCTTTCGAGCACCGGCCCCTTCGGCATGCCCTGGGGCTACGACAGCAGGGCTACGACAGCAGGGCTACGACAGCTGCCCGTCGTAGTCCGGCAGCTTGTAGGTCTTCTCGGCGTGGCCGCCCGACAGGTCGGTGGCGCTGTTGCCGATGTTCGCGATGATCGTGTAGCCCTTGTTCTCGATGTCGACGCGCTGGGCCGTCTTGTAGTCGGCGACGTTCTTGAACAGGTCGAAGAAGTTGCGCACGTACAGCCCGGAGACCTTGTAGCCGACGTACTTGAGGTTGTAGTCGGTCACCGAGTAGATGATGCCCGGGCGGGCGGTCACGAAGAACAGCGAGACGCCGTGCTCCTGGGCGTACTTGGCGACCTCCAGGGCCGGCTTGTTGGCCGGCTGCGGGTAGCTGAAGCCGTAGTCCGTCTCCAGGGTGGTGTTGTCGATGTCGAAGACGATCGCCTGCTTCTCACCGGGCTTGGTGCTGGCGATCCGCTGCTTCAGGTAGGGCAGCGCCTGGTTCATGACTGCCTGGCAGTCCTTCTGCCAGGTGGCGTAGTCCACGTCCTCGGCCGCCGTGGTGGCGGTGGCGGTGGTCGAGGTGCTCGCGGCCGTGGCCGCTTCGGCGGGGACCGCGAGGGCCACGAGGGCGGCCGCGGAGACCGTGCCGACCGCTATCCGGCGCGCCCAGGGGTGGCGAAGCGTCATGTTGGGGTCCTCTCACGTCACGTGCGCTCTGTTGTTGTCGCGTGCATGTTCGTGGGTGGGGGTGGCGTGAGGGGAACGGTAGGGTTACTGAACGGTAAGTCGCTAGAGGTGTGCGTCACATGATGCTGAACGATCACTCGTCGCCGGGTCGGCTCACCCCCCTCCGGGACCTCTCATGAGGGGAACTCGGGCGTAGCGCCCGTCACATTCCGGGGTCTTCCGATTGCGTTCAGCGGTGACATGCCGCACAGGCGATTTGTCCGTTACTAGCGGGAATAGTGGAAAGCGGCCTGAAGGGCAAAACGGACTTTCATTATGAAAACTGGCGGGCTGTTTCGGTGTTCACGCTGGTTCGTCCGTATTGGGCGCTCTGTCAAGATGCGGGGATTTTTGATGCGGAGTACTAGCCCTCGTCGTAGTTGAGGGGTTTTGGGGTTCGGCCCCGGCGGGGTTACCAAGGGATAGCCATCCGGCGACCTGATGTGTCGGGTGGTTTTCCCTGTCGTCGTACCCGTGAGGTTTCGAATGTCCCCGCGCTTCTCGTTCCGTTCGCCCCGTACGTCCGCGTTCCGCACCCGTGCTGCTGTGCTGGCCGCCGGACTGGGAGCTTCGGTCGCACTGGGCGCCGGAGGCGCGGTCGCTTCTGAGATGACCTCCGCCCCCGCCGCTTCCGCCGCCGTCCAGGCCCACACCGTCGCCGTGAAGAAGGCGACCGCGAAGAAGGCCCCCGCCAAGAAGGCCGTCTCCTGGGTCAAGCCGGTCAAGAAGTACACGAAGTCCGCCAGCTTCGCGCAGGCCGGTGGCATGTGGCAGTCCACCCACAGTGGTCAGGACTTCGCCGTCCCGACCGGCACCCAGGTCGTGGCCGCGCACGGCGGCACCGTCGTCAAGGTCGGCGGCAACGGCGCCGGTGACGGTCCGGCGTACGGCAACGCCATCGTCATCAAGCACGGCAACGGGACGTTCTCCCAGTACGCCCACCTGTCGCGCATCGACGTGAAGATCGGCCAGGTCGTCAAGACCGGCCAGAAGATAGCCAAGTCCGGCAACACCGGTAACTCCAGCGGTCCGCACCTGCACTTCGAGATCCGCAAGACCGCCAACTACGGCTCGGCCGTCGACCCCGTGGCGTTCCTCCGGGCCAACGGCCTGTCGATCTGAGGCACCTTGCCGCTCAGGCGCCCTTGTGCGCCTGAGTGATCAGATCCGTGGCGACCTCCAGGATGGCCTTGCGCTTCTCCTCGGGGTCGCCTTCGAGGTCCTTCAGCACGAACATCCCGGCGTGCATCGTGAACAGGGCGCTGATGCAGCGCACCTGGTCCACCAGATCGGCGTCCGGATCGATGATGATGTCCCGCATGCCGAGCATGCGGGTCTTGAACGTCTCGCCGATGCTCAGCTCACGGACGGTCGCCTGGTTCTCCTGCATGAAGCGGAACAGGGGGGACGCGCCGGCCAGGGCCTCGCTGTAGCGGCGGACGATCTCCTGCTTGGTCTCCAGGCTGTGCGGCTGCTGCCTGCCCCACTCGATCAGTTCCTCGATCGGCTTCGTCAGATCCTCGAAGAGGCTGACGATGATCTCTTCCTTGGTCTTGAAGTGGTAGTACAGGGCCGCCTTCGTGACCTCCAGGCGCTCGGCGATCTCGCGCAGTGAGGTCTTCTCGTAGCCCTGCTCGGCGAAGAGTTCGAGGGCCACGTCCTGGATGCGCTGGCGGGTGTCCCCGCGGCGCCGCTGCTTGGTGCCGTCCATGGTGCCACCCATCCTCGTGCTTCTCGGCTTTCCAGAAAACTTACTTGACGCCCGGCTAGTTACGCCCCTACCTTCCTTCAGTGTAGGCAACTAGCCGGGCGGCAAGTAAGTAGCTGGGGGAGTGGGAATCATGGCGGACACGATGGCAGTGGACACAGGACCGGCGGATCAGGCGAAGCAAGCCGATCCGGCCGACAAGCAGCCGCGGAGCGTACGGGTCGTACTGCTCGCGCTGATGATCACGATGATGCTGGCGATGCTCGACAACATGATCGTGGGCACCGCGATGCCGACGATCGTCGGTGAGCTGGGCGGCCTGGAGCATCTGTCGTGGGTCGTGACGGCGTACACGCTCGCGACCGCGGCCTCCACCCCCCTGTGGGGCAAGCTCGGCGACATGTACGGCCGCAAGGGCGTCTTCATGTCGTCGATCGTGCTCTTCCTCGTGGGATCCGCACTCAGCGGCATGGCCCAGGACATGGGCCAGCTCATCGGGTTCCGGGCGGTGCAGGGACTCGGCGCCGGCGGTCTGATGGTCGGCGTCATGGCGATCATCGGCGACCTGATTCCGCCGCGGGAGCGCGGCAAGTACCAGGGCATGATGGCCGGCGTCATGGCGCTGGCGATGATCGGCGGACCGCTGGTCGGCGGCACCATCACCGACCACTGGGGCTGGCGCTGGGCCTTCTACATCAACCTGCCGCTCGGCGTCGTGGCCCTCGCCGCGATCAGTGCCGTGCTGCACCTGCCGAAGAAGCGGGCGAAGGCGCGGATCGACTACCTGGGCGCGGGCCTGCTGACCGTCGGCATCACCTCGATCGTGCTGGTGACCACGTGGGGCGGCACGGAGTACGCCTGGACCTCGGCCCGCATCATGGAGCTCATCGGCATCGGCGTCGCCGCGCTGGTCGGGTTCGTGTTCTGGCAGACCAAGGCCGCCGAGCCGGTGGTGCCGCTGCACATCTTCCGCAGCCGCAACTTCACGCTGATGTCCCTGATCGGCTTCATCACCGGTTTCGTGATGTTCGGTGCGACGCTCTTCCTGCCGCTGTACCAGCAGTCGGTGCAGGGCGCCTCCGCCACCAACTCCGGTCTCCTGCTGCTGCCGATGCTCGGCGCGATGCTGGTCACCTCGATGGTCGCGGGCCGGGTGACCACGAACACCGGGCGCTACAAGGTCTTCCCGATCGTCGGCAGCGTCGCGATGGTCGTCGGGCTGTACCTGCTGTCGACCATGGACACGGGCACCTCGCGCTTCATGTCCGGGGTGTTCATGGCCGTGGTCGGGCTCGGCATGGGCTGTCTGATGCAGATCACCATGCTGGTCGCGCAGAACAGCGTGGAGATGAAGGACATGGGCGTCGCGTCCTCCTCCACCACGCTCTTCCGTACGCTCGGCTCCTCGTTCGGCGTCGCGATCATGGGCGCGCTGTTCAACAACCGGGTCCAGGACGTCATGGCCGAGCGGGGCGGGTCGCTGGGGTCCAAGGTGACCGAGCAGTCGGCGCAGCTCGACGCGGCGAGCCTGGCGAAGCTGCCGGACGCGGTGCGCGAGGCGTACCAGCACGCGGTGTCGGCCGGTACGCACTCGGCGTTCCTGCTCGGAGCGGTGATCGCGGTGCTGTCGCTGGCCGCGGCGCTGTTCGTCAAGGAGGTCCCGCTCAAGGGCGCGGGCCCGAAGCCGGAAGCCGTCGAGGGCGGCATCTAGGCCGGCCCGAAGACGGCGCAGGCCGTCCCGGTCCGGCTGGTGGAAGGTCCTCGGGTGTACTGCCCGGGGGCCTTCCCCTTTGCCGTCGTGGTCAGCCGCCTCGCCCGGGCCCGCGTTGTCAGTGGGGCGTGTCACGATCGACTGCATGGACAAGGTGCGGCAGCTGCGGCTGGCCAAGGACGCCATGGACCGGGAGTGGGCCGACCCCGGCCTCGACCTGGACGCCGTGGCCGCACACGCCGGGTACTCGCGGTATCACTTCGTGCGCGCCTTCAAGGAGGTGTACGGCGAGACACCCGGGCAGTATCTGACCCACCGGCGCATCGAGCGGGCCGAGGAGTATCTGCGGGCGGCCAATCTGACCGTGACGGAGATCTGTCATCTGGTCGGGTTCAGCAGCCTCGGGACCTTCTCCACGAAGTTCAAGGCACGGACCGGCCTGTCACCCAGCGAGTACCGAGAGAAGCACGTCGGACGCGGAGCGGCGCTGATACCGGGGTGCTACGCGCTGTTCTGGGCCGGCGGCTTCCGGCAGCGGGAGAGCAACTCTGAAGAAGCGCGCTGACGGCGCCCCTGCCTACCGTGACACCAGGAACCGCACGGCAGAGCACGGGAGAGCAGGGTCATGATCAAGGGGCTGGGCATCACCACCGTCTGGACGTTCGACCAGGCACGTACCAAGGCGTTCTTCACGGAGAAGATCGGCTTCGAGGTGCGCAACGACCTGTCCATGGGCGAGATGAGGTGGGTCACGGTCGGGGCGAAGGGCCAGCCGGACGTCGAACTCGCGCTGATGAGCCTGGACGGACCCGGCCTCGACCCCGAGTCCTCCGAAGCGCTGAAGAAGCTCGTCGCCAAGGGGGTCATCGGCGCCGGGGCGTTCCACACCGACGACTGCCGCGGGGACTACGAGACCTTCAAGGCGCGCGGGGTGGAGTTCATCCAGGAGCCCCAGGAGCGGCCGTACGGCATCGAGGCGATCTTCCGCGACGACAACGGCAACTGGTACTCGCTGACCGAGCGGAGCGAGGAACTCGACTTCTCCAAGTCGTTCGAGTGAGTACGCGGGCCCGAGTGAGTACGTGGGCCCGCCGCGAGTCCTCCGAGTGAGCCCGCCGACCCGGTTCCTCCGAGTGAGCCCGCCGACCCGGTCGCGGTGAGCCGCCCGGCCTGCCGCTACGGCAGCATCGGGTAGCTCCCCGTGGCCGTCGGCGCGTGCTCCGGGAGCCAGAGGACGGCCACCGCGCCCTCCGCCGGCACCGGGTCCGGTGCACCCGGCGGGCGAATGTTCCGGAAGGTCAGCCGGGCCCCGAGAACCCGGGCCTGACCTGCGGCGATCGTCAGTCCGAGGCCATGGCCGTGGCCCGCGCGGTCGCTGCTGCCGGTGCGGAAGCGGCTGGGGCCGTCGGCGAGCAGGTGCTCCGGGAACCCGGGGCCGTGGTCGCGGACCCGGATGACCCGGCCCTCGACCGTGACCTGGATCGGCGGCCTGCCGTGCCGTGCCGCGTTGGCCAGCAGATTGAACAGCACCCGCTCCAGGCGCCGCGGGTCGGTGGTGACCTCCGACTCATGGACGACCCGCACCTCGATGGCAGGGTCCTTGGCCGCGACCCGGCGGCTGACGAACTCGCCCAGCAGGATGTCCTGCAGCTCGGCCCGCTCCGAGGCGCTGTCCAGCCGGGCCACCTCCAGGACGTCCTCGACCAGCGTGCGCATCGCCTTCGCCCGGTCCAGGACCAGTTCCGTGGGCCGGCCCGGCGGCAGCAGCTCGGCCGCCGTCAGCAGTCCGGTCACCGGTGTGCGCAGCTCGTGCGCGATGTCGGCGGTGACCCGGCGCTCCGCCTCCAGCCGCTGCTGGAGCGCGTCCGCCATGGCGTCCACCGCGCTCGCGAGGTCGTCGGTCTCGTCCCGTACGACACCCCCGATGGCGTCCCGCACCCGGACGTCCGGCTCGCCGCTCGCGACCTGGTTCGCCGCGGCCGCCGCCTTGCGCAGCCGCCGTGACAGCTGGCCGCCGATGAGCACGCCGAGCGCGCTGCCGCCGAGCACCACCGCGATGGAGCCGATGATCATGGCCTGGTCGAGGCGGTTGAGGATGTGGTCGCTGCGGTCGGTGAAGCCGGTGCGCAGCGACAGGACATGCCCGTTGTTGAGCGGTACGGCCGCCCAGATGTCGGGCGCGCCGCTCGGCGTGTCGGTGACATACGTCGCCCGCCGGCCCTCCTCGACCTTCTCCCGCAACGCCGCCGGCAGCTCCGGGTCGTCGATCGTGAGGTTGGGGAAGTTCAGCCGCTTGGACTGCTCGTAGCTGCGCTGGGCGATCTGGATGCGCTCGTCGGCGAGGTCGCGCGCGCTGTCCAGCATCGAGACCCGGGCCTGGTTGTGCACGACGAGGCTCAGCACGACCGCGACCAGCGCGCCGACCAGCGCGATCGCCGCGCTCAGCTTCCACCGCAGCCCCGTACGTATGGCGATCCGGCCGCCGCCCACGCCTCTCACGCGCATCCCCCCGCGACCACCTGCCGGTGCCCCCGTACGGCGGCCCGCACGGGCATCCGCGCCCGCCCCCGCGATCTCCGCCGGATCCGTGAGACCGACGCTCGCCGCGCCGGACGCGGCCGGCCGTCTGAACATCCCCCGCATGACGCCCCGCTCAGGCCTTCAGCTTGTAGCCGAAGCCACGGACCGTCTCGATACGGTCCTGGCCGATCTTCTGCCGCAGCCGCTGCACATGGACGTCGACGACCCGCGTGTCGCCGCCCCAGCCGTAGTCCCACACCCGCTCCAGCAGCTTGTCCCGGCTCAGCACCGTGCCCGGCGCCGAGGAGAACTCCAGCAGCAGCCGCATCTCGGTCGGCGTGAGCGCGACGGGCTGTCCGTCCCGGCGCACCTCCATGCCCTCGGTGTCGACCTCCAGGTCGCCGAAGGTCAGCAGACCGCCGGTGGCCGCGGAGTCGGTGTCGTCCTCCCGGTCCGTGCGGCCGGCGTGCCCGAAGCGGCGCAGCACCGCCCGGATCCGCGCGACCAGTACGGCCCCGTCGAACGGCTTGGTGACGTAGTCGTCCGCGCCCGCCTCCAGACCCAGCACCACGTCGATGGAGTCGGCCCGCGCCGACAGCATGATCACCGGCACGGTCGACTCGTCGCGGATACGCCGGCACAGGCTGACCCCGTCCAGACCCGGGACCATCACGTCCAGCAGCGCGATGTCGGGCCGGTCCGTGCGGAACGCCTCCAGACCCGACAGCCCGTCGGGCATGGCGGTCACCGCGAAGCCGTCCCGCTCCAGAGCGAGCTGGGTGGCCTCGCGGATGACGTCGTCGTCCTCGACGAACAGGACGTGGGTCTGGTCTGCCATCCCGGTGCTCTCAGTCCTCGTGTGTGTCCGGTGGTGCGTCGGATGCTGCTCGGCCGCGCGGGGCGTGTCCACAGGACGTGCCCACTCGGGGGACGCGTGCGGCGCCCGATGCGTTCACGGCCCCGGCGTTCTCAGCCGTCCGGCGCCGGCGAGTCGTCGCCGCCGAGCGAGCCGTAGTCGGTGCGGGTGCTGAACTTGCGGACGAAGCGGTCGGACTTCCACTGGTACGAGATCACGTCCTCGCTGGACGGGTTCGACAGCGCGTCGTCCTGGGCGTACACCTGCTTGGTCACCACAAGGTAGCCGCGGTCGATCTCGGCGTAGACCGGAGGCTCCTCCGAGCGGAACACATTGCGGTACGCGCCGCTCTGCTCGCGGTACACGTACGAGGCGACACCGACGCCGTCCCCGCAGGACAGGACGTTGACCACGATGTCCTCCGCGGGACCGCCGGTCAGGTCGCCGTACGACACGTCGATGGGGTAGTCGTCGGACACGCATGGCTTCAGCTCGCGCTTGACCTCCGTCGAGACCACGGGGTCCGCCTTGACCAGCCGCACGGCCTCCGTGCGGTCCGGGACCGCGGAGGCCGAGGCCACGGCCGACGGTGAGACGGCGGAGCCGCCCGCCATGTCGGCGTGCGCGGGGCCCTCGTCACGGGCGCCGGTGCCGCCGGTGGCACAGCCGGAGGCGAAAAGGGCGAGGGCGACGACCACGGCCATCGCCGTGAACGCCGCCTGTATGGGCCCCCGCACGGGCCCGGATCCGGGACCGGAGTGCGCGGAGCCGCTGTCCTCGGAGCCCCCGTCCGTGGCCCTGTCACCCCTGTCCGTGTCCCCGTCACCCGTTTCCGGGTGCCCGGTGCCGCCCGTAGTCGTGCCTAGGCCGCGCAACGCTCCCGCTCCTCACGCTCCAGCGCGCGTGCGTCCAGATCGCGGCTCTCCAGCTCCTCGCGGAGCCGGGCGAGCGCCCGGTGCAGCGTGCTCTTGACCGTTCCGGCCGACATGCCGAGGGCCGCGGCCGTCTCCTCCGTGGACATCTGCTCCCAGTGTCGCAGCACGACGACGCTGCGTTGCTTGGGTGCGAGAACCTTCATGATGTCCATCAGCAGGGCGCGGTCCGCGTGCTGCTCGGTGGAGTCGTCGACCGAGGCGTCCGGGAGCTGCTCGGTGGGGACCTCCTCCAGCTTGCGCGCACGCCACCACTCGGTCCGCGTGTTGATCATGACGCGGCGCAGGTAGGCGTCCGCGAGCCGCTTGTCCGCGATGCCGTCCCAGCGGTGATACGTGCGCACCAGCGCGGTCTGCAGCAGGTCCTGCGCGTCGACCGGGTCCGGGACCAGCCGGCGGGCGCTGCGCAGCAGCGCGTCCTGCCGGGTGCGGACGTACTCCTCGAACTCGAGCACCTCGCCCTGCGCCATGTTGACCGCCTCCCGATTCCCCGTTCCCGGCCGGCCTGTCGGCCGTCGGTCTCACTGCTTCTGCTTCGTTGTCGTCCCCGTCTGCCGGGTACGGAAATGAAGCTACGGAGGCGTTGTCACGGCGCTGTCCGAAGCAGCCTGCGGCCAGCGCTCGGCTGTCCGTCGGTTGTGTAACGGAATCAGGAAACGGACATAACGGTCGGGGGGTTGGGGTGACTATGGGGCGATTTGTCGGTGTGTCGGCCGTGCAACAGCCGTGCGGACGCTGTGAGTCGTGTGGTGCAGAGACCGTACGGCTGTGATGTGACTGTGTGTCAGCTCAGGGGCAGACGGTACGACCCGCCCGGCAGCGGCTCCACCAGTCCGTCCGAGACGAGGCCGTCCAGTGCACGGGCGCGCTGCACCGGTTCGTGCCACACACGGTCCAGCGCCGCCTGCGGGACGGGGGTGTGGGCGTCGCGCAGCACGGCGAGCAGCTTGCCGCGCACCTGACGGTCGGTCCCGGCGTACGTCTGGCCGCGGCGCGGCGGCCCGTCGTGCTCCGGCTTCCCGGCGAGCCGCCAGGCGCACTGCGCGGCGACCGGACAGCGGTGGCACGACTCGTTCTTCGCGGTGCACACCAGGGCGCCGAGCTCCATGGAGGCGGCGGCCCAGCGGGCCGCGGTGCGCTCGTCCTCGGGCAGCAGGGCACGGGCGAGCTTGCGTTCGGCGGCGGTCGTGGCGTTCGGCGGGTACTGCACGCCGGTGACGGCCCGCGCGAAGACCCGGCGGACGTTGGTGTCCAGGACGGCGTGCCGCTGGCCGTACGCGAAGGACGCCACGGCGGCGGCCGTGTACTCGCCGATGCCGGGCAGCGCGAGGAGCTGGGCGTGGTCGGTCGGTACGTCCCCGCCGTGCCGTTCCGCTATGGCGACGGCCGCGCCGTGCAGCCGCAGCGCGCGGCGCGGATAACCGAGCCGGCCCCAGGCGCGGACGGCCTCGCCGGGCGCCTCCTTGGCCAGGTCGGCGGGGCGGGGCCAGCGGGACAGCCACTGCTCGTAGACGGGCAGGACGCGGTTCACCGGCGTCTGCTGGAGCATGAACTCACTGACCATCACGCCCCAGGGGCCGGCCTCGGGGCGCCGCCAGGGGAGGTCGCGGGCGTTCTCGTCGAACCAGTCGATGACGGGGCTGTGCAGCGAGTGGTCTCCGACGGGGGAGCCGGAGGGGGCGTCGCCGGTGCTGTCGGGTGAGGGCTTCGTGGGCGCAGTCATGGCTTTCCGATCCTGCCATGCGGAGGGCGGCCGGGTGGGTAGGCGGCGGGTGCCGGTGCGTTGGGGGCCTCGGATCGGGGTGAGCCGCGGACAGGGGTGAGCCGCAAATCGGGGTGAGGCTCGGATAGGTCCGCGCCGTGCTGTCGTTCGCGCCGGATCGCGCATGGGCGCGTCGGCGTGCGACCTCGCCGGTGTCCTCCCGGACCGCGCCGTGCGCGACGCCTGCGTGGAGCGTGCCCCCGGCCCGCTCCTGCGGGACAGCTGGCCTTGCTGCTGCCGCACGAGCGGCGAACTGTCATGTGCTGCAAGTCAGTTGAGGGCATCGTCGGCGACGCGAGGGGCAGCTGTGGCCAGAGGTGCAAGGACCGCTATCGCGAATCTCCAGCCGCGTCCTGTCCGGCCTGCCACCGGGCGCGGACGATCACCGGCGGCGCGGCCTCCGTCCATGTCCCGGCCGCGTGCCGTACCCACGTTGGGGTGTCATGGGCGCGGCGCTGATGTCCCGGCAGCGGCCGGCGTCCCGGAAATTCACGGTCACGGACCGTAGATGACGGGCCGATCTCGTCACGCCTTGTGATCGGCTTGTGTCGCCTCCGACGGAAGACAGGCGCGACGCGGCCTCCGGCGAGCGGTTTCCGGGATGATGATCCGGAAAAGTTGCCGTCCGGGGCGGCGGGTGGGGCAAGGTAACGCGCCGATCTCTCGTACAGTTTGCGCCGTGGGATCTCTGCGCAATCCGGTCGGGCCGCTTCCCTCCACCATCTACTGGCGACGGAGGGCCGTACTGCTGTCGGTGTGCGCCCTGTTGGCGCTACTGATCACCTGGGTGCTCACCTCGGGCGGCGGAGGCGGCAAGAACGACGCGGGCGGATCCGACGGCAAGAATCCGGCCCCCTCGACGATCACGCCGGGCCCCTCGGGCTCCGGTCCTGCGATCAGTCAGGCGCCGGGCGGCCGCGACGAGTCGACGGCCGGCGGGGACTCCGGCGGGTCGGGTTCCGGCGACGGCTCGGGCGACGGGAGCGGCTCCGGCGACGGTACGAGCGCCGGGGGCTCCGGCGGATCGGGCGGCTCCGGCAGCGGTGTCGCGGGCGGCGGCTCGGGCGGGGACGTCGGCGCGGACGACGCGGTGGCCGAGGGCTCCTCGCTGCCCAACTGTGTCTCGGGCCAGATGAAGCTGGCGGTGCGCAGCCTCCACAACGCCTACGAGCCCGGCGAGACCCCCGCCCTGCTGCTGACCGCGACGAACTCCTCCACCTACGACTGCAAGGTCGATCTCGGCCCGAAGAACGCCGTGGTGACGGTCACTCAGGCGGGATCCGAGAACGACTTCTGGTCCTCGGCGGACTGCCCCAAGGTCTCCAGCAGCCTGCGTTTCCGGGTGCCGGCCGGTTCGAGCATCACCTACACCGTGAAGTGGGACCGCAGGGCGAGCGCCCCGCAGTGCGCGACGCCCGCCGCCGGGTCGGCCGAGGCCGGCACGTATCTGGTGGAGGCGACGACACCCGGCTTCGGTACGGCCCAGACGTCGTTCGTCCTGGAGAACGACTAGCGGGCCGTACGGCGACCGGGCGGTACGGCGACCGGGCGGTGCGAGGTGCCCGGTGCGGGCGGCCGAGCGGTGCGGACCGTACGTCGACCGGACCGTACGTCGACCGGGCCGTACGGCGGCCGGGCGGTGCGGGGGCGCCGGTGCGGGGTCACGCCGGCGGGAGACGCACCGGTGTGTGGCGCGGCTCTCGGCTCAGCTAGACGTACCGCTCCAGGATCGAGCTCTCGGCCAGCCGCGACAGGCCCTCGCGCACGCTGCGTGCCCGGGCCTCGCCGACGCCGTCCACCGTCTGCAGGTCGTCCACGCTGGCGGCGAGCAGCTTCTGCAGGCCGCCGAAGTGCTCCACCAGGCGGTCGATGATGGCGCCGGGCAGCCTCGGCACCTTGGCCAGGAGGCGGAAGCCGCGCGGGGAGACCGCCGAGTCCAGCGCCTCCGGGGAGCCGGTGTAGCCCAACGCCCGTGCCACCGTGGACAGTTCCAGGAGCTCGGCGTGGGTCAGGGCGTCCAGTTCGTACAGCGCCTCGTCGACCGTGCGGGAGCGCTTGGCCGTCGGCTCGGGGACGTAGTCGCGCACCACGAGCTCACGCTCGGGCTCCACGCCCGCGATCAACTCGTCCAGCTGGAGGGCGAGAAGACGGCCGTCGGTGCCCAGCTCCACCACGTACTCGGCGATCTCGGTGGCGATGCGCCGGACCATCTCCAGGCGCTGCGCCACCGCGGAGACGTCCCGGACCGTCACCAGGTCCTCGATCTCCAGCGCTGACAACGTTCCCGCGACCTCGTCCAGGCGGAGCTTGTAGCGCTCCAGGGTCGCCAGCGCCTGGTTGGCGCGGGAGAGGATCGCCGCCGAGTCCTCCAGGACGCGGCGCTGACCGTCGACGTAGAGGGCGATGAGCCGCATCGACTGGGAGACCGAGACGACCGGGAAGCCGACCTGCTTGCTGACGCGGTCAGCCGTGCGGTGCCGGGTGCCCGTCTCCTCCGTGGGGATGGTCGCGTCCGGCACGAACTGCACACCCGCGCGCAGGATCTTCGACAGGTCGGACGACAGCACGATGCCGCCGTCGAGCTTGCACAGCTCCCGCAGTCGCGTCGCCGTGAACTCGACATCCAGGACAAATCCACCCGTGCACATCGTCTCGACGGTCTTGTCGAAGCCGAGCACGATGAGCCCGCCGGTGTTGCCGCGCAGGACGCGTTCGAGCCCGTCGCGCAGGGCCGTGCCGGGAGCCACCGCGCTCAGTGAGGCGCGCATCAGGCCATCGGCACCGGAACTCCCGCCGGACTTTCCGGGAGCTGCTGCCCGGTCGTTGGCTGCCACTGCACTCCTCCGGTCGCAGGTTCTTCTGGCGCTCCCGTTTCGCACATTCGGTTCGTACGGACGGGCGAGACCAGGGCAAAGTCTACCGGCGGTCCTCCTCGTCCCGTGGGGCCTCTCGCCGACGCGAGCGCGGAAGGACCCGGAGCGCGTCTCCTATGTCGGCCACTTCCAGCACCTTCATGCCCGTGGGGATCTTGCCGGGGTCGCCCGGAACAAGGGCGTGCGTGAAGCCCAGACGGTGCGCCTCGGCGAGCCTGCGCTGCACGCCGGTGACCCGTCTGACCTCGCCCGCGAGGCCCACCTCGCCGATCGCGACGAGGTTCTTGGGGAGAGGTGTGTCACTGGCGGCGGAGGCCAGCGCGAGGGCGACGGCGAGGTCCGCCGCGGGCTCGGAGAGCTTCACTCCGCCGACCGTCGCCGAGTAGATGTCCCGCTTGCCGAGGGCGCTGATCCGGCCGCGCTGCTCCAGCACGGCCAGCATCATCGACACGCGTGAGGTCTCCAGACCGGACGTCGTACGGCGGGGCGAGGGGATCTGGGAGTCGACGGTGAGCGCCTGCACCTCGGCGACCAGCGGGCGGCGGCCCTCCAGGGTGACCGTCAGGCAGGTGCCCGGGACCGGTTCGGCACGGCGGGTCAGGAACAGTCCGCTCGGGTCGGCGAGGCCCGTGATTCCCTCGTCGTGCAGTTCGAAGCAGCCGACCTCGTCCGTCGCGCCGTAGCGGTTCTTGACGCCTCGTACGAGCCGCAGGCGCGCGTGCCGGTCGCCCTCGAAGTGGAGCACCACGTCCACGAGGTGCTCCAGGAGGCGAGGGCCGGCGATGGCGCCGTCCTTGGTGACGTGTCCCACGAGGAGGGTGGACATCCCGCGCTCCTTGGAGGCGCGGATCAGCGCTCCGGCCACCTCCCGGACCTGGGCCATGCCGCCGGGCGCGCTGTCGATCTCGGGGGAGGCCACCGTCTGCACCGAGTCGAGGATGAGCAAGGACGGCTTGACCGCGTCCAAGTGGCCCAGCACGGCGGACAGGTCGGTCTCCGCCGCGAGATACAGATGATCGTCGAGGGCGTTGATGCGGTCGGCGCGCAGCCGCACCTGGCTCGCCGACTCCTCCCCGGTGACGTACAGCGTGCGGTGCTCGTCGCTCGCGGACTTGGCCGCCACGTCCAGCAGCAGCGTGGACTTGCCGACGCCGGGCTCGCCCGCGAGGAGGACCACGGCACCGGGCACCAGTCCGCCGCCGAGCACCCGGTCCAGCTCCGGCACACCGGTGGAGCGCGCGGTCGCCTGCCGTCCGTCGATCTGCCCGATCGGCAGCGCGGAGTTCGTCACCCGCCCCGGCGTCGTCGTACGGACCGCGGGCGCGCCGTACTCCTCGACCGTCCCCCATGCCTGGCACTCGGGGCAGCGGCCGAGCCACTTGGCCGTCTGCCAGCCGCACTCGGTGCAGCGGTAGGACGGTCGGTCCTTCGTGGACTTGGTACGGGCAGCCATGCGATGAACCGTAGCCGAGCCCACTGACAACGCCGTACGGCCGTGCGCGCGGGGCCTCTTCGGCACCCGCGGAAGGGCTTCTGGGACCGCCGATTCGTCATGCACAAGCCATGGAATCCCGGGTTCCTGTACCCCTTTGAGGGATCGTTTCACCCGTATGGATTAAAACTGCTCAAGCAGGCAGAAGGCGCCACCTCGGGCCGCCTACGGTCCACCAATGATGAGCAGCACTCCGGAGACCACGACCCGCACCACCGGCGCGCATCGGGCGCACCGGGAGGCGCGTGATCGTGCGGCGGCGCGCACGCTGGCGCAGCGGCCGCCCGCGCGCTACGAGCCTTATCTGGACGGGCTGTTCACCTACTGCCTGTCCGTCCTGTGCGACCACGACACCGCGACCGCCGCCCTCGGCGACGTCCTCGCGCTCGCCGAGCGCCGCGGTCAGCGCGTGCCCGAGACCGCCGCCGACCGGCGGCCCTGGCTGTACGCGCTGGCCCGCTGGGCGTGTCTGCGCAAGCTGGCCGAGGCCAAGCAGAAACGTACGGGCAGCCACGCGGCGGGCCGGCACGGAGCGCACCGGCCGACCGGCGCGCAGCCCGCCGGGCCGCACGTCGCCGACGAGGTCCAGGAGCAGCGGCGCCGCGAACTCGCCCTGCTCGCCTGGCCGGAGGCCGCGGGCACCACACCGGAACAGCGCGAGGCCCTGGAGCTCGCCGTGCGCCACCACCTCGCCGCGGGCGAGGTCGCCGCCGTCCTCGGCCTGGACCTGGCCGCCGCGCGGGAGCTGCTCGCCTCCGCCGCCTGCGAGGTCGAGCGCACCCGCGCGGCCCTCGCCGTCGTCGAGACCGGCGCCTGTCCGAGCGTTGCCCGGCTGACCGGCGACAACCAGGTCGTGCTCGGCACGGCCCTGCGCCGCGAACTCGTCCGGCACGTCGACGACTGCCCGCGCTGCCGCCGCACCGCCGAGCGCGCGATCCCCGGCCGGTGGCCCGGAGCGGCCGTCACCCCTGCCGAGCTGCCCGTCCTGGAGGCGCCCCGCGCGGCGCTGCACATGGCCCTCGCGCATCACCCGCGCGCGCGTGGCGGCGCCGTGCCGCGCTTCGACCGGCGCGGCTTCCCCATGGACCCGAAGGACCACGCCGCCCGCCGGGACCGGCTCCGTGCGCGTGCCGTCACCACCACCGTCGTCGCCACCGTGATCGCCGCCCCGGTCATCGCCCTGTGGGCTGCCTACCGGGGCACCCCGACCGGCGACGCCGTCGACGGCGGTTCGGCCAGCGCGAGCGAGGCGCACGGTCCCGACGCCCTCGACGGAGAGAGCGCGGGCGGCGGCTACGAGAACGCCGGCAACGCCAGCATCGCCCCCGGCGGACGCTTCGGCGAGCACCCCGGCGACGACGTCCTCGTCGAGGTCGTCAGCGTCAGCGGCGCGAGCGCGGGGAACCTGGATGTGAGCGCCGACCAGAGCGGCGACACCACGCTCGTCACTCTCAGGGCGACCGGGCGCATGCCGGTGCGCTGGTCGGCGAGCACCGGCGCGCACTGGCTCTACCTGAGCCGGTCGTCGGGAACGCTGGCGCCGGGCGAGTCGTTGACGATCAAGGTGTACGTCGACCAGCTGCGCGAGCCGTCCGGGTTCTGGAGCGCGCGGGTGGCGATCGCACCCGCCGGTGCCGTCGTCGCCATCGAGGGCTACGGCACCGCCCCGACCCCCTCCGACCCGGGACAGGGCCCCGGCCCCGACCCCCTCCCGAGCGATCCGACCGATCCCGGGACGCCCAGCGACCCGCCGCCCTCGTCCTCCGATCCCGACCCGACGCCGACGACTCCGGATCCGACGGACCCGACCCCGGGCGATCCGACGCCGAGCGACCCGCCCTCCAGCGATCCGCCGCCCTCGTCGTCCGACCCGGCGCCGTCCGACCCCTCCGGCCCGTCCGAGCCGACGGGCTCGACACCGCCGCCCGGCGGCAGCGGGGAGCCCAGCCCGTCGGGGCCGTAGGCCACAAGATGTCGGGTCCGGGCATGTCGCGATGGCCGCGTCGAGGACCGGTCGCCCGGCCCGGCACCGCGGCCGCCCGCGGTGCCGAGGGCGGCCCTCATGCCTTGCCTCGCGGCCGGTCGCCGGCGGTCAGCCGACCGGGTCCGCCGGGTGCGGAGCCAGCAGCGGGAGCTGCGACGCCAGCCGCTCCTCGCACAGCTCGACCAGACGGTCGTAGCCGGCCTTGCCCATCAGCTCGATCAGCTCCGGCCGGTAGGACACGTACACCGGGTCACCGGCGCCGTGCGCCGACGTCGCCGACGTGCACCACCAGTGCAGGTCGTGGCCGCCCGGACCCCAGCCGCGGCGGTCGTACTCGCCGATCGACACCTGGAGCACCCGGGTGTCGTCGGGCCGGTCGATCCACTCGTAGGTCCGGCGCACCGGAAGCTGCCAGCAGACGTCCGGCTTGGTCTCCAGCGGCTCGCGGCCCTCCTTCAGGGCCAGGATGTGCAGCGAGCAGCCCGCGCCGCCCGGGAAGCCGGGGCGGTTCTGGAAGATGCACGAGCCGTTGAAGGGACGGGTCTGGCGGTCGCCGTCCTCGTCCTCCGAGATCCAGCCGTGCTCCATGCCCTCGTCATGGTGCTGCCAGATCTCCGGCGTGAGCCTCGCCACATGATCCGCCACGCGCTTCTCGTCGTCCTCGTCCGAGAAATGGGCCCCCAGCGTGCAGCAGCCGTCGTCGGCGCGGCCGGCCTGGATGCCCTGGCAGCCGCTGCCGAAGATGCAGTTCCAACGGGAGGTCAGCCATGTCAGATCGCAGCGGAAGATCTGCTCGTCGTCCGCCGGATCAGGGAATTCCACCCACGCGCGTGCGAAGTCGAGGCCCTTCTCGTCCGGCTCCTGGGAGCCCTTCCCCGGCTTCTTCGACTTCGTGGCCGCTTTCGCCTGCGAAGAACCCTTGTCGGATTTGGACGTCTTGTCGTCCTTCGCCTTTTTCGTCTTTGGCACGGGACCAGGGTACGGCGTCCGTACCTGCGACTTCGAGGACAGAGGACCGCCCAGGTGGCAGTAGCGTTCCGTACATGAGACTCGGTGTCCTCGACGTGGGATCTAACACGGTGCATCTGCTGGTGGTGGATGCGCACCCGGGCGCGCGCCCGCTGCCCGCGCATTCGCACAAGGCGGACCTGCGCCTGGCCCAACTCCTCGACGGCAGCGGAGCCATCGGTCCCGACGGGGTCGACCGGCTGATCGGCGTCGTCCACGAGGCGCTCCAGGCCGCCGAGGACAAGGGTGTCGAGGAAGTCCTGCCGTTCGCCACGTCCGCCGTGCGCGAGGCGAGCAACGCCGACGACGTGCTCGCGCGTGTGATGGACGAGACCGGGGTCCGGCTCCAGGTCCTCACCGGCGCGGAGGAGGCCCGGCTGACCTTCCTCGCCGCCCGGCGCTGGTTCGGCTGGTCGGCCGGAAAGCTGCTCGTGCTGGACATCGGGGGCGGGTCCCTGGAGATCGCGTACGGCATCGACGAGGAGCCGGACGCGGCGGTGTCGCTGCCGCTCGGCGCGGGGCGGCTGACCGCCGGCTGGCTGCCGGGGGATCCTCCGGACCCCGAGGACATACGGGCCCTGCGGCGGCACGCACGCGCGCAGATCGCCCGCACGGTCGGCGAATTCAGCCGCTTCGGCGCGCCCGACCACGTCGTGGCGACGTCCAAGACGTTCAAGCAGCTGGCCCGTATCGCCGGTGCCGCACGTTCCGCGGAGGGCCTGTACACCCAGCGCGAGCTGAAGCGGGAGTCCCTGGAGGCCTGGGTGCCCCGGCTGGCCGGGATGACCGTGGCCCAGCGCGCGGAACTGCCCGGCGTCTCGGAAGGGCGTGCCGGACAGCTCCTCGCGGGGGCGCTGGTGGCCGAGGGGGCCATGGACCTGTTCGGCGTGGAGACGCTGGAGGTCTGCCCGTGGGCGCTGCGCGAGGGTGTGATCCTGCGGAAGCTGGACCAGCTGACGGTGGGGTAGGGGTGCGATGCCTGCGGCGGCCTGTGCGGGGTCGGTGGGGGTGCGCCGTGATGCCTGCGGCGGCCTGTGCGGGTCGGTGGGGGTGCGCGGTGGTGCCTGCGGCGGCCTGTGCGGGGTCGGTGGGGGTGCGCGGTGGTGCCTGCGGCGGCCTGTGCGGGTCGGTGGGGGTGCGCGGTGGTGCCTGCGGCGGCCTGTGCGGGTCGGTGGGGGTGCGCGGTGGTGCCTGCGGCGGCCTGTGCGGGTCGGTGGGGGCTTGTGTAGCGCCTGCGGTCGGTGGGTGGTCGGGGTCGTGGGCGACCGCGGGGCGTGCCGCTGCGGGCGGACCCCCCGGCACGACCCCTCGCGTCGTGGGCGACCGCTGGGCGCGCTTACGTGAAGCCCGCCACACCTGCTGCTCGCCGAGCTGGCCGATACCCAGCCCTCCCGGTAGCCGTACGGTCGCCGGTTCCCCCGGCGTGCATGCCGCCCCGTACTCTGTCCCTCGTGGCAGATCCAGTGGTGCGCATCCCGGATGCGAAGGTCGCCCTGTCGACGGCCTCGGTCTATCCGGAGTCGACGGCGACGGCCTTCGAGATCGCCGCGCGCCTCGGTTACGACGGTGTCGAGGTCATGGTGTGGACCGACCCGGTCAGCCAGGACATCGAGGCGCTGCGCCGGCTCAGCGACTACCACCGGATCCCGATCCTCGCCGTCCACGCGCCCTGCCTGCTGATCACCCAGCGCGTCTGGTCGACGGATCCGTGGACCAAGCTCCAGCGCGCCCAGGCCGCCGCCGAGAAGCTCGGGGCGGGCACGGTCGTGGTGCATCCGCCGTTCCGCTGGCAGCGCCAGTACGCCCGGGACTTCGTCGCCGGCATCTGGCGTATGGCGAACGAGACGGACGTGCGGTTCGCCGTCGAGAACATGTACCCCTGGCGCTACCGCGACCGCGAGATGCTCGCCTACGCCCCCGACTGGGACGTCACCAAGGACGACTACCGCCACTTCACGATCGATCTCAGCCATACGGCGACCGCCCGCGCGGACGCCGTGCAGATGATCGACCGGATGGGGGACCGGCTGGGGCACGTGCACCTCGCGGACGGGCGGGGGTCCGCCAAGGACGAGCATCTCGTTCCCGGCCGCGGCAACCAGCCCTGCGCCGAGGTGCTGGAACGTCTCGCCCTGACCGGCTTCGACGGTCACGTCGTCATCGAGGTCAACACCCGCCGCGCGATGTCCAGCGCCGAACGCGAGGCCGACCTCGCCGAGGCCCTCGCCTTCACGCGGCTGCACCTGGCCTCCGCGGTGAAGGTACCCCGGCCATGACCGACACGGCCGACGGGCGGGGCGGGGTGGGTTCGCGACGCCGGGGCCGGCCCCCGCGCGCCGAGTCCGCCGACACCCGCGACCGCATCCTGGACGCCGCCCGCGAGGAGTTCTCCGAGCGCGGCTACGACAAGACCTCGGTGCGGGGCATCGCCAAGGCGGCCGGCGTGGACTCCGCGCTCGTGCACCACTACTTCGGCACCAAGGAACAAGTCTTCGAAGCGGCCGTGGAAGTCGCCCTGGTGCCCGCCCTCGCGGTGCGGGACAAGGTGCTCGAAGCGCCCCTGGAAGACGTCGGCGAGCGCCTGACCCGCTTCCTCTTCGGGCTCTGGGAGAACCCCGTGACCCGCAGGCCGCTGCTCGCGATCGTCCGCTCGGCGGTCAACAACGAGGCGGCCGCCACCGTCTTCCGGCGCATGGTCGCGGCCCAGCTGCTGCGCCGCGTCGCCGGCGAGATCGACGCCCCGGACGCGGAACTGCGCGCCGAGCTGGCGGCCGCGCAGCTGGTCGGGGTCGCGATGATGCGCTACGTCATCAAGATCGAACCGATCGCCTCCGCGGACCCGGAGCAGATCATCGCGCGCGTGGCGCCCGTCGTGCAGCGGCACCTGACCGGCCCGTGACGGCCGGTTCGGCGGTGGCGCGGGCGGGGAGCCGAGGCGTACGGCGCCGGTTTCGCGAGACATTCGTCCCGCATTCCGGACACCTCGTCCCGACCTCTGGATGACGGGCGTACGCTCGTTAGCAGTCAGACGTCTCTGATCGCAGTCCCTGCAGTCCTTGAAGGAGCGAGCGACGATGCCCGAGCTGAGGTCCCGCACAGTCACCCACGGCCGCAACATGGCGGGCGCCCGCGCCCTTATGCGCGCCTCCGGTGTACCCGGTGCGGACATCGGCCGGAAGCCGATCATCGCAGTGGCGAACAGCTTCACCGAGTTCGTGCCCGGTCACACGCACCTCCAGCCCGTCGGCCGGATCGTCAGCGAGGCGATCAGGGAAGCCGGGGGCATCCCGCGTGAGTTCAACACCATCGCCGTCGACGACGGCATCGCGATGGGGCACGGCGGCATGCTCTACTCCCTGCCGTCCCGCGACCTCATCGCCGACAGCGTGGAGTACATGGTCGAGGCGCACTGCGCCGACGCCCTGATCTGCATCTCCAACTGCGACAAGATCACCCCGGGCATGCTGAACGCCGCCCTGCGGCTCAACATCCCCACCGTCTTCGTCTCCGGCGGCCCCATGGAGTCCGGCCGCGCCACGCTGGTCGACGGCACGGTCCGCACCCTCGACCTGGTCGACGCGATCTCCGACGCGGTGAACGACAAGATCTCGGACGAGGACATCCTCCGTATCGAGGAGAACGCCTGTCCGACGTGTGGCTCCTGCTCCGGCATGTTCACCGCCAACTCGATGAACTGCCTGACCGAGGCCATCGGCCTGTCCCTGCCCGGCAACGGCTCGGTGCTCGCCACGCACACGGCCCGCAAGGGCCTGTACGAGGACGCGGCCCGCACGGTCATGGACATCACCCGCCGCTACTACGAGCAGGACGACGACACGGTCCTGCCGCGCAACGTCGCCACCTTCGCGGCCTTCGAGAACGCCATGGCCCTCGACATCGCCATGGGTGGCTCCACCAACACGATCCTGCACCTGCTGGCCGCCGCCCAGGAGGCGGGCGTCCCGTTCGGGCTGGAGCAGATCAACGAGGTCAGCCGCCGGGTGCCGTGCCTGGCGAAGGTCGCGCCGAACGTCGCCAAGGACCGCACGTACTACATGGAGGACGTGCACCGCGCCGGCGGCATCCCGGCCCTGCTCGGCGAGCTGCACCGCGCCGGACTGCTGAACGAGGACGTGCACGCCGTCCACAGCCCGTCCCTGTCGGACTGGCTGAAGACCTGGGACGTGCGCGGCGGGTCCCCCTCGCCGAAGGCCGTCGAACTGTGGCACGCCGCCCCGGGCTGTGTCCGGTCGGCGGAGGCCTTCTCCCAGTCCGAGCGCTGGGAGGCGCTCGACGAGGACGCCGAGGGCGGCTGCATCCGCAGCGCCGAGCACGCGTACTCCAAGGACGGCGGCCTGGCGGTCCTCAAGGGCAACCTCGCCGTCGACGGGTGCGTGGTCAAGACCGCGGGTGTGGACGAGTCGATCTGGACCTTCGAGGGTCCGGCGGTCGTCTGCGAGTCGCAGGAAGAGGCCGTCGAGAAGATCCTCAACAAGCAGGTGACGGACGGCGATGTCGTCGTCATCCGCTACGAGGGCCCCAAGGGCGGCCCCGGCATGCAGGAGATGCTCTACCCGACGTCCTTCCTCAAGGGCCGCGGCCTCGGCAAGACCTGCGCCCTGATCACCGACGGCCGCTTCTCCGGCGGCACCTCCGGCCTCTCCATCGGCCACGCCTCCCCGGAGGCCGCGTCCGGCGGCACGATCGCCCTCGTCGAGGACGGCGACCGCATCCGCATCGACATCCCGAACCGCTCGATCGAGTTGCTCGTCGACGAGGCGGAACTGTCGCGTCGCGAGCAGGCGTTGAACGGGACGTACGCCCCGAAGAACCGTGAGCGCAAGGTGTCGGCGGCCCTGCGCGCCTACGCCGCGATGGCGACCAGCGCGGACAAGGGCGCCGTGCGGGACGTGACGAAGCTGGGCTGACGCCCGTAGCGCGTGTCGCGGGGGCCGTCTCTTCGGAGGCGGCCCCTTCGGCTGCCGCCGGCGGGGGCTTCGAGGACGGCGGGGGCGTCGGGGCGGGGGCCGGGTGGGCAGCGGCTACGGCACGGGCGTCGTCCGGCGGGACGGGCGCGCCGCCCTGTCGCGGGTGGGCAGCGGCTGCGGCTTGGGCGTTGTCCGGCGGGATGGGGGCGCCGCCCTGTCGCGGGTCGGTAGCGGCTGCGGCTTGGGCGTTGTCCGGCGGGATGGGGGCGCCGCCCTGTCGCGGGTCGGTAGCGGCTGCGGCCCGGGCGTCGTTCGGCGGGACGGGGGCGCCGCCCTGCCGCGGGTGCCCGCCGCCCCTCCGTCACCACCGCGACGGATCGCGGGCGTCGACGCCGAAGACGGTGCCGTCGGGGGCGGCGGAGTAGACCCGGCCGCCGGCGAGCAGGGGCTCGGGCAGGTTGGCCGCCACCCGGTCCGAGTCGGCGCCGAGCCGGGGCGGTGTCTGGCCCACGAGCCTGCCGCTGCGAGCATCCACGGCCAGCAGCCGGCCGTCGGGAGCGCTGACGTACACATGCCGACCGTCGACGGCCGGCGACGACGTACGGACCACGGACGTCTCCAGGCTCCACACCTGCTTGCGCGCCTTCATGTCGACGGCGACCAGCGAGCCGCCGTCGCCCACGACGTAGACGACGTCCCCACGGACCGTGCCGCGTGCCTGCTGCACCGGGCGCGGCAGGGGCACGCGCTGCGATGTCCGGTCGGCGGGGGAGTAGCGGATCAGGGCCCTCGTGTCGCTGTAGATCCCGTTGACGGAGAACAGGAACACCGACCCGTCCGACGTCCCCGCGAGTTCCAGAGTTCCCTCCAGCCGGGCGTCCCAGCGCACCTCACCCGTGGCCGGGTCCACCGCCGTGACCCGGGTGCTCGAACCGTCCGCGGACGCGGTCGCCGTGTACGCCAGCGGATCCCTGGCGAAGGAGACGAAGTACGGCTCCTGGTGCCCCGGCAGCGAACGGCTCCACCGCTTCTCGCCCGAGGCCCCGTCGACGCCGGTGACCGTGCCGTCGGCACCGGTGAGCAGCAGCATGCCGCCGGCGGCCGACGGTTCGCTGTACGCGGGCCCGTTCCGCCGCCAGGCCGACGTGCCGGTGGCGAGGTCGAACGCCTCCAGCCGGCCGTCCGCCGGTACCGACGCCGGGTGCACGAGGCCGCCCGCGACGACCGGCGCCGCGCTCACGGGCGACGGGGCGACGGGATGGCGCCACAGCAGCCGGCCGTTTCCGGGGTCGAGCGCGAAGACGAGCCCGCTCTGCGCGCACAGCACCTTCCCGGCCCCGTAGGCACACTGGGGCATGCCCTTCCCGGGCGCCGGCGTCGCCGTCCACGCCTCGAAGGCGGCCGGCGTGGTCCGCGCGTCCCCGCCCTTCGGCGCCGGTTCGTCACCGCCGAGAAGCTGCACCGAGGCGAGCGCGGCGAGCGCGGCGAGTCCGACGACCCCGGCGCCGAGGGCCGGCAGCCGACGGCGCCGGGTTCCCCCGGACGGCCCTTCGGACTTCTTGCCGGCCCCCGGCCGACCCGACCGCGCCCCGGCGTCCGATCCCGCCGCTCCCGGCTCCGGTTCCGACTCCGGCTCCGGTTCCGACTCCGGCTCCGCGGGGGACTTCGACTTGTGCGGCCCGTCCGTGGCCCGCTGCGCCGGTATGAACGCCTGCGTGTCGTACGACGCCGCCACCGACCGCAGCTCGCGCATCAACTCGTCCGGCGTCGGCCGGTCCTCGGGCTCCTTGGCGAGACAACGCAGCACCAGCGGCGCGAGATTCGACGGCAGGCCGGTCAGGTCCGGCTCGTCATGGACGACCTGGTAGGCGACGACATACGGGCTGTCCGAGTCGAACGGCCCCCGTCCGGTCGCCGCGTGCACCAGCACCGACCCGAGCGCGAAGATGTCGGCGGCCGGACCGACCTCCCGGGGCCGCCGGAACTGCTCCGGCGCCATGAACGGCGGCGTGCCGATCAACTTGCCCGTCTCGGTCCGCAGTTCGCTGTCCTTTGGCCGAGAGATGCCGAAGTCGATGACCTTCGGCCCGTCCTCGGCGAGCAGCACGTTGCTCGGCTTCAGATCCCGGTGCACCACGCCGACGCGGTGTATGTCACGCAGCGCCTCGGCCAGCCCCGCCATCAGCCGACGCAGCTGCGCCGGCTCCATCGGGCCATTCCGCTTCACATGATCGGAGAGGGTCGGGCCGGGGATGAACAGGGTGGCCATCCAGGGCCGTTCGGCCTCCGGATCGGCATCCACGACCGGCGCCGTGAAGGCTCCGCTGACCTTGCGGGCGGCCCCCACCTCCTGCCGGAAACGCCCTCTGAACTCGGGATCCTTGGCGAATTCGGCATGCACGACCTTCACCGCGAGCTGCATGCCCGAGGTGCTCCGCGCCAGATGTACGACGCCCATGCCACCGGAGCCCAGACGTTCCTCCAGGCGGTAGTGACCGGCGTACTCGGGAAGTTCCGCTTCCGCGCCAGCTCCGGCGTTCTGCTGTGGCGCCATGGGAACACCCCCGTGCTGTTCGTCCGCGCGCGCGACGCACGGAGCCTAGTCGATGACTCGTACGAGACAGAGGCGGCTTGCTAGCCTCCGTGTTCCCAACACGCACATGTGTGCGTGGCGTGATTTAGGGGAATCAACGGGACCCCATGGCAGTCATGGGGATCAACGGGGGAGGAACGATCATGTCCGCAGATCGCGTCGAAGAGGCCGAAAGAGCCGAGGATGCCGGGGGCGCCACGGCAGAGGCCGTAGCGACGATGGCGGCCACGGCCGACGCCGTAGCGACGATGGCGGCCACGGCCGACGACGTAGAGACGATGGCTGCCACGGCCGACGCCGTGCGCTACTACTCGGTCGCGCCGGGCGTCCGCCTGAACGTCCGCCGGGGCCCCGGCACCGGCTACAGCATCGTCCGCGTCCTGCCCGAGGGCGCCCGGATCCCGATCTACTGCCAGACGCCGGGCACCAACGTGTCCGGTCCGTACGGCACGTCGAACATCTGGGACAACATCGACGACGGCCAGTACGTCGCGGACGCCTACGTCCAGACGGGCAGCGACGGTTACGTCCGTCCGCGCTGCTCCTGAGCCAGGCGGGTCCCGGTACGCCGGGCCCCGTACGGAGCCCGCGGCCCCACCGGAGCCATAATCGACTCGTGAGCGAGAAGAACGGCACCCCGGCCCACCCCGCGGGCTCCTCGGGCCCCCGCCCCGAGCCCCTGCGCTTCTTCGGCACGACCTGGCTCGAACACGACAACGGCTACACCGCCCGCCGTATCGGGGTCGCCGCCGGGTCCCTCCTGGCCGCGGCCGTCTCCTGCCTGGTGCTCCGCTTCGCCTACGAGGGCATTGCGATCGCCGGCCCCGGCAGTTTCGTGACCGTCCTGGTCGTCGCCATGTTCGCGATCTGCAGCGCGCTCGCCTTCCGCCACACCTGGGAGGCCTTCACCAAACGCCCCGACCCCGACCGGCACGCGTCCCTGCGGGGCCTGCTCACCATCGGTTTCGTCGGCTCCCTCCTCGCCTACTTCTTCCGCTCCCTCATCGAGGCCCCCGGCGAGAAGCTCCACCGCGAGGAATACGAGACGGCCCGCAAGCAACACGAATCCCGCACGACCCGCCGCACCGGCAACCCGTCGAAGAAGCGCCGCCGCAACTAGAGGCCGCGTTCGGGTGGAGTGCGGTGCACGACGCCCCGACGAGGACGGCGGGGACGACGGCGTCCGGATGAGGACGGCGGGGGCGGCGAGGACGACGGCGCCCGGCCGAGGACGGCTAGGGCAGCGGGGGCGGTGGCGTCCGGATGAGGGCGGCGGGAGTGGCGTCCCGATGAGGACGGTTGTGGCGAGGTGCGCTGTGGGTGGTCGCGCCTGGTGGTGATGCCCGGCCGCGGCTCGTGGCTGGTGGCCGTCCTGGAGGTTGGGCTCGTTCCCCAGCGGGGGTGTGCGGCGTGCGGCACGGATAGCCGGGCGTGCCGCAGGTGGGGGGGGGGGGGACAGTCGTGCGGGCGTGCCGCACAGACGGCCGCCGGGCCGCGGTACCCGTACTTGGCCGACGGCGAATCCGCCACCGAACCCACCGCCACCGAACCCACCGAGCCACGGCCACCGAACCCACCGCCACCGAACCCACCGACCTGCCCAGCCGAACCACCCCCGTGAAACTCGGTGCACACCGCACCAACCAGGGTCACCATGGCCGTATGACCGCGCCCTCCCACTCCGACCGCGCAAGTTCCTTCAACGCTGCCGCAGCCCAGTACGCCGAGAACCGCCCCTCCTACCCGCCCGCCCTTTTCGACGCGATCGAGGAACTCGCCGGCCGCCCTCTCGCCGGCGCGCGCGTCATCGACGTCGGCGCGGGCACCGGCATCGCCACCGCCCTCCTCCAGCAGCGCGGCGCCGACGTACTGGCCGTGGAACCCGGCGACGGCATGGCCGCCCAGTTCCGGCACGCCCACCCGGACATACCGATCGTCCGCGGCAACGGCAACAACCTCCCCCTGGCCACCGCCTCCGCCGACTTCCTCACCTACGCCCAGGCCTGGCACTGGACCGACCCCACCCACTCGGTGCCGGAGGCCCTGAGGGTGCTGCGCCCCGGCGGTGCGCTGGCCCTGTGGTGGAACACCACCCCGCTCGACATCGCCTGGCACGCCGCACAGGCGCAACGCATCGAACGCAGCTTCGGCCTCCATCCCGTCGTCGAACAGAACGGCAGCGGCGCCCGAGCCGCCCTCGGCGACCCGACCGGCAAGCTCGACTTCATCCGCCGCAAGGTCCGCTGGAGCCGGCGCGTCCCCGTGGACACCCACCTGGCCAACATCGGCAGCCACTCGATCTTCCTGGTCCACGGCACCGAGGCGAGCACCGCCTTCCTCGCCGAGGAAAGGCAGTTCCTCCTCAACGCCTTCCCCGACGGAATCATCGAAGAGACCTACGACGTCGACCTCCTCGTAGCCACCACCCCCTGACGCGGCTCCACCACCCCGCCCGCCCTACGCCCCGAACCGGCGAGGGCGGGCGAAGTCGTACCCGGGCCCGCCCGCCCGGGGCCGCCCCGCCCGGACGCTCGCCCGGACGACCGCCTGCGGGGGCAGGGGTGGCAGCACCGGCGCCGGTGGGGCGGTGGCCCGCCCGCCCGGGCCCGCCCGGCACCTGCCATCTGACACTCGCCTACCGCCTACCGCCTACCGCCTACCGCCTACCGCCTACCGCCTACCGCCTCCCCGCCTACCGCCTACCGCCTCCCCGCCTACCGCCTGCCCTCCCGGCACCAGCACCAGCACCAGCACCGGGCACCCGGCACTTCGCGACCTCGCACGTCTCAGGGCGCACCTCGGCACGCCCCCTCCCCGAGCCCACCTCGACGCTTGACGCCGCAGCCCCGTCGGAGCATTATTCATCGCATGATGAATTATTCGCCGGCCGACGCGGTCCGCTCGGACCCTCCCGACAGCCCTGCCATCCGAGCCGAGGCCCTCAACGTCGTACGCGGCCCGCGCCACGTGCTCCGCGACCTCACCTTCACCGTCCCGCGCGGCCAGATCACCGGCCTGCTCGGCCCCTCCGGCTGCGGCAAGACCACCCTCATGCGATCGATCGTCGGCACCCAGGCCAAGGTCACCGGCACGCTCGACGTGCTCGGCCGCACCGCCGGCCACCCGACCCTGCGCACCCGCATCGGTTACGTCACCCAAGCCCCCTCCGTCTACGACGACCTGACGATCCGCCAGAACCTCGACTACTTCGCGGCGATCCTCGACCCCGGCCACACCGCCGCCGACCGGCGCCACGAGAACGTCACCCGCGCCATCGCCGACGTCGACCTCACCAGCCACGCCGACTCCCTGGCCGGCAACCTCTCCGGCGGCCAGCGCAGCCGCGTCTCCCTCGCCGTCGCCCTCCTCGGCACCCCCGAACTCCTCGTCCTGGACGAACCCACGGTCGGCCTGGACCCGGTCCTGCGCCGGGACCTGTGGAACCTCTTCCACGACATCGCCGCCTCCCGCGGCGCCACCCTCCTCATCTCCTCCCACGTCATGGACGAGGCCGAGCGCTGCCACCGCCTCCTCCTCATGCGCGAGGGCGAGATCCTCGCCGACGACACCCCCGAAGCCCTCCGCACCCGTACGGGATCCGAGACCGTCGAGGCGGCGTTCCTGCACCTGGTCGACGAGGCGGTCGCGGCTGCCGCCCGCGCGAAGGAGACCACGCGATGACCACGACGACGAGCACCACGACACCCCGGCCCGTCCCCACCGGCGCGCTGAACCTCGCCCGCACCACCGCCACCGCGGCCCGGGTCCTGCGCCAGCTCCGCCACGACCCGCGCACCATCGCGCTGATGGTCCTCGTGCCCTGCGTGATGCTGTTCCTGCTGCGCTACGTCTTCGACGGCAGCCCGCGCACCTTCGACAACATCGGCGCCTCCCTCCTCGGGATCTTCCCGCTGATCACGATGTTCCTGGTCACCTCCATCGCCACCCTGCGCGAACGCACCTCGGGCACCCTCGAACGCCTCCTCGCCATGCCCCTCGGCAAGGGCGACCTGATCGCCGGCTACGCCCTCGCCTTCGGCACGCTCGCGATCATCCAGTCCGCCCTGGCGACCGGACTCGCCCTCTGGTTCCTCGGCCTGGACGTCACCGGCAGCCCCTGGCTGCTCCTGCTCGTGGCCCTGCTCGACGCCTTGCTCGGCACCGCACTCGGCCTCTTCGTCTCGGCCTTCGCGGCCTCCGAATTCCAGGCCGTCCAGTTCATGCCGGCCGTGATCTTCCCCCAGCTCCTCCTCTGCGGCCTGTTCACCCCCCGCGACAACATGCACCCCGCCCTCGAAGCCATCTCCAACGTCCTCCCCATGTCCTATGCGGTCGACGGCATGAACGAAGTGCTCAAGCACACCGACATGACCGCCAACTTCGTCCGCGACGCCCTGATCGTGGCGGGCTGCGCCCTACTGGTCCTGGGCCTGGGAGCGGCGACCCTGCGACGCAGGACGGCATGACCCCCGAGGGGCCCGGCCCGGCGTCGCCCGGACCGTCCGCCCACCGGACACGTCACCTCCGAAGGCGGCGCCCGGTGCGAGGATGAATCCGGACGACGCAACCCCCGGAGGACACCCCAGCCATGACTCAGAAAGTCGCAGTCCTCGGCACCGGCAAGATCGGCGAAGCCCTGCTCAGCGGAATGATCCGCGGTGGCTGGGCCCCGGCCGACCTCCTGGTGACGGCCCGCCGCGCGGAACGAGCCGAAGAACTCCGCGCCCGCCACGGAGTCACCCCGGTCTCCAACGCGGAAGCCGCCAAGACCGCCGACACCCTGATCCTCACCGTCAAGCCGCAGGACATGGGCACCCTCCTCGACGAGCTCGCCCCGCACATCCCGACTGACCGCCTGGTCATCAGCGGCGCGGCCGGCATCCCCACCTCCTTCTTCGAGTCCCGCCTCGCCGCCGGCACCCCGGTCGTCCGCGTGATGACGAACACCCCCGCCCTCGTCGACGAGGCCATGTCCGTCATCTCCGCAGGCAGCCACGCCAGCGAGGCCGACCTCGCCCACACGGAGGAGATCTTCGGCTCCGTGGGCAAGACGCTCCGCGTCCCCGAATCCCAGCAGGACGCCTGCACCGCCCTCTCCGGCTCCGGCCCGGCGTACTTCTTCTACCTGGTCGAAGCCATGACGGACGCCGGCATCCTCCTCGGACTGCCCAGGGACAAGGCGCACGACCTGATCGTCCAGTCCGCGATCGGTGCGGCGACGATGCTCCGCGACAGCGGCGAACACCCCGTCAAGCTCCGCGAGAACGTCACGTCCCCTGCCGGCACCACCATCAACGCCATCCGCGAACTCGAGAACCACGGCGTACGCGCCGCCCTCATCGCCGCCCTCGAAGCCGCCCGCGACCGCAGCCGCGAGCTGGCCTCCGGCAGCAGCAACAAGTGACGCCCGGCCGCCCCCCCCGCTCAGGGGGCGGCCCAGCGCGCCCTACACGGTCACCCCGATATCCGCCGTCGCGGTCGAAGCCGCCGGCAGCAGTCCGATCGCCCGATACGCGGCATCCACGGTCGGCCGAGCCATCGCCCGAGCCCGCTCCGCACCATCCCGCAGCACCCCCTCCACATAACCAGGATCCGCGCACAGCTCCCTGTGCCTGTCCTGTACGGGCTTGAGGACCTCGACCACGGCCTCCGCGGTGTCCTTCTTCAAGGCTCCGTACGATTCATATACACCGCTCAGCTCCGATGGGTTCCCACCCGTGCACGCCGCGAGGATCTCCAGCAGGTTCGCCAGTCCCGGTCGAGCGTCCCGGTCGTACACGACCTCCCGCCCGCTGTCGGTCACGGCCCTCATGACCTTCTTCCGCACCACGTCCGGCTCATCGAGCAGATAGACGATCCCGGGCCCGGAGTCATCGCTCTTGCCCATCTTCGACGCCGGGTCCTGCAGGTTCATGACCCGGGCCGCGACCTGCGGCGACGTGGCCCGAGGCACCACGAACGTATGTGCGTACCGCTGGTTGAACCGCGCCGCCAGATCCCGCGCGAGCTCCACATGCTGCGTCTGGTCGTCCCCGACCGGCACCTCATCGGTCCCGTACGCCAGGATGTCCGCCGCCATCAGCACGGGATACGTCAACAGCGACAGCCGCACACTCCCGCCCCGCACCCGCTCCCGCGCGGCCTTCTCCTTGTACTGGATCATGCGCCGCATCTCGCCGTCCGTGGCCACGCACTCCAGCACGTACGACAGCCGCGCGTGCTCATCCACATGACTCTGTACGAAGACCGTGCACCGCTCCGGATCCAGCCCTGACGCCAACAACAACGTCGCCGCCTGCCGACTGAGCCTGCGCACCCGCGCGGGATCGTGGTCCACGGTCAGCGCGTGCAGATCGACGATGCAGAACACCGCGTCGGACTGGTGCTGATCGACGGTCGCCCACCGTCGCATGGCCCCCAGGTAGTTCCCCAGCGTCAGATGCCCGGTCGGCTTGACCCCACTGAAGACCCGCGTCATCTCTTCTCCTCCTGGTCGAGACCGCCGTCCCCGGCCGGCCGACCCCCTGGAGGGAGAAACGAAAACGGCCGCCGAGGCGGCGGCCGTTGAGTGCGTACGTGAGCGCGGCCGCCGTCAGGCGGCCCACCACAGCTGGGTACACGTACGCGTCGTCATGCCGTCAGACTACGCCCCCGGGGTGCCACAGGGAGTGAAGTTGACACGCCCAGACCCGGTCCGTACTGTTCTCCGAGTTGTCCGACGTGAGCGCCGACCCCGGTCGGTCCCCGGACAGCCACTCCGCAAGTACCAACCACCACTCGACGACAGTCGATCTGTCTGCCGTCGTTTCATTGGCCTGCGTATTTACGGAATGAGGAATCCGCGTTCGACAGAACACAGCCCCGATTAGCTCGGGAGCGAGGAATCCGCTAAAGTCTCACTCGTCGGAACGGCCCAACGGCCGGGAAGAAAAGCCCCGCTGACTGGGAGTCAGGCCCGAAAGGATCTGATAAAGTCGGAACCGCCGGAAAGGGAAACGCGAGAGCGGGAACCTGGAAAGCACCGAGGAAATCGGATCGGAAAGATCTGATAGAGTCGGAAACGCAAGACCGGAGGGAAAAGCCCGGAGGAAAGCCCGAGAGGGTGAGTACAAAGGAAGCGTCCGTTCCTTGAGAACTCAACAGCGTGCCAAAAATCAACGCCAGATATGTTGATACCCCGTCTCCAGCATCTGCTGGGG
>NZ_JBIDDQ010000049.1:0-19365 GCF_043195415.1 Streptomyces sp. Y7
CCCGCCCTCGCCTTCCGCACGATCCTCACGGAACCCTTCGTCGCCGTACTCCCCACGACCCACCCCCTGGCCGGCCGCCGCACCGTGCCCCTGCACGACCTCGCCGACGCCCCCTTCGTCCTCCTCCCCCGGGCAGCGGGCCCCGGCCTCCACGACCGCATCACCGCCCTCTGCGCCACAGCGGGCTTCACCCCCCGGGTCACCCAGGAGGCCGTCGAATGGCAAACGGTCTGCGCCCTCGTGGAAGCGGGCCTCGGCATCTCCCTGGCCCCCACGAGCATCCGCCGCATCCGCCTCAAGGGCGTGTCCTTCCGCCCCGTCGAACCGAACACGGAACGGACCCGGGTGGCGGTGGCATGGCGCAGGAACGGCGCGAATCCGCTGGTGGGGAATCTGCTGGCGTCAATATCTCGAAAAACCGGTTGATCGGGAGCCGACCACGTTCCTAGTGTGTGGTGCACACGAGAAGGGAGGTGGTTCGGCAGATGTATGAATACCGGACGCGTGAGGTGGCTGCGGGCTAGCGGCCCGTCACCCCACCCAGTGCGGTGCCGGACCAGCACGTGAGAGACGCGTGCAGCCGGCCCAATCCCAGCAGTCACCCGACCCGCGAGTTCGCCGGTACGTCCGGCCGGCTCCTCCGCTCCGGCGGAAGGACCCGAGCTCGCGGGTCGTCTGCGTTGCGCGGCGGGCGCGGGGACAGGCTCACGGACTCAGCCGCTCCACCCGCCACCCCCCGTCCTGCTCCGCCACATAGCGCAGGCGGTCGTGCAGGCGGTTTTCCCGGCCCTGCCAGAACTCCACCGTCCGGGGAGCCACCCGGAAGCCTCCCCAGTTCGGGGGGACCGGTACCTGCTCGCCCTCGGGGTAGCGGGCGGCGAGTTCGGTGTATGAGGCGTCCAGTTCCGCGCGGGAGGGGATGACCGAGGACTGGGTGCTGGCCCAGGCGCCGAGCTGGGAGCCGTGGGGGCGGGTGCGGAAGTAGGCGGCCGTCTCGTCGCGGCCGGTGCGGCGGGCGACGCCCGTGACGATGACCTGGCGGGCCATCGGGTGCCAGGGGAAGAGCAGGGCGACGTAGGGGTTCTCGGCGAGGTCGCGGCCCTTGCGGGAGCCGTAGTTGGTGAAGAAGACGAAGCCGTGGTCGTCGAACTGCTTCAGCAGCACCGTGCGGGAGCTGGGCCGGCCCTCGGCGTCCGCGGTGGAGACGATCATGGCGTTCGGCTCGAAGAGGTGGGCCTCCGACGCGGCCTGCTTGAACCAGCGCGCGAACTGGGCCACCGGAGTGGCGGCCAGGTCGGCCTCGGCGAGACCCTCGGCCCGGTAGTGCTTGCGCATCGCGGCGGGGTCGGGGGCGGGCCCGGCGGGATCGGAGGCGACGGGGTCTCGGTCGGTCACGCGGTCATCTTGCCGTATCCGAAGCCGTATCCGAACGGGCGTCGTCGGGCACGGTGCCCTTCGTTGCCGAAGGGCAATTGCATGGCACTCAGTGCCGCAGGGGTCCCCAAAAGGTGGCACTCAGGGTTATCGTTCTGATGCCGTTCCGGTTGGATGACCGCCAGCCGCACGGGGCATCACAGGGGTACGCCCCGGACCGCGAGTCCGCCGAGGTCCGGAGTCCCGCAAGCCCGGATTCCGAGCCCGTGACCGTGGATCCACCCGGCGTACGCCCATCTCCGCCGACTGACCTGTGGTCGTTCCACCCACTCGCTCCACCCACAACCCCATCCGTCGCACACATCACGAGGAGCCGCCTGATGTCCGATTTCGTACCCGGACTCGAGGGAGTCGTCGCGTTCGAGACGGAGATCGCCGAACCGGACAAGGAGGGCGGCGCTCTGCGGTACCGGGGCGTCGACATCGAGGACCTGGTCGGCCACGTCTCGTTCGGGAACGTCTGGGGGCTGCTCGTCGACGGGGCCTTCCGTCCCGGACTGCCGCCCGCCGAGCCCTTCCCGATCCCCGTGCACTCCGGTGACATCCGCGTCGACGTGCAGTCCGCGCTCGCGATGCTCGCACCCGTGTGGGGCCTCAAGCCCCTGCTGGACATCGACGAGGAGCAGGCCCGCGCGGACCTGGCGCGCGCCGCCGTCATGGCCCTGTCCTACGTCGCCCAGTCCGCGCGCGGTCAGGGTCTGCCCATGGTCCCGCAGCGCGAGATCGACAAGGCACAGTCCGTCGTCGAGCGGTTCATGATCCGCTGGCGCGGCGAGCCCGACCCCAAGCACGTGGCCGCCGTGGACGCCTACTGGACGTCCGCCGCCGAGCACGGCATGAACGCCTCCACCTTCACGGCCCGTGTCATCGCCTCCACCGGTGCGGATGTGGCCGCGGCCCTGTCCGGCGCCGTAGGAGCCATGTCCGGCCCGCTGCACGGCGGCGCTCCCTCCCGGGTCCTCGGGATGATCGAGGAGATCGAGCGGACCGGCGACGCCGAGGCGTACGTCAAGCAGGCCCTCGACAACGGCGAGCGCCTGATGGGCTTCGGTCACCGTGTCTACCGTGCCGAGGACCCGCGTGCGCGCGTTCTGCGCCGGACCGCGCGGGAGCTCGGCGCGCCCCGCTTCGAGGTCGCCGAGGCTCTGGAGAAGGCGGCTCTGGCGGAGCTCCACGCCCGCCGTCCGGACCGTGTCCTGGCGACGAACGTCGAGTTCTGGGCGGCGATCGTCCTGGACTTCGCGGAGGTCCCGGCGCACATGTTCACGTCGATGTTCACGTGTGCCCGGACCGCGGGCTGGTCGGCGCACATCCTGGAGCAGAAGCGCACGGGCCGCCTCGTGCGCCCCTCGGCGCGCTATGTGGGCCCGGGCCCGCGCAATCCGCGCGAGGTCGAGGGCTACGCCGACATCGCGCACTGAGTCCCACGCACCACCCTCCCCTCCGGCGGGCCGGTCATCACGCGGGCCGTAGCGCTTCGCGTGGTGCCGCTCCCGGCGGGCGCTCCAGGCCCGCCGTGGCCCGTCGATGACGGCACACGGAACGTGACTGATCCACTCCGCCAGTATGCTGGGGCGGCTGCGGCATCCCACCATCACCCGTCCCTGCGTGGTGAGTTACGGCCTGCGGCGTCGAGATCTCTTACGGCATGAGGGATGGGGAAACAGGTGCTGATAGCGGGCCGCTACCGGCTGGGCGAGTCGATCGGGCGCGGCGGGATGGGGGAGGTCTGGCGGGCCTACGACGAGACCCTGGGCCGGCATGTCGCCGTCAAGCTCCTGCTGCCGCAGGACTCCGACCCCACGGCCACGTCCCGGTTCCGGTTGGAGGCGCAGACGGCCGCGCGGATCGACCATCCGAACGTGGTGGGTGTGCGGGACTTCGGCGAGTACGACAACCGGCTCTACCTGGTGATGGAGCTCGTCGAGGGCGACAACCTGGCCCGGCTGCTGACCCGGTCGGGGGCGCAGTCCGCGGAGCGGGTGGCGCGCATGGCGGCGCAGGCCGCCGCGGGGCTCGCCGCCGCGCACCGGCAGGGCATCGTGCACCGTGACATCAAGCCCGGCAATCTGCTGCTGGACGCCGACGGCACCCTCAAGATCGGTGACTTCGGTATCGCCCGCTTCGTGGACGACCCGGGTGCCGCGCTCACCGCGACCGGGCAGATCGTCGGCACGAGTCTCTACCTCGCCCCGGAGCGTGCGCTGGGCAAGCCGGCCGGTCCCGCCTCGGACGTCTACGCCCTGGGCTGCGTGCTCTACCAGCTGCTGACCGGGCGCCCGCCGTTCCAGGCCGACTCCGCCGTGGCGATCCTGCATCAGCATCTCGACGCGGCTCCCGTGCCGCCGCGCGAGCTGGGTGTCGCCGGTCTGCCGCCCGCGTTCGAGAACTACCTCCTCGGTCTGCTCGCCAAGGAGCCCGAACACCGTCCGGCCGCCCAGCGGGCCGCCGACTGGTTCGCCGAGGGGGCCTGGCTGGGCCGCGCGGAGCCGCTGCCCGAGGTGACGGCCCCGTCACGCCCGTCGTCGGCCGCGGCGTCCGGCCGGGACCCGATGGGCGGGACCAGCAGCCCGACCACGTACGCGCTGCCCTCGAACCAGGGCACTTCGTCGCCCCGCGGCGGACCGGGCCGCGCCCACAGCCGGTCGCGGTCGCAATCCGCCGCCCGGTCCCACTCGGCGGCCGCTCCTCGGTCCCCTTCGGCACCGACCGCCCGCTCCCGCTCGGCGTCCCCCGCCCGGTCGCACGGTGTCTCCGCCGCGCGCGCCGGGTCCCGGGCCCGCTCCCGTCCCCGTGCGGACGCCGGTAGGGGCACCCGGAACCTGCTGATCACGGTGGCCGCGGCGGCGCTGTTCGTGGCGGCGATGCTGCTCGGCATGCTGTGGTTCTCCCCCGACAAGAGCGCCGCCGAGAGCACGAAGTCCGACACCTCGCCCGGCCAGAGCGCCTCGGCGTCGGTGTCGCCGCTGGAGTCGAGCCCGTCGCCGATCAGCTCCGCGCCCGCCGAGCGCGGGGCGCGGGACGACGAGGAGCGGCGGGAGCAGCAGAAGCGCGAGCGGGAGCAGCAGGAGCAGCAGCCCGACGCGCGGCACGACGGCGGCGACGACGAGGGCGACGACGACTGACAGCGGCTGCCGCAGCAGGCGACGCGGTCAGCTCAGGGTCTCGTCCAGCAGCAGCCCCCACTGTGCCACCACGCGCTCGCGGCGCCCGGCGTCGTCGGTGAGGAGGTTGGCCAGGCCAAGGCCGCGTGCCATGTCCAGGACGCCCTGGACGGTTTCGCGGACGCCGGGGCGGCTCTCGTCGACGCCGAGCAGGTCGACGGCTATACGGTGCGTCTCGCGGCCCACCCGGGCCTCCAGCTCGGTGACCCGGGACCGTAGCTGGTCCTCGTTGGAGGCGGCCACCCACAGGTGCAGGGCCGCGCGGAACAGGGGGCCGGTGTAGAGGTCGACGAGGGCGGAGACGACGGCCCGGCGGTCGCCCGCGGCGCCTTCGGGGAACAGGGCGCGCAGGGCTGTGGAGCGTTCCTCGGCGACGTATTCGACGGCCGCGGTGAAGAGGTCCTCGCGGGTCGGGAAGTGGTGCTGGGCCGCGCCTCGGGAGACGCCGGCGCGTTCGGCGACGACGGAGACCGTGGAGCCCGCCCAGCCGTGTTCGGCGAGGCAGGCCACGGCGGCTTCCAGGAGGCGTTGGCGGGTGGCGCGGCTGCGGTCCTGTTTGGGCACGCGGTCCACGCGGTCGCCGACTGTGCTCACACCACCCATTGCGGATCCCGTCGTTCGAGGAAGGCCGTCATCCCCTCGCGGGCATCGGTGGAGGAGAACAGCCGGGCCGAGAGCGCGGTCAGGTCGGCCGCGTCCCGGTCGAAGGTTTCCAGCACCTTAGCCGTGAGCAGTGCTTTCGTCTCGGCCAGGGCCTGGGGTGCGGCTCTGCGCAGGCCGTCCAGGACGGGTTCCAGTACGGCGTCGACGTCCTCGCCGTCGGCGGTGAGCAGGCCGATGCGGGCGGCTTCGGGCGCGTCGAGGCGTTCGCCGGTGAGGTAGTAGCGGGCGACGGCGCGCGGGTCCACGCGGGGGAGCACGGGCAGGGAGATCACGGCGGGGGCCACGCCGATGCGGACCTCGGTGAAGGCGAACGTGGCCTCGCGGGAGGCGGCGGCGATGTCGCAGGCCGTGAGCAGGCCGAGGCCGCCCGCGCGGACGTGGCCGGTGACCCGGGCGACGACCGGTTTACGCAGTTGGACGATCTGCCGGAGCAGGGCGACGAGCGCGTCCGGGTCCGGCGGGTCGCGCAGGTCGGCGCCGGCGCAGAAGGTGTTGCCGGTGTGGGTGAGGACGACGGCGCGTACGTCGGCGTCCTTGGCGCAGTCCGTCAGCGCGTCGGCCAGCTCGCCCACCAGCGCCGCGGAGAGCGCGTTGCGGGTGGCCGGGGAGTCGAGGCTCAGAGTCTCCACGCCGCGAGTGCGGGTGCGGCCGATCAGCGTCATGCGCTCTCCTTCGGCGCGCGCAGTTCGCGGCGCAGGATCTTGCCGGAGGCGGCCCGGGGGACGCCGTCGATGAAGGTGACCTGGCGGACCCGCTTGTAGGGGGCGACGCGTTCGGCGACGTACATCATGACCTCGCCCTCGGAGACGTCGGTCGCGGAGGGTTGGCGGACCACATAGGCGTGCGGCACCTCGTTTCCGTCGTCGTTGTAGGCGCCGACCACAGCCGCGTCCGCGATGCCTGGGTGGGTGAGCAGGAGTGCCTCCAGTTCGGCGGGCGCGACCTGGAAGCCCTTGTACTTGATGAGTTCCTTGACGCGGTCCACGACGAACAGCCAGCCGTCGGCGTCGACATGGCCGACGTCGCCGGTGTGCAGCCAGCCGTCGGGGTCGATCATGGCGGCGGTGGCGTCGGGGCGGCCGAGGTAGCCCTTCATGACCTGGGGGCCGCGGATGAGGATCTCGCCGGACTCGCCGGCTCCGAGGTCCTTGTCGGGGTCGTCGAGGGAGACGATCCGCATCTCGGTGCCGGCTATGAGCCGTCCGACGGTGCCGGCGGGGGCGTCGTCCATGGCGGCGAGCGGGACGACGTGGGTGCCGGGGGACAGTTCCGTCATGCCGTAGGCCTGGCCGACCGGTGGCAGGCCGAGGCGCTGCGAGCAGGCGGCGGCGAGCTTCGCGTCCAGGGGGGCGGCGGCGCTGACGATGTACTTCAGCGACGACAGGTCGTACTGGGCGACGAGCGGGTGCTTGGCGAGGGCGAGGACGATCGGCGGGGCGACGTACAGGCCGGTGATGCGGTGGTTCTGGATGGCCGCGAGGAAGGTCTCCAGGTCGAAGCGGGGCAGGACGACGACGGTGGCGCCGACCCGCAGCGGGGCGTTCATCAGGGCGGTGAGGCCGTAGATGTGGAAGAAGGGCAGGACGGCGAGGATGCGGTCGCCGGGTCCCGCCGAGATCGCCGGTTCGAGCTGGGCGAGGTTGGTGGCGATCTGGCGGTGCGTGAGCATCACGCCCTTGGGGATGCCGGTGGTGCCGGAGGAGTACGGCAGGGCCGCGACGTCCGCGACGGGGTCGATGTCGACCTGGGGCTCGGGGGCGGCGGAGGCCAGCATGTCGATGAGCGAGCGGTGTCCGGGCGCGCTGTCGCACACGAAGATCTCCTGCACGCCGCCCGCGAGTTCGGCGGCCCGGCGTGCGCTCTCCAGCAGCGGTGAGACAGTGACGATCCAGCGGGCCGCCGAGTCCTTCAGCTGCTTGGCGAACTCCTCGGGCGTGGCGAGCGGGTGCACGGTGGTGACGGAGGCACCCGCGCGTGTGGCGGCGTAGAACGCGGTGGGGAAGGCGACCGTGTTGGGGCTGTGCAGGGCGAGCACGTCGCCCTTGCGCACGCCCGTCTCCGCGAGGCCGGCGGCGATGCGCCGGTGGAAGCGGTCGAGCTGTTCGTAGGTGAGGGTGGTGCCGTCCGTGCCGTCGATGAGCGCGGGGGCGTCCCCGAACTCGGCGGCCCGGCCCAGTACGGCCTCGTGGATGGGAAGTTCTACGGCCGGGACGTCTGCGTACTCGCTGCGGAACACGGTTCCTCCTCGCGACACGGTGCCGGACGGGCGCCCCGGTCAGTACGACTTGGGCAGGCCCAGGGTCTGGTGGGAGACGTAGTTGAGAATCATCTCCCGGCTCACCGGAGCAATACGAGAGACGCGTGCCGCGGTTATCAACGAGGCGAGTCCGAATTCGCGCGTGAGGCCGTTGCCGCCAAGGGTGTGCACGGCCTGGTCGACGGCCTTCACGCAGGCCTCCCCCGCCGCGTACTTGGCCATGTTGGCGGCCTCGCCCGCGCCGACGTCGTCGCCGGCGTCGTAGAGGTGGGCCGCTTTCTGCATCATCAGGCGGGCCAGTTCCAGGTCGATGTGCGCCTGCGCGAGGGGGTGCGCGATGGCCTGGTGGGCGCCGATGGGGGCCTTCCACACGGTGCGGTCGCGGGCGTACTCGACGGCGCGGGCGAGGGCGTAGCGGCCCATGCCGATCGCGAAGGCGGCCGTCATGATGCGTTCGGGGTTGAGTCCGGCGAAGAGCTGGAGGAGACCTGCGTCCTCGTCGCCGACGAGGGCGTCGGCGGGCAGCCGTACGTCGTCGAGGGTCAGCTCGAACTGTTTCTCGGCGGCGCTGAGTTCCATGTCGATCTGGCGGCGCGTGAAGCCTTCGGCGTCGCGCGGGACCATGAACAGGCAGGGCTTGAGGTTGCCGGTGCGGGCGTCCTCGGTGCGGCCGACGATGAGGGTGGCGTCGGCGATGTCGACGCCGGAGATGAAGACCTTGCGGCCGGTCAGGAGCCAGTCCCCGGTGTCCGGGTCGCGGCGGGCGGTGGTGGTGATGCGGTGGCTGTTGGAGCCGGCGTCGGGTTCGGTGATGCCGAAGGCCATGGTGCGGGTGCCGTCGGCGAGGCCGGGGAGCCACTCCCGTTTCTGTGCCTCGGTGCCGAAGCGGGCGATGACCGTGCCGCAGATCGCCGGGGACACGACCATCATCAGCAGGGGGCAGCCCGCGGCGCCGAGTTCTTCGAGGACGATGGAGAGTTCGGCTATGCCGCCGCCTCCGCCGCCGTATGCCTCCGGCAGGTTGACGCCGAGGTAGCCGAGTTTCGCGGCCTCGGACCAGAGGGCCTCGCGGTCGTAGTCGCGGCCGTGGCGTTTACCCAGGGCGGCTACCGCGGATCGTAGGGCCTTGTGTTCCTCGGTTTCGAGGGTGGCGGGCATGGGACTCCTTCCGGGTGCGGGTTGTGTGTGGTTGCTCGCGCAGTTCCTCGCGCCCCTAAGGGGTCGGCTGCACTACCGCCAGCAGAGCGCCGACCGTCACTTGCAGGCCGGGCGACGCATGCAAGGCCGTCAGCGTGCCTGTGGCCGGGGCTGTGATCTTGTGCTCCATCTTCATCGCCTCCAGCCACAGCAGGGGCTGGCCGGCCTCCACCGTCGCCCCCTCGGTCAGGCCGTCGGCGACTCGGACGACCGTTCCCGGCATGGGGGCCAGGAGGGAGCCCGGCGCGATCTGGGCGGTGGGGTCGGCAAAGCGGGGCAGCGCGGTCAGGCGGGTGGTGTTGACGTGGATCTCGTCGCCGTATCGGGCGACGTCGAAGTTCCGCCGTACGCCGTCCACTTCGAGGACGACGAGCGCGGCGTCGGCGTGGACGACGCGCACTCCGTCCGCCTCCAGGCCCGCGCGGGTGTGGCGGTAGTGGACCTCGATCTCCTCGCCGGCCATCGCGTAGCGCTTGCTCTGGGGCTGGGAGGGGACGTTGCGGAAACCGCCGAAGCGGGAGCGGGCGTGGGTGTCGGCGAGGGCCGCGGCGAGGGGGGCGTGCGGGTCGGGGGCCGGCTCGGTGAGGTCGGTGAGGTGGCGGTCGTAGAAGCCGGTGTCCATGCGTGCGGTCGTGAACTCCTTGTGCCGCAGGGAGCGGACGAGGAGGTCGCGGTTGGTGGGCGGGCCGTGGACGGCGGCACGGTCCAGGGCGCCGGCGAGGGCGCGGATCGCCTCCGCGCGCGTGGGGGCGTGGGCGACGGCCTTGGCGAGCATCGGGTCGTAGTGGACGCCGATCTCGTCGCCGTCGGTGAAGCCGGTGTCGAGGCGGATGCCGTCGGGGACGGCGAGGCGGTGCAGGGTGCCGGTCTGCGGGGCCCAGTCGCGGGCCGGGTCCTCGGCGTACAGGCGGGCCTCGACGGCGTGGCCACGCGCGCGTGGGGGCTCCTCGTCGAGGGCGTGTCCTTCGGCGACGCGGAGCTGGAGGGCGACCAGGTCGACGCCGTACACGGCCTCGGTGACGGGGTGTTCGACCTGGAGGCGGGTGTTCATCTCCAGGAAGTGCGCGGCGCGGCCGGCGACGAGGAACTCGACGGTGCCGGCGCCGACGTAGCCGACGGACCGCGCGGCGCGTACGGCCATCTCGTACAGGGAGTCGGTGAGTTCGGGGGGCAGGCCGGGTGCCGGGGCCTCCTCGATCACCTTCTGGTGGCGTCGCTGGAGGGAGCAGTCGCGGGTGCCGAGCGCCCAGACCGTGCCGTGGGTGTCGGCGAGGACCTGCACCTCGACGTGCCGGCCGTCCTCCAGGTAGGGCTCGACGAAGACCTCGCCGTCGCCGAAGGCGCTGTGGGCCTCCGCGCGCGCGGCCTCCAGTTCGGCGTCCAGGTCCGCGAGTCGCCGTACGACGCGCATGCCGCGTCCGCCGCCGCCCGCGGCCGCCTTCACCAGGACGGGCAGGTCGGCCTCGGTGACCTCGCGCAGCGGCTCGACGCCCATCAGTTCCTTGGCGCGCGTCTTGGACGCCATCGCCTCGATCGCCTCCGGGGCCGGCCCGATCCAGGTGAGTCCGGCGTCGAGGACCGCGCGGGCGAAGCCGGGGTTCTCGGAGAGGAAGCCGTAGCCGGGGTGCACGGCGTCCGCGCCGGCGGCGAGCGCCGCCTTCACGATCAGGTCGCCGCGCAGATACGTGTCGGAGGGCGCCGCGCCCGGCAGCCGTACCGCTGTGTCGGCCACGCGCGTGTGGAGGGCGTTCGCGTCGGCGTCCGAGTACACGGCGACCGTCCGGATTCCCAACTCACGGCAGGTGCGGAAGACCCGGCAGGCGATCTCGCCCCGGTTGGCCACGAGTACAGAAGTGATCACTGGTGATCCCTCACATCCGGAAGACGCCGAAGCCACCGCGCGCACCCTCGTAGGGGGCGGTGTGGATGGCGGACAGACACATGCCGAGGACCGTGCGGGTGTCGCGCGGGTCGATGACCCCGTCGTCGTACAGCCGCCCGGACAGGAACATCGGCAGGGACTCGGACTCGATCTGCTGCTCCACCATGGCCCGCAGCGCCGCGTCGCCCTCTTCGTCGTACGGCTGTCCCTTCGCGGCGGCCGACTGGCGGGCGACGATCGACAGGACGCCGGCGAGCTGCTGCGGGCCCATGACGGCCGACTTGGCGCTGGGCCAGGCGAACAGGAAGCGGGGGTCGTAGGCGCGGCCGCACATGCCGTAGTGGCCGGCGCCGTAGGACGCGCCCATGAGGACCGAGAGGTGCGGCACGCGGCTGTTGCTGACGGCGTTGATCATCATCGCGCCGTGCTTGATGATGCCGCCCTGTTCGTACTGGCTGCCCACCATGTAGCCGGTGGTGTTGTGCAGGAACAGCAGCGGGATGTCGCGCTGGTTGGCGAGCTGGATGAACTGGGCCGCCTTCTGCGACTCCTCGCTGAACAGGACTCCCTGGGCGTTGGCGAGCACGCCGATGGGATAGTCGTGCAGGGAGGCCCAGCCGGTGGCCAGGCTGGTGCCGTACATCGGCTTGAACTCGTCGAAGTCGGAGGCGTCGACGAGCCGGGCGACGACCTCGCGCGGGTCGAAGGGGGTGCGCAGGTCGCCGGGCACGATCCCGAGGAGTTCCTCGGCGTCGTACTTGGGCGGCTCGGCCGGGCCCGGATCGCCGTACGCCTTGCGGTGGTTGAGGCGGGCGACCACGCGCCTGGCCTGGCGCAGGGCGTCCGGTTCGTCGACGGCAAAGTAGTCCGCGAGGCCCGACACGCGCGCGTGCATCTCCGCGCCGCCGAGGGACTCGTCGTCGCTCTCCTCGCCGGTCGCCATCTTCACCAGGGGCGGGCCGCCGAGGAACACCTTGGCGCGCTCCTTGACCATGATCACGTGGTCGGACATGCCGGGGACGTACGCGCCGCCGGCGGTCGAGTTGCCGAAGACGACGGCGACGGTGGGGATCCCGGCGGCCGACAGCCGCGTCAGGTCCCGGAAGATCGCGCCGCCGGGGATGAAGATCTCCTTCTGGGAGGGGAGATCGGCTCCGCCAGACTCGACGAGGTTCACGACGGGCAGCCGGTTGGCGAGCGCGATGTCGTTCGCCCGCAGCGCCTTCTTCAGCGACCAGGGATTGCTCGCTCCGCCGCGCACGGTGGGGTCGTTGGCGGTGATCAGGCACTCCACGCCCTCGACGGTCCCGATGCCGGTGACGAGGGACGCGCCGACGGCGTAGTCGCTGCCCCAGGCCGCCAGCGGCGACAGCTCCAGGAACGGGGTGTCGGGGTCGAGGAGCAGCTCGATGCGCTCGCGGGCCAGCAGCTTGCCGCGCCCCCGGTGCCGTTCGACGTACTTGGGGCCGCCGCCCGCGAGGGCCTTGGCGTGCTCGGTGTCGAGTTCGGCGAGCTTGGCGAGCATGGTCTCGCGGTTGGCCCGGTAGTCGGAGCCGTTGGTGTCCAGGGTGGACGGCAGCACGGTCACAGCAGGATCTCCGGGATGTCCAGGTGGCGGGAGCGCAGCCATTCGCCGAGGGCCTTGGCCTGCGGGTCGAAGCGGTGCTGGGCGGCGACGCCCTCGCCGAGGATTCCCTCGACGACGAAGTTCAGGGCGCGGAGGTCGGGCAGGACGTGCCGGGTGACCTTCAACGGGCCGCTCTCGGGGATCAGCTGCCGGAACCGGTCGACCGTGAGCTCGTGCGCCAGCCAGCGCCAGGCGTCGTCCGAGCGCACCCAGACGCCGACGTTGGCGTTGCCGCCCTTGTCCCCGCTGCGGGCACCCGCGACGCGCCCGAGCGGAGCCCGCTGGGTGGGCCCGTGCGCCAGCGGCTGCGGGAGCGACGGCTCCGGCACTACGTCGAGTACGAGGGTGTCGTGGGCCGGCGGCACGGGGATCCGGCGTCCGTCGTGGAGGACGGCCACATGGTCGACGGCACCATGGGGGACGTACACATCCTCGAAGACCCCATAGGGCGAGCCCTTCCCCGGTGGGGCCAGCACATGGAAGCCGGGGTAACTGGCTAGCGCCAGCTCGATCGCGGCGCCGCTCAGGGCCCGGCCGACGGCCTCCTGGGACGGGTCGCGCACGACGAGCCGCAGCAGTGCGCTCGCGGTCTCCTCGCTCGGGGCGTCGGGCCGGTCGGTGCGCACCAGGTCCCAGCGGACCTCGGCGGGCGGTGACTTGGCGAGTGCGTCGGTCAGCTGCTCGCGCACGAGGCCGGCCTTCGCCTCGATGTCGAGGCCGGTGAGCACGAAGGCGACCTCGTTGCGGAAGCCTCCGAGGCGGTTGACACCGACCTTGAGCGTCGGCGGCGGAGCCTCGCCCCGCACGCCCTCGATCCGGACGCGGTCCGGCCCTTCCTGGGTGAGCCGCACACTGTCCAGGCGGGCGGTGACGTCGGGCCCGGCGTAGCGGGCGCCCGCCGTCTCGTACAGCAGCTGGGCCGTGACCGTGCCGACGTCGACGAGACCGCCGGTGCCGGGGTGCTTGGTGATGACGCAGCTGCCGTCCTCGTGCAGTTCGGCGAGCGGGAAGCCGGGGCGGCGCAGGTCGCCGCCGCCCTCGCGGAACTCGTGGAAGAAGGCGTAGTTGCCGCCGGTCGCCTGGGTCCCGCACTCCAGCACATGTCCGGCGACCACGGCTCCCGCGAGCCGGTCGTGGTCGCCGGGCCCCCATCCGAAGTGGGCGGCGGCGGGTCCGGTGACGAGGGCCGCGTCGGTCACCCGCCCGGTGACGACGACGTCCGCGCCCTCCCGCAGACAGGCGGCGATACCGAAGCCGCCGAGGTAGGCGTGCGCGGCGAGGCTGCCGGGGTGGGCGGCGGTGAGGTCGTCGCCCTCGACATGGGCGACCCGCACGGGCAGACCGAGGCGCTCGGCGAGCTGCCGTACCGCCTCCGCCAGTCCGGCCGGGTTGAGGCCGCCCGCGTTGGCGACGATCCTCACGCCGCGCTCCTGCGCGAGGCCGAGGCATTCCTCCAGCTGGCGCAGGAAGGTGCGGGCGTAACCGGCGGCGGGGTCCTTCAGCCGGTCGCGGCCGAGGATCAGCATGGTGAGTTCGGCGAGGTAGTCCCCCGTGAGGATGTCCAGTTCGCCGCCGGTGAGCATCTCGCGCATGGCTTCGAAGCGGTCGCCGTAGAAGCCGGAGGCGTTGCCGATCCGCAGCGGGGACGGTGCGGGCGTCACCGGGCCGCCCCCTTCGGCGCACGGCCCTCGCCGGGCGGGCCCGCGAAGACCTGGGCGATGTCGAACCAGCGGTCGGCGTCGGGGCCTTCGGCGCTCAGGGCGAGGTCGGAGCGGTGGGCGCGCTGGGTGACCAGGAGGCAGAAGTCGAGCGCCGGGCCGGTCACCCGCTGCGGGGCGTCCTCGGGACCATAGGTCCACAACTCGCCCGAGGGAGCCACGAGTTCTACGCGGAAGTCGTCGAGCGGAGTCGGCAGTCCGTGCACGCCGAAGGCGAAGTCCCTGGTCCGTACCCCGATCCACACCACATGCCTGAGCCGGTCGGTGGGTGTGCGCACCACACCGAGGGCGTCGGCGATGTCCTGACCGTGGGCCCAGGTCTCCATGAGCCGGGCCGTACCCATGGAGGCGGCGGACATGGGAGGGCCGTACCAGGGGACCTTGGTGCCGGGCGGGGCCTCGCGCAACGCCGTGTCCAGCGCAACCCGTCCCTCCCGCCATCGCGCCAGCAGTTCCTCGGGCGGCAGCGCGGCACCCTCCTCCGCACCGTCGTCCACGAAGGACCCCGGCGCTGTCAGCGCCTTCTCCACCAGTTCGTGGAACGCCTTCACGTCGGTCACCGCGAGAAGCGCCGAGTGGTCCGTCCAGGCGAGGTGCGCGAGCTGGTGGGCGACGCTCCAGCCGGGCGCCGGTGTGGCGAGAGCCCACTGCTCGGGGCTCGCGCCGGCCACGAGCCGTTCGAGCTCCTCGCTCTCCTCGCGCAGATCGTCGAACACGGGCGTCGGATCGGACACGGTGCGCTCCCCTCGGGGCACGGCGGTGTGCGGGGGTGGTTATGCGGCCATGTGGTGCGGCGTGGTGAGGAGCATGGCAGCGCGGGAGAAAACAAGCAAGCGTGCTTGCATTAATTCGCTGCAGGTGTGGCTGCGTGGTGTGGCTGCGTGGTGTGGCTGTGTGGTGTGGCTGCGTGGTGTGGCTGCGTGGTGTGGCTGCGTGGTGTGGCTGCGTCACTTGGGAAGTGTTCACGGTGGGAAGGGTGTCGGTGTGGTGTGCCGTCAATACACTCGGGCGGCGCGGCTGTTGCGGGAGCAACGGGTCGACCGGCACATGTCGATCGGGCACATGTCGAGCACGCGCACGTCCAGCACGCGCACGTCCAGTACGCGCACGTCGAGCACGCACACAGGTCACATCGGGGGAGACGCAAGGATGAGCAACTGGAACCCGGGCGGGCAGCCGCCCTACGACCCGCAGGGCGGGCAGCCGTATCCGCCCTCACTCGGCCCGTACCCGCCCCAGCCCGCACCGCCCGGCGCCGGCCATCCGCCGCAGATCCCGCACCCCTACCCGCCGCAGCCCTATCCGCCCCACCCCCAGCCGCCGTCTCCGCCGCCGCAACCCGCGCCCGGTCCCTTCCTGCGGCTGTGGCAGCGGTTCGGCCCCGTGCACACCGCGCGCCGGGTGTTCAAGCCGTCCCGGCCCGGCATCGTCCAGGACCCCGTGGTGGCCCAGATGCAGAAGATCCGCACCTGGGTGGGGCTGGCCGCGGTAGTGTGGATGTCGGTCACCTACAAGATCGCGGACTCCCTCGGGGACGCCGCCGAGAAGCGTGCCGACCAGTCCTGGATCAGCGTCCTGATGCTGTCCGTGACGTTCCCGGTCGCCGTGGGCATCCTGCTCTCCCTGGTGCCGGCCACGGGACGGCGGGAGCTGCTGCGCCGGGCCGCGAAGCCCTTCGGCGCGATCGTGGCGCTCATCGGCGCGGTTTTCGTGTTCCCGGTGGTCGTGCTCACCGGCTTCGTCGAGGGCCGGTTCGCGACCAACCCGGTGATGACCGCCGTGACCGTCCTCGTCTGCGTGGCCATCTTCGTATGGGTCCTGCCCTTCATCGTCTGGGGCGTCGGCCTGGGGCTCGTCCACGTCTTCCGCACCGCCGACATCCACGAGACGATGCCGCCGCTGCTGGCCATGACCCTGGTGTGGGAGATGGCCCTGATCGACCTGTTCACGGACGCCTACGCGGGCGTGCCGACCCCGGTCCGGATCCTGCTGATGCTCGGCGCCCCGGTCTCGGTGACCGCGGTGGGCCTGTGGGAACTGAGCCGACTGCGCTCCCGGCACGGCCTCGCCGTCCGGGACCTGCTGATGCGCGAGTCGACGCCGGGGGCCGGCGCGGCGGCGTGATCAGTGGGTTGCGTGTGGGGGGTGGGGCGCGGGGGTGACGGCCCGGGGACGCGCCTATGTCCGCGTGATCGGTGGGGCGCCGGGGGCGCCGGGATGACAGCCCGGGAACGCGTCCGCGGGATCCGCGAGTCGCCGCGAGCCCGGGCTGTCACGGCCCGGGAACGCGCCTAGCCGTTCTCGGGTTCGACGGCCTTGGCGGAGGTCACGGAGTTCACGTGCCCCAGGGCCGTCACGGGCTCGACGGCTGCGACGGGGGCGGTGGCCGCTACGGGGGCTGCGGCGGCCACAGAGGCTGCGGCTGCCACGGCTGCCTCGGGTGCTGCGGCGGCCACGGCTGCCTCGGGTGCTGCGGCTGCTGCTGGCTCGGGTGCTGCGGCTGCGGCTGGCTCGCTGATCGTCACCGCGTCAGGGGCGGCGACCGCATCAGTAGGCGTGACGGGCTGGGCGGCGGCTGCGGGCTCGGCCGCCCCTACCGACTTCGCCCTCCCACGCCCCACCTGGGTCCGCACCGCTCCCATGCTCGCCGCGATGACCAGGGCGATGGCCAGGGCCTGCAGGGCGGAGAGCGCCTGGTCGAGGATGAGGAAGCCGGCGGTGGCGGCGACGGCCGGTTCCAGGCTCATCAGGATGGCGAAGGTCGCCGCGGGCAGGCGGCGCAGGGCGAGGAGTTCGAGAGTGTAAGGCAGGACCGACGACAGGATCGCTACCGCGGCGCCCAGCCCGATGGTCACCGGGTCGGTGAGCTTCGTACCCGATTCGGCGATGCCCAGAGGCAGGAACAGCACGGCCCCGACCGCCATCGCGAGGGCGAGCCCGTCCGCCTGGGGGAAGCGTCGACCCGTGCGGGCGCTGAAGACTATGTAGGCCGCCCACATGGCGCCGGCCGCCAGGGCGAAAGCGACACCCAGGGGATCGAGGCTGTCGAAGCCTCCGCCGCCAAGCAGGAAGACGCCGGCGAGAGCGAGTCCCGCCCAGACGACGTTGACGGCACGGCGTGACGTCAGCACGGAGAGGGCGAGCGGACCGAGGACCTCCAGGGTGACCGCGGGACCCAGGGGAATGCGGGCGACCGACTGGTAGAAGAGGCCGTTCATCGCGGCCATGGTGACGCCGAAGACGATCACCGTGCCCCAGTCCGTACGGGAGTGACCGCGCAGCCCGGGGCGGCAGATCACCAGCAGGACGATCGCCGCGACCAGCAGCCGCAGCGCCACCACACCGAGCGCGCCGGCCCGCGGCATGAGGCTGACCGCGAGGGCGCCGCCGAACTGCACCGAGATCCCGCCGGCCAGCACGAGGCCCACGGGACCGAGCGAGCCCAGACCACGCGGGGCACCGGCCGACGGGTCCGGGACGGCCCGGGCAGGGGTCGCGGAGGGCGTGGCGGCGGCGTCAGGGGTGCTCACGGGCGTTCCAGGGGCTCGACTCGGGTTCGTTCATCGCACTGCACTTCCGAGTCCAGGGTAGTGGACTCCGTCAGGTGTGTGAACCCGTTATGCCACTGTCCCAGAGTGTGGACGGGCGCAGTGGCCAGGCGGGGGACGGGCGGAGGACGGGCGGGCTGCTGAGGGCTGGAGCCGAGGGTGGCGCAGCCGAATGCCGCTACGGCCGAAGATGGCACCGCGGCCGAAGATGGCACCGCCGCCGGAGGTGGCGCCACGGGCCGAACCCGGGAATCGGTGCCGGTGCCGTCGCCGTCGCCCTTGCCGCTACCGCTACCGCTACCGCTACCGCTACCGCTACCGCTACCGCTACCGGCCGGTGACTACCTCCGGGCCATGAACAGATCCAGCGCCTTGTGCAGCACGCGGTTGAGCGGGAAGTCCCACTCCCCCAGGTACTCGACCGCCTCACCGCCGGCGCCCACCTTGAACCGCAGCAGGCCCAGCAGGTGGTTGGACTCCTCCAGCGTGTCCGTGATACCGCGGAAGTCGTAGACGGCGGCGCCGAGTTCATGGGCGTCGGTCATCATCCGCCACTGCATGGCGTTGTTGGGCTGAACCTCGCGCTTGCGGCTGGTGGAGGCGCCGTAGGAGTACCAGACGTGCTCACCGACGGTCAGCATCGTGGCGGCGGCGAGGGTGTCGCCGTCGTGGTGGGCGAGGTAGAGCCGCATCCGGTCGGGGTGCTCGGCGGTGAGGGCGGTCCACATGCGCTGGAAGTAGGGCAGCGGGCGCGGGATGAACCGGTCGCGCTCGGCGGTCTCGACGTAGAGGTCGTAGAACACGGGCAGGTCCTCGTAGCCGCCCTGCACGACCTTCACGCCCGCTTTCTCGGCCTTCTTGATGTTGCGCCGCCACTGCTGGTTGAGGCCGCGGTGGATGTCGTCGGGCGTCCGGCCGGCGAACGGCACCTGGCAGACGTAGCGCGGCTGCCCGGCGGCGAAGCCGTCCTCGCCGCCGGGTTCGGTCTGCCGCCAGCCGGACCGTCGCAGCCGGTCGGCGAGGTCCTGGGCACCCGGTTCGTACGACGTCGGCTCCGCGTCCCCCAGTCGGCGGGCGGCCGGGTCGGCGATGGCGGCCTTCACCGCGTCGGTGCTCCAGCGCCGGGCGACCACGGGCGGGCCCATCTTCACCGAGAAGGCGCCCTGGCCCTTGAGGTGGGCGAGCATCGGCTCCAGCCAGCGTTCCACGAGGTCGGGCGCGTGCCAGTCGATCAGCGGGCCCTCGGGCAGATACGCCAGGTACCGCTTCAGCTTCGGCAGCGGCCGGTACAGCACGAGCCCGGCGCCGACCATCCGGCCCTCCGCGTCGAACCAGCCCAGGCTCTCCGCCCTCCAGTCCGGCTTCACGTCACCCCAGGACGGGACCTGCATATGGCTTGCGGACGGACGCGCCGCGACGAAGGCCAGGTGCTCGTCGCGGGTGACGGGCCGGAGGAGGAGGGGCATGGGTGGGCTCCTGTCGGTGGCCGGGCGAGGCGGCCGGGGGTCGAAGGCGGCGGCCTCAGGATCGAACACGCTGGTGATCATCCACCCTAAGCGGGCCCACGCAAGGGCTCACCTCGTGAGCCCGGCCCCCTCACGATCGGCGTACACCCCCTAAGCGCGGAACCGCACCCCCAGCTCTCGCCAGACCGAACAAACAACCGACGGCCCTCCAACCCCGCAGAGGCACGGAAACCCACGCGCGACCCCGCCAAGCCGAACAATCAACCAACGGCCCTCCGCCCCCAGGGGCGCGGGGAACCGCGCGCGACGAGCCCCGCCAAGCCGGCCGATCAACCAACGGCCCTCCAACCCCCAGGGGCGCGGGGAACTGCGCGACCAGCCCCCACTCACCCGCACCCCACCACCCCCG